>JAJDIZ010000003.1 GCA_030266915.1 Ruminococcaceae bacterium OttesenSCG-928-D13 | reverse complement strand
TCATTCTTACACTCCTTCTGCCTGCAAAAGAGCAGACAAAAAAGAGTGTAGCATTTATCGCTACACCTCCGCCACAAACCTACATTTTTTAATTGCCACTTTTTTACATTTTATCACCGACACTGACAGTTGAAAACGGCATGGTGAACAGCTCACAAAGGCTCGAGTTGGGTACTTGGCTTGATACCTGGCTGGAAAGCTACAAACGCCACCAAGTGCAGCCAACCACTTATGAAAACTATAAACACAGCGTTCGTCGGCTCAAAAAGCACCTGGGGAAGGCGTATCTGATGGATACCACCACTGAGATGGTGCAGGGCATGATTAACGAAATGAATAATGAGGGGTTGACGAGGAGCATTAAGCTGGCCCATTGTACCTTGAACGCTGCGCTGAAGCAGGCGGTTCGCAATGGCATGATTCCCAGTAACCCCGCGGAGTTCGCGGTTTTGCCAAGGCAGCAGCGCAAAGAGGCAGCCTATCTGTCAGAGGAAGATCAGCGTCTGTTCATCAAGGCGCTGGAGGGTAAACGCCTCGCACCGTTATTCATGTTTCAGCTGGCTACTGGGTTACGACCGGGCGAAGTCAAAGGCTTGAAATGGGAGGACGTTGACTTCGATAATGCAACCTTAACGGTGAGTAGAGGCGCCAGACGGGAAGAAGGGGAAATGACCCTTGGCCCAACTAAAACGAAGCGTGAACGCGAAATAGAGTTACTGGATGAGGCTCTGGTTGTGTTAGAGCAGCAAAAGGCTCAACAAGAAGAGGATAAGGCGTACTTCAAGGAGGGGTACATGGACAATGGCCTTATCTTTGCTAATAGGGCAGGTGGCCTGTTGGACGACAGTAACACCCGGAAAGTGCTGAAAGCGGTTCGAAAGGAAATGCTGGGCTTGAAAGCTGAGGAGTTGGAACTGCCGATAGAGGAAGTCTGGATACCGCCCTTCACGCCACACTCCCTTCGCCATACGTTTGCCACGAGGGCATTGGAGAAGGATATTCCTCTCAAGGTTGTGGCAGATTGGTTGGGGCACAGTACAATTCGTATTACCGGGGATACCTACTCCCATGCGACCTCGCCGAAGCGGCGTAGCAGCATGAACAGGCTGCAGGGAATACTGTCACCCGAAGCTGAATGTGGTCAAAAACGTGGTCAAACCGCTGTTGGTGAGTAATTGTAACAAAAGAACCGCGACAATTCAAACGAATTGTCGCGGTTCTTTGTGGTGGAGACGGCGAGGATCGAACTCGCTACCTCTTGAATGCCATTCAAGCGCTCTCCCAGGTGAGCTACGCCCCCATGCTACGCCATATCGACGATGCCATGACCTATTTAATTGTTGAAATATTTTCTCACCGGGGCTACTAAAGCTGTACTTTGCGCTCCCAGGTGAGCTACGCCCCCAAATATTATTGGCTATCTACATAATATTAGCGATATCAACTGCAAGAGGCGAACCACATGCAACTTCATCGCGCTTAATTATATTACCAAATGAGAGGCGGATTGTCAATATCAAAATTTAAAACAAGCGTAAAGTTTCGGAACGACAGAACGCGCAGCGGTTTATAAGCCCCTGCAATAGAACCACAGGCGCTTGAATGGGGGCAGGGTTTCAAGCAATGTGGCACGGGCATTTGTCAATTCGGTCAGCATTTGAGCGTACTCGTCAGCGTCCAGCCGATATTGGCTGAACCGTGCCTTCTCGGCCAGATGCAACATGGCATCACTGGAGGCGTAGCCAAAGGCGTCCAGCTTTTCCAAGTACCGGTACATCGCGAGGACGGCGAGGTTGACGTCCCTTTGGCGGAATTTCTGAAAACGCCGATTGTGAACCAAGCTCGGCATGGCAATTAGGACAGCCAGCAGCAGAAAGCCACCGATTATCTCCAGCACAGGCCCTGCGCCGATGCCGCCAGAGGTGCCTTTGGCGCCGCCGGTCCTGCCGGCTGCCACAGAGGAATCATCGGATTGGCTTACGTCGCCGGTGTTTTGCTTGGGCGTTTTTTTACTTTCAGAGTTGGAGTCATTCGGGGTATCCGGCTCGTTGGTGGGAGAGGAGGAGCTGGTCGCCGGGATGGTGGGCTCGGGGTGTGCGCTGTTCGGGCCGCCGGGTGTCACCTCCAGCGGAACCCAGCCCAGGTTGGACTGCCAAACCTCTACCCAGGCATGGGAATTTTTCTTGGGCACCGCAAACGGTTCCCCTTCCTCCACGTCCTTTGTTCCGATCACGTAGCCTTCCACATAGCGGGAGGGTACCCCAAGCGCCCGCAGGATGGCCACCCCTGCACTGGCGTAATGCACGCAGTAGCCCGCCTGGGACTCTTGCAGGAAAAAGGTGACAAAATCGCTGCCAGCCGGCATTCGCCCCGGGCTTAGGGTGTAGCGGCCGAAGCCCCGCAGCAGCTGACCGGTCAGGTAGGCAAGCTGGTTCCAATCGGCCTCGCTCTCGGCAGGATGCAGGCCGAACCAGGCTGCAAACTCCCGCAGCTCGTCCCCGAGGCCGACAGGCAGCTGGAGGTATTGCTGCACCGCAAACAGGCCGTAATCGGCCACATCCTCGGCGGTATGGGTGCTGAAAAACAACGGGCCGTAACTTTCGAGGAACTTCTCATGTTGATTCTGGATGCGCTGGAACCAGTTGCGATACTCGGCTGGGGCCTCCCAAAAATCATACCTGACGCCGTCGCCTTCCTCAAAAAAGACACTGTCGAGGTCGAGATCATCGTCGTAATAGATGCCGACCAGCCCGGGAAGGCCTGGGTCTGTGACAAAGCTGTAGCCGCTGTCGAAGGTCCTGGTGGCGCCGGTGTAGACGTCCTGGTAGAGCTCGAAGCTGCTGGCACCGGTCACTGGCGCCAGGAAGGCGTCCCGGGTGAAGGCTGCGGTTTCACCATCGCCCGCCACCGCGGTGAGGCCATAGGGGGTGTGGATGTACCTGGGTGTTTCCTTGTATGCCACGGTGATGGGGAATGTGGGCGGCCGTGTCTGTACGAGGTAAGCCTTCTGGAGGGCGCTCAGCAAGCCATTGGGTACGATGTAGGCATTGGGTGAGGCGTAGTAGGGGTTGAAGGTGAGGGGCTGGAACGCCCAATCCTTGAACGGGTAGTTGCCCGGGCTGCTCTGCTCCCAGCTGGAGCCGGTGTAGACGTCGCAGGAGAAGCCCCGCAGGTACTGGGTGCCGCTGTCGGGCACCAGCCCCGTGATGGTGAACGCGTCGCCGCTGCCGAAGCCCAGCTTGCCGCTTTTGGCCAGGTTTACCCGGGTGACACTGCGGGAGCCCACCGTGCCGGTGCCGTAGCCGAAGCCAAGGTCGCCCAGCAGCTCGGCAACCTCACCGTTCTGGATCGCGTCCTCAAGGCTGCTGCGCACTCGCTCCAGCTGCACCCGGGTGGCCAGCACCTCTTTGTTCTTTTGGTAACCGGAAATCTCAAATATCGCCAGGGATGAGCCGGTGACCACGAGGCAGAGTACCATGGCAGAAAGCTGCATCACTGCGCTCTGCTTCGGTCGCAGCCGGCTGGATGTGCCCTTGAGCAGCAGGGCGCACCAGGCGCAAAACAGCATCAGGGTGGGGAAAACCGGCGGCATGCCGTCCTTGGCGTAAGCAAACCAGAAGGAGGGAATGCAGATGAGGAAGCTGAGCCAGAAGCTGTGGGCGCGCAGCACGGCCAATCCCAGCAGCACCGCCAGCAAAATCATGGCGAAGATGAGGAAAAGCCCGAAGGCGCTGAGCCCGGCCACCGAACGGGGCGCCTGGGCCGGAAAGTAGTACCGGTGGAACACCTCGGTGAAGCGGGCGTAAATCAGGGCCGAGGCGTAGGAGGCCCCGAGCCGCACCCGGCCCAGCATGGCCAGCAGGGCGGCCGCGTAAGCCAGCGCCCCGCCGCCTGCCAGCCAGAGGGCGGGCTTCTTTGGCAGCAGGTAGACTGCCACGGCACCGACCGCGCCGAGAGCCGCCCCAAGCAGGGCTTGGGGAATCTTCGGGATATCATACTCCAGCATCCACACCAGCACGCAGCCGGCGAGCATCAGCAGGTAAACGCCTGCCTGCACCCATTTGGCGCCGGTGGGCTGGGGCGTCCGCTTTTCGGCCGGCACAGGGGTAAGCTTCCAGCTCATTCGACCACCTCTTTCAGCTGCCCGTCCTCGTAGAGCTCGGTGCTGTCGGCCTTCACCAACAGCACCGGGCCGGGATAGCCGGCAGGCTGGTGCAGAATGGTCGCCCCCTCGGCGGGCAGCGGGGTCTCAAGCAGGGTCCACAGCAGGGCGTCGAAGGCGCTTTGGCTGTCGATCAGGTGACTTTGGAGGGCGCCATCGGGGGTCTGCCAGTGCACCCGATGCAGCCGCTCCAGGCTTGTCAGAGTATTCGAGAGGCCCTCGAGGCGCCCGAGCGCCTCTGCCACCGTTTCGGGGCTGCCGTGGTAATCAAAGCAAAGCTGGGGAGTGTTGGCCGCCGAAAAATGCCCCTCCCGTACCATCAGCTTTTCCCGTTTGGCGGTGAGCTTCCAGTGGATATCCCGGAGGGAGTCCCCGTCCCGGTATTCGCGGATGTCGGTGTATTCCCGCATCAAATCGGCCTGTGGGCGGGCTGGGCTTTCATTTTGGGCGCCACGCTGCAGCGCGGCCTCGGGCAGCGGGGGCGGCGGCTGGGAAATTTCGGGCAAAGCCAGCGCGGTGACCGGTGCCGGCACCCGCAGGGGGAAAGCGAACAGGCCGGCGGCGTCCACCAGCCACAGCTTGCGCACCGAAAAACGCACCGCCCCGATGGCGGCGCCGTAGTGCTCGATTTGATAGCGCTTCGCCGGCCCGACAGGCAGGCGGAAACGCAGTTTTTTTTCACTGTTCACCATCAGGTTTTGGCACAGCAGCCGCCCCTTGACGCTGCAAAAGGAACGCTGAGCCCGGGCCTTGACGGCCAGGGTGATGGGCGCCCCGCCACGCACCTCGTCGGGCTGGACCGCCAGAGTGACCCGGACGCCCAGCAGGCCCGGCAGGCTGATCAGCAGCTCCATCGGCACAAAGGCAAGGCCGAGTATCAGCAGCAGGAAGGAAAAAAACCCGGTGTCAAAAATGTAGAACAGGACCGCTACCCCAAGGCAGAACAGGTAAAGCAGCCGGCGCGTGGTCATTGGCGTTTCCTCACGGTGGGGGCGGGCACCTTGTCCAGAATGCCGGAAAGCAGCGCCTGGGCGGCGTTTGTCTGGCTGCGCACCCCCGGCCCCAGCAGCAGCCGGTGGGCTGTGGCGTCCACAAACACCGCCTTCACGTCCCCGGGCAGGGTGTAATCCCGGCCGTTCATCAGGGCCGCCGCCTGAGCCAGGGCCATCACGGCCACGCTGCCCCGGGGGCTGACGCCCTGCCGGATGTCTGTGTGCTCCCGGGTGGCCCGGGTGAGGGAAAGGATGTACTGGTAAAGCTCGTCGGCCAGATAAACCCGGCTTGCCGCCTCGCGCATGGCAATCAGGTCGGCAGCGCTGGCCACCGGCTGCACCGCTTCGCTGCCAGCCTCGCCGTGCTTGCGGCGCAACATCTCAAGCTCGCCCTCCAGCGCCGGATAGCCGATCGAGAGGCGCATCATGAAACGGTCCATCTGGCTTTCAGGCAGCAGCTGGGTGCCGGCACTTCCGCTGGGGTTTTGGGTGGCGATCACCATGAAGGGCTGGGGCAGGGGATGGGTGGCGCCGTCCACCGTCACCTGCTGTTCCTCCATGCACTCCAGCAGGGCCGCCTGGGTGCGGCTGGGGGCGCGGTTCAGCTCGTCGGCCAGCAGCAGGTTGCAGAGCGCCGCGCCAGGCTGATACACCAGCTGGCCACCGCGGGGCATCGAAAACCCGGTAATATCGGTAGGCATCACGTCGGGGGTGAACTGGACGCGGTTGTGTTTGAGTGCCAGCGCGTTTGATAACGCCAGTGCCAGGGTGGTTTTGCCCACCCCGGGGATATCCTCCAGCAGAACATGGCCGCCCGCCAGCATTACGAGCAATATTTTACGCACAACCGGCACGTTTCCAATGAAGGACTTGCATATCTCGGCAACGATCCGTTCGGTTTGCTGCATCGTTGGCTCCGTTTCGAGGCGTGAAGTGACTGCCCTGAGGTGTAATAAGGTACTATGTTTAGTATACCATATTGTAAACGGAATATATCACAAGATTATTGCAGCAAAAACGGAATCCCGCAGCCAAAAGAGGGGGCTGGATCTGGCAGGCAGGTTAAATGTTTTGCACCGTCACTTTCACCCTGGCGGTGCCAAGGAGAAGGTTTCCGGCGTACAGGTCGATGGTAAGGGTGCTTGCCTTTATAGCGCCGTGCAGCTGCTCGTTGGCAAAACGGATGACACAGCCGCCGGGCCAGGCATCCACCCGGAACACGCCGGCATTATCCCTGGCCTTGATGGTGTCCACAGCCGGGCAGCCCTCGGGCAGGTCAAAGGCCACGGTGGCGCGGCTGCCCGGTTCGGCGGCGTAAAGCTTCACCGTCTTGACGCTTTGGATGACGGCGTTTTTGGGGGCGATCACCTCGAAAACACTCCAGTCACTGGGGCCGAAAACCTCGCCGGATTCGCTGGTCCAGCCTGCCAGTCGCAGCCGGTAGCTTCCAGGAAGGAGGGCTGTGCCCTGGACTGGGCGAATGGCCCATTTGTTTTCGGCAAGGTTCACCACACTGAAGTTGGCCGGGTCCACCGGGCTCTGGGTGGTGAGGGTGGTGAACTCAAACACCGGGTCCGCCCCAAGGCGGCCACCGTAGTTGGCCAGTTTTACGGTGACGGTGACCGCACGGGATGAGGTGAGACTGGCCTTGCCCGAGACATTCAGGCTGGCAGACGGCTTGTCTTGTTCGGCGGCGGTGCGCACGGTCAGGGTGAGGGTGGCATCAGGGTCGCTCTTCTGCCCGGTGCCTGCGCCCGGCAGGGTGAGCTTCACCTTGTAGCTCTCGCCTCGGGCAGCATTCAGCGGAGTCTCCAGCACCAGTGTGTTGCCGCCCTCGATGCGGGCGGTGGGGGCGACGAGGCCCTTCGGGTTCAGCAGCTCGCAGCTCAGGCCGCCGAAAGCCGCAAGGTCAAAGCCGGGGATGCTGGTGCTAATCGGCAGCCGCGCCGCCTCGGCCGCAGCCGGGTTCAGGGTGACTTTTTGCTTGCCGGCTTTCAGGCTCAGCTTAGTGCCTTTGGGTACCACGCTCACCGTGACCGGCAGCAGGTGAACCGGGCCGGTCTCGGCGTTGTCGAGGCGCACCTGCAACAACACCGCTCCCCGCACCGGGGTGGCACCCTCCACTGTGGTGAGGGTGAAGGTTCCGCTGTGGGGATCGAACCCGCTTGTGGTGTAGAGCGCCTGATTTGGGTAGCGCGATTTCTGGCCTGCCGGGACTTCGGCGGGCGGAACCACCGACACAGAGACCGCCCCAAGGGCCGCCAGGGTGGTGTTTTTGCCTTTGGGTTTCAGGGTCAGCAGGGCGCCGGTGCTAAATTGCGACTCGGCGTAGAGGCTGGCCTTGGTGCTTTTCAGCCGGACGGCCGGCGGGGTGCGGGCTGTGCTCACCTTCACCGAAACCGGCACCTGCCGGCCGCCCCAACCGCTTGGGGAAGCCAGCAAATACAGGGTACCGCTGTGCTTTTTTGTGTCAGTGGGAGAAAGGCCGAGCAGGTTGCCGCTCTCGTCGGTGCTGGTGCGCAGCCAAGCCTTTGGGCCGCGCAGCAGGGCGTCGTTTTTGGCCTTGTAAGCCGGGTTTTCCACAAGACTGTCCCACCCGGCGGCGGCAGGCAGGATGGCCTCGGCATCAGAATAAAAGGAGTTCAGCTTGACAGGGATAGCCTTCACCGTGGGAAGCTTTTTGCTTACTTTCAGGGTCAGCGGTTGCTTCACCGGCACGGCAACCCCATTTTTGGAGACGATCTCCAGCCTGCCCTTGTAGCTGGATTTCAGCATCCGGATGTCGGTGGCGATCACCCGAACAGCCACGGTTTCGTCATCCACCACCTCGAAGGCAAACAGCTGGTTCAGGTCGGCGTTGGCCTCGGCAAAGCGTACGGTGCAGCCCTTCAGTGGCAGGGGCGCGGCGTCTGCGGCGTACTCCCGCCGCAGGGAGAGGCGCGCGGCCTCGGGTTTCAGGGCATAGGCCGTCAGGCTGGTGGAGGTAAGGTGGAAGACTTGCCAGGCGCCCTGCCCGGTGTGCTGCGGCAGGTGGATGACACACTCGTCCGAAACGCGGGTGTCGGGAAAGCCGGGCACCATGGCCACCACCCGCACAACCACCGCCCGCGGAACAGCCGTGCCGGCCGGTTCCGACAGGGTGACATGGACGGCCCCGTCCCGCAGAACGCAGTTCACCGGTGCGCCGGTGAAACTTTCGCTGACGGCGTCGTAGGTCCAGGGCAGCAGGGTCGTGGCGTCATACAGCTCCAGCCAGGCATGGCGCTCCAGCGGCTCAAGGCCGGTGGCCGTCAGCCCGATTTCGGCAGTGTCGTTTGCCCCCAGCAGGACGGTGTGGGTGCTGAGCGAGAGGGTGGCCGCAAAGGGCGCCACCACCATGGTGAACCGGGCGGTGCAGCCACCGTCGGCAGAGCTGGCTGTGAGCACTGCGCTGCCGGCGATTCCGGCGTGGAACAGGGTGGTGCCATCGGGCTGGGTTTCCACCCGGGCCACCCTTGAATTGGAGCTGGTCCACAGCACAGCCGGGTTGTGGGGCGCAAATCCGCCTTCCCCGGTCACCGTTATCGGGAGGATGCGGGCGCCCCCCGGAATAAACCGCAGAACACCGTCCTCATAGCCGTCAATTGTGATCGAGGTGACCAGTGGGCGCATCGTGGTGAACAGAAACGGCGTTTCAAACATCGTGTTGCCGGAAAGATCCCGATAGCCTGAGACCACCAGCCGGTGCTGGGTGTTGGGCGCAAGACCGGTGTAGCACGCGGTCAGGGTTTTGGAATCGGCCCATTGCAGGTCTGTAAGCGGGAGCGCCTGCCCGGTGGCCTCGTCATAGAGGGCCAGACGGCCGGTATCCTCCACCGGCTCGTTGAAAAGGACGCGCAGCGTACCCCCGGTTGGGGCGTAGCGCCCGCTGGGGCTTGCAGAAACCACAAAGGGCGCGGTTTTGTCGGCGGTGGTGAAGCTGAACGCGCCGTTTGCGTCCATGGTGAGCCCGTCCAGGCTCTTGAAGCCTGAGACATGGATGGCATAGACGGAGTTGTCGGCGAGAAAAAGGTAGGGGAGGGCATAGTGCTGGCTGTCCAGCCAGGCGCCGCCAGAGAGCGGGACGCCGTTCAGGGTCACTTTGCCCGCAGAGGCGGTGTCCATCTCCCGGTTGAAGGTGAGGGTCAGCGTGCCGCTGACATCCGCAAGGCCGTTCGCGGCATAGGTGGGCAGGGCGGCCACCAGGGCAGGGGTCTGAGCCAGCGCGCTCTGCCACACCACGAAGCTTCTGGAGGCCTCGGGCACGCCGGACAGCTGGGTGGAGGGCATGGCAAAGCTGACCGCCTCGTCGGCTGTGAGATCGCCGGCAAGCTTTGAGGCCACCCGGGCGCTCAACGTGGCCGAGCCCTCGGGGCAGCCCTCCACCTCCACCTGCGAGCCGGTCTTTAGGCCCTCGTCGGCGATGGCCAGCACGGCCTCCAGCGGCTGCTCGGAGTACAGCCCGCCGGCCGGGCCAATCAGAACCAGCTCTTTCAGTTCCACCGGGGCAGGCGCTGTGGCCGAGATGTACAGGTCGGTGCCGTTTCCGGGGGTGGCGTTTTCTTCAAAGCCGTTCCCGCTTACCGTGGCGGCAAGGCTCAGGCTGCCGCCCTCGTAGCTGACGCCGCCACCCACCGTGCCGGCGCTGTTGCCGGTGATGACGCCGCCCGCCATCGTGAAACTGCCGCCGGTGATGGCCACGCCGCCGCCGCTTTCAGCGGCGGTGTTTCCCCGGATGGCGCCGCCGGTCATCTCGAAGCTGCCGGCCGCCACCAGCACTCCGGCGCCCTGCCGGCCCAGGTTGCCGTCGATGGAGCCGCCCGCAAGGACGAGGGTGCCGGTGCTGTGCACCCCGCCGCCCGCGTTTTGGCGGATGTAGCCATCGTGCATGGTCATGCTGCCATTGTTTTCAACGGCGTATCCGCTGCCGTTGATGATGCCGCTGTAGGTGAAAAGGGAGAGGTTGCCGTTGTTTTGCACCACCGGCGAACCCTCGGAGACATACAGGCCGTTCAGTTCCACGGCCTCAATCAGCAGGGTGCCGCGGTTGATCACCAGCGGCTCAGGGCCATGAGCGCCGCTGGTAATGTTGAAGCGGCCCAGCTCGTCCGGAGAGGAGCGCAGTGTAACGGTTTTTCCCTCGGGAACCACAAAGCTAAGAGGCGCTTCGTCTCCATCGCCGGTGTAAAGGTTGGCATGCAGTTCCAGTATCACGGCGCCGGTTTCGGCCCATTCCGCGGCCCCCAGATCCGGCAGAGTATCACCGGCGTACAGGTGCCGGGTGATTTCTGCGTCTGAATTGGTTTCATCAGCGCTCGGTAAATCCGCGGCCCCGGCATCTGTTTCACCTTCGGCGGATGACACCGGTGCGGCCTCCATAGGAGGACCCGGTGTGTCACCTTCCGGCGGCAGGCAGAAACTGAGGCATCCAACCAGAAACAGTGATACTGCCCGGCGATGGAATGAGATCATAACCGACCTCCAAACATCAAATTTGTCGAATTTTGTCGATCATTTTACGATTATAGCATACCGGCGTCGAACCCAAAATAGCCTATGACACAAAAATGCCGACAATTTTTGTGACTATTGCCAGCCTGAAACGCTTTTCCGCATTGATTCGACCGTGATGTTGTGGTAAAATAAAGCCCGGCGTCGCGCAGAAGAGAACCTGCGGCTCCGGGTTTTTACAATAAATATAGTTTGGACACACTGGAGGGCATTTTCTGATGAAAAAGTATCTGGCCGAATTTATTGGCACCTTCACACTGGTCTTCTTTGGCTGCGGCACCGCCGTGGTGCTGGGCGGGGTGACCGGCGGAACCGATTTTGGAACCCTTGGGGTGATAAGCATTGCGCTGGCCTTTGGCCTTGCCATTGTGGCCTCCGCATACGCCATCGGGCCGGTTTCGGGCTGCCATGTGAACCCGGCGGTCTCGCTGGCCATGCTGGTGAATGGCCGAATGAGCTTCATGGATTTCATCGGCTATGTGGTGGCCCAGATTGCCGGGGCCTTTGCTGGCAGCGGCCTGCTGTATGCCGTCTCCCGGATGACCGACCTGCTGATGGACGGCACCGGCCTTGGCCAGAACGGCTATGATTATGAAAGCTACATGGGCATCTCGATGGTCGGTGCGCTGGTGGTGGAGGTGGTGCTCACCTTCATCTTCGTGCTCACGGTGCTTGGGGTGACCGCCAGCGCCAAAACCGCGAACGTGGCGGGCATTGTCATTGGGCTCACCCTCACCTTTGTGCACATCATCGGCATTCCGCTCACCGGCACCTCGGTGAACCCGGCCCGCAGCCTGGCCCCGGCCGTGCTGGTGGGTGAGGACGCCCTCTCCCAGGTGTGGGTGTTCATTGTGGCCCCGCTGGTGGGCGCATTGCTGGCGGCGCTGGCCTACCGCTTCCTGTTCAGCGTGAAGGAAAAAGCAAAAGTGGATGAAGTTAAGACAACTGTGGAAGTCATCGATATCGAGGTGAAGTAGACAGCCGCCCCGAAAAAACAGCAGACAGAGAGCCCCTGCGCCGTGGCAATTGCCGTGCGCAGGGGCTGTTTTTTTGCTTGTGTGTTTGCCTATGTCTGTACAAATTGGGCGTATACCTGCGTGATCTTCTCGCGCAGGGTGGTTTTGAGCGCGTCGGGAATAAAAGCCGCGTCAAGGGCGGTGAGGGTGTGCTTTTGCATTCGGGCGGCGTCCAGGGCGGAAAAGTGTGATGAAAGAACGCCAAACTCCCGGGTGAGGGAGGTGTTTGACACCGTGCGGTTGTCGGTGTTCACCGCCAGGTTGACGCCGGCCTCCAGAAAAGCGGGGTAGGGGTAGTCTGCCCAATCTGCCACTGCCCGGGTTTGCAGGTTGCTCACCGGGCAGACCTCCAGCACGGTGCCGCGCTCTGCCAGCTGGCGCACCAGCGCCGGGTCTTTGGCGGCGGCGATGCCATGGCCGATGCGCGCCGCGCCCAGCTTTAGCGCGTGGCGCACGTTTTCGGTGCTGCCGGTCTCTCCGGCGTGGATGGTGAAGGGCAGGCCCATGGCCTTTACACGCTCAAAAAGGCCGGTGTAGAGCTGCCCGGGAAAGGCTGCCTCGTCGCCGGCAAGGTCCACCCCGGCCACACCTTCGCCGAAGAATGTCTCGGCCAATGCCAGCACCGCAAGGTTCTCGGCCTCGCTGTGGTGGCGCATCATGCACAGCAGGGCGCGGGTCTCGACACCATGCTCGGCGCTTGCCACGGCCAGAGCCTCCAGCACGGTGCGCACCACGGTTTCGGCGCTTGCGCCGCCCTCGGTGAGCAGCACCGGGGAAAACCGCAGCTCGGCGTAGACCACATTCTCCGCCGCCAGTTCTGCCACCAGCGCTTTGGCGGCAAGGGCCAGGTTATCCATGTCCTGCAAAAGGGCCAGTACCGGGCCGAATCGGGCCAGATACTCGGCCAGATTCCGGCATCCCTCCGGGGCCTGCACCAAATCCCGCAGGGCGGTCTCCCCGGTGGGCAGGCTGCCGGGGTTCTTCGCGCCCATCTGCCCCAGGGCAGCCAGCGGCACGCTGCCGTCCAGATGGCAGTGCAGCTCCACCTTGGGCAGCATCTTGATTGTTTCAGCGGGCATTGACCCGGCCATTGCCTCAGCCAAGGCGGTCCTGCTCCACCAGCAGGCGGATGCCCTCCACCGCGGCCTTGATGGCCAGGGTGTTGTCGTGGCTGTGGGGGTCGGACAAGCCGGCGGCCTTGCGCTCCTGGTTCCAGACGGTGTTCAGCACGCAGCCGGTGCGCACCCCGAGAATCTGCCCCACGATGTACAAGGTGGCGCTTTCCATCTCGGAGGCCAGGCACCCGGCCTTCACCCAGGCCTGCCACTTTTGCTCCAGTTCGTAGCCGGCCGGCATGCGGGCCGGGCTGTGCTGGCCGTAGAAGCTGTCCTTGCACTGCACCACGCCCACATGCCAGGTGGCGTCCAGGTTTTTGGCGGCCTGCACCAGGGCGTTGGTTACGTCCAGGTCGGCCACCGCCGGGAACTCGATGGGCACATACTCTCGGGTGGTGCCCTCCATGCGGATGGAGCCGTTGGCGATGACAAGGTCGCCCCCGATCACCTTCTCGGCCATGCCGCCGCAGGTGCCGATGCGCACCATGGTGGTCACCCCGGTCTGGTAAAGCTCCTCCACGGCGATGGCGGTGGAAGGCCCACCCATGCCAGTGCTCATCACCAGCACCTTCTCGCCGGCGCACTCGCCCAGCCAGGTGGTGTATTCCCGGTTCTGATGGAAAAACCGGGGATTGTCGAGGTACTGAGCAATCTTCTCCACCCGGCCGGGATCGCCCGGCAGGATGGCATATTTTGCCCCGTGGGAATCGTCAAAGCCAATGTGATACAGCGCTTCCATGGTATTGCTCCTTCTTATGTTTGTGAGTGAGGAGAGCGAATGGGCAGCCGATATTTCCTCTACGCTGATGCGTTGCAGTGCGCAGCCTCCTCGTGAGGATATCCTTAGCCCTGGCCGCGTTCTGGAATACCGCCCGCCCATTCTCCTTGATTGGTGAGGCTACTCATTCATCGCTGAGCCCAGCAGGGCGCCGTCTGTCAGGCGCTGCATTTCTGCCCGCAGCGCTTCCTCGGTGATCTGGAGGTTGACGCTCTCCTCGCTAAGCATGCAGATATCGGCTGCTGCTGCGGCGGCCAGGGCGCTTTCCTCAAGGTTGAAATTCTGAAGCCAGGCCCAGACAAGACCGGCTACAAAGCTATCCTGGGTGCCAACAGTGTTTTGGGGCCGCACCTTGATGCCGTGAAGCTCGGTTTCGGCGGTGCCGTCGGTGGCGTATACCCCGTCGGCCCCCATCATGATGTAGACCTGCTTTGCCCCCAGGCCAAGGAAGTGCCGCGCGGCCCCGCGCAGCCCGGCAATGCCGCTGATCGGCCTGCCGTAGAGCACCTCGGCCTCGGCAAGGTTGGGTGCAAAGGCATGGGCCTTGCCAATGATGCCGGCGGCCCGGGCGGCCTTGTGGGTGGAGACGGTGCGCAAAAACAGCGGGCTGCGGCAGTTGGCGGCCAGCCATTCCAGCGTGTCGGCCGGCAGGTCGGTGTCGGCCACGCAGGCCCCGGCCCGGGCGATCACTTTCTGCTTGCCGGCTAAAAACTCGGGGGAGAGCTGGTCGTAGATGTCCATGTCGGCCACGCTCATCTCGATGTCCCCGTTTGCCCCCATGATGAGCAGATAGGTGGAGGTGGGTTCCTGCACCGTCAGGGAATGGCTGATGTCCACCCCGAGGCGCCGGGCGCTGGCGGCCAGCTGCTCGGCGTGGTGGTCGCCTCCGAACACCGTTACCAGCTTGACCTCCTCGCCCAGCAGCGCCAGGTTCACGGCGATGTTGCGGCCAACCCCGCCCTCGGTGATGCGCACCGAGCCGGGGGTGGAGTCGTTGCGGGTGGGGATGGCCCGGGGGCGGCCGTAGATGTCAATGTTCTGGCCGCCCACCACCAGAATGTAGGGCTTGTTGCGCACGATGTAGCCCTTGCCGGTGATGACCCCCTTTTTCATCAGGTTGGAGATGTGCACCGCAACCGAACTGCGGGTGATGCCGCAGCGCTTCGCCAGCTCGTTCTGGGTGATTTCGGGCATTTCCTCAATCAGCTCCAGCAGCTGGGTTTCACGTTTGGTCAGCATAAAAGGCCCTCTCCTTTGCTTGGGCTAAATCCGGCGCACTGCACTCCTGTCCCTATCTTTCCCCCTTGACATAGGGCTTGCCGTTGGCCTTCGGGGCCTCGCTGCGGCCCACAAACAGCACCAGCACGATCAGGGTGAGCAGGTAGGGCAGCATGGCCAGCAGCTGGCTGGGAATGCCGCTGCCGCCCAGCACCACCACCAGCGCCTGGGCAAAGCCGAACAGCAGGCAGGCAGCCATGGCGCCGTGAGGGGTCCACTTGCCGAAAATAACCGCCGCCAGCGCGATGAAGCCCTGGCCGGAGATGACGCTGGGGGAGAAGTTTGACACCACGCCTAAAGTCATGGAGGCGCCGCCAAGGCCGGCCAAAAGGCCCGAGAGGGTGCAGCACACGTAGCGCACGGCGTAGACGTTCACGCCCAGGGTGTCGGCTGCGGCCGGGTGTTCACCGCAGGCCTGGATGCGCAGGCCCCACTTGGTTTTATAGAGGAAGAAGGCCATCAGGATGGTGAGCAGCAGTGCGATGACCACCGTGATGTTCACGTTGAGCAAGCTCTGGCTGCTGATGCCGAACAGGTCTAGCACGTTGGGCATCTTCTTCGACACCGGCACGCTTTGGGTGGCGCCGTCAAATTGCAGGCGGCAGAGGAACAGGGCAAGGCCCGGCCCGATGAAGTTCAGCGCCACACCCGAGATGATCTGGGAGGCCCGCAGGGTGATGGCCGCGAAGGCGTGGACAAAGGCCAGCGCCGCCCCGGCAAGGCCGCCCATCAAAAAGGCGAACCAGGGGCTGCCGGTGGCGTAGCCCACCCCGGCGCCCACAAAGGCGCCGAAGGTCATCATGCCCTCGATGCCGATGTTGTCCACCCCGGATTTTTGGGTGATGACCCCACCGAGGGCCGAGAAAATAAGCGGCGCGGAATACATCAGGGTGATGCTGACCGCGAGGATGATGGTGTTAAGCATGCATCTCTTCCCTCCTTTTCAGGCTGTCCGCAATCATTGGGTAGATGCTGGAGAGGGCGATGCACAGCACGATCACGCCGATCATGATGTTGATGATCTCACTGGGGGCGCCCACATCCCCCTGCATGGTGGAGCTGCCGTATTTCAGCGCGGCGAACATCAGCGCGCTGAGGATGCAGCCAAGCGGGTTCGAGCCGGCCAGCAGCGAGACGGACAGGCCGTCCCAGCCGTAGCCCTCGTGACTGGGCAGCACGCTGATGCGGAAAGAGTTGGTGCCCATGATCTGCACCGCCCCCCCAAGGGCAGCCAGCGCCCCCGCAATGAACATGGCCTGCACGGTGTTGCGGTTTACGTTGATGCCCGCGAAGCGGCTGGCATTCGGGTTTTGGCCCACGGCCCGCATGGCGTAGCCCTTGGTGGTGTGCTTCAGGAAAAACCAGATCACCACGGCGGCCACCAGGGCAATCAGGATGCCCCAATGCAGGTCGGTTTTGAGAATGTCTCCCAGCACCGGATGTTCGGCCACCCAGGCCTTGCCGGCGTCGCTGCGCTTCCAGTCCCACAGAATACTGGTGCGGGCGCTTGTCAGGATCTCGTTGCTGGCCTGGGCGCCCTGCTTTTTCACCCCGGGCAGGCTGAGGATGTAGTTATTCAGGTAGAGTGCAATCCAGTTCAGCATGATGGTTGAGATAACCTCATGGATGCCAAACTTCGTTTTAAGCCAGCCGGCCAGCGCTCCCCACAGGCCACCGAACAGCATGGCGCACAGGAGGATGAAAATCGGGTGGATGACCGGCGGCAGCTGCACATAGTAGCCAATCAGCGCGGCGGCCAGGGTGCCCATGATATACTGCCCCTCGGCGCCGATGTTGAACAGGCCGGTCTTGGCCGCGAAGGAGACCGAAAGTGCCGTCAAAATAAGCGGGGTGGCGTTAATAATCACCTGAGAGATATACTTGGGCTTCGAGAAGATGCCCCGGAACATGGCGGCATAGGCGCTGCCCGGGTTGAAGCCGGCCACCAGCAGGATCACCGTGCCGATCAGAAAGCCGATCACCACCGAGATCAGGATGCCGGTGAGGGGCTTGCGCAATACTTTTTCCAGCGTCTTGGTCATGCGGTGCCACCCCCTCCGGCCATCAAGAGGCCAATCTCTTTTTCGTCGGTTTCCTCGGGCTTCAGTTCCCCGACGATGCGCCCGTCGTAGATCACGCTGATCCGGTCTGACAAGTCGAGTATCTCATCCAGCTCGAAGGAGATCAGCAGGATGGCCTTGCCCCGGTCCCGCTGCTCGATCAGCGCCTTGTGCACAAACTCGATGGCCCCCACGTCCAGGCCGCGGGTGGGCTGCACCGCAATCAGCAGCTCCGGGTCGTTGTATACCTCCCGGGCTACGATCACCTTCTGCTGGTTGCCGCCAGAGAGGCTTCTGGCCGGCGTCTGCTCGCTGCCCGCCGGGCGGATGTCGAACTGCTCGATCAGCTGGGTGGCGTGGCTGACCATCTTTTTCAGGTTCAAAATGCCGCGGCTTGAAAATTCTTTCGAGTTGTAGTTGTCCAGCACCATGTTCTCGGCCACCGTGAAGCTCATCACAAGGCCGTCCTTCTGGCGGTCCTCAGGGATGGCCGAAATGCAGCAGTCCCGGATGTTCCGGGGGGAGGTGTTCTGCACCTCCTTGCCGTGGATAGAAATGGTGCCGCCGTTCGCCCTGGTCAGGCCGCAAAGGGCGTCCACCAGCTCGGTCTGGCCGTTACCGTCGATGCCGGCAACACCGAGAATCTCCCCGCTGCGCAAGGTCAGGTTCACATCCTGCACCTTTTCAATGCCCCGGTGGTCGCACACCTTGAGGCCGTTTACATTAAAGATCACCTCGCCCGGGGTGGCCGGGCTTTTCTCCACATGCAGGCTCACCTGCCGGCCCACCATCATGTTGGCCAGCTCTTCCTGGGTGGTATCCGCCACCTTGACGGTATCCACATACTTGCCCCGGCGGATGATGGTGCACCACTCGCTGGACTGCTTAATCTCCTTGAGCTTGTGGGTGATGATGATGATGGTTTTGTTGTCGGCCACCAGGTGGTGCAGCGTGGCGATCAATTCCTCGATCTCCTGGGGGGTGAGCACCGCGGTGGGCTCGTCGAGGATCAAAATCTCGGCCCCGCGGTACAGGGCCTTGAGAATCTCCACCCGCTGCTGGGTAGCCACACTCACGTCCTGTATCTTCTGGTCCGGGTCCACTGCAAGGCCATATTTCTCGCCCAGTTCCAGTATCTGCTTGCGCACGGTGGCCACATCCAAAATGTCGAGCTTCTTCGTGGTCTCGCTGCCCAGCATGATGTTCTGGGCAATGGTAAAGTTCTCCACCAGCATGAAGTGCTGGTGCACCATGCCAACTCCGTTTTGGATGGCGACGCGCGGGTTTTTCATAAGAGTGGGTTTGCCGTTCAGCACAATTTCGCCCTTTTCGGGGGCGTACAGGCCGTACAGCACGTTCATCAGGGTGGATTTGCCGGCCCCGTTTTCGCCCAGCAGGGCGTGGATGGAGCCTTTGCGCACATTCAGGTTTACCTCGTCCAGCGCGCAAAAGCTGCCGAAGTATTTGGAGATGCCTTTCATCTGTACGGCATACTCGGTGCCTTGCCCTTCCATGGACATCTTCCTTTCTTTAGCTGCCAGGTTGATACCACTTTGTAACCTTTTACTGTTAGAAATAGGGGGCCGCCTTTGACATTTAAGACAAACGCGGCCCCCGGGGTCACTTACAATTCAGCCAGATTAGAACCAATGTTTCAGCTAGTTTAGCTGGCGGCGGTGAAGGCGTGCAGCATTTCGGCAGTGTAGGGCACTTCGATGGTGCCGTCGGCAATCAGGGCCTGAACGTCGGCCACTTTGCCCTCAATCTCGCTGCCCAGGTGGCCGCCGGTGGTGGCAAGGCCCGCGCCGCCCTCGGAAATGCCAAGCCAAACAGTGGTGCCGCCCAGCGCTTCGCCGTTCATCACGCGCTTGGTTACTTCATACACACCAACACCCACGTTCTTCAGGCCGCTGGCAATCACGTTGTCGGGAGCCAGTTTGTTCTGGTCCATGTCCACGCCAATGACCCACTTGTCCAGCTCTTTGGCGGCTTCAATGCAGCCGGTGCCGGTGTAGCCGGCCACCGAGTAGACGATGTCGGCGCCGTCGGTGTACATCTTCTGGGCCATGGCCTTGCCGATGGCCGGGTCGCCGAAGGTTTCAGCCACCACATAGTCGTTGCGGATGTCCACGCCGCGCTCGTTGGCAGCATAGAGCACGCCGGCATTCCAGCCGTTGGTGAAGCGATCCATCACAGGGCTTTCCATACCCAGCACCAGGCCCACATGGTCGGTTTCAGTTTTCAGGCCCGCGGCATAGCCGGCCAAAAAGCTGCTCTGCTCGGCCATGAACATCACGCCGATGGCGTTAGGCAAATCGCCGTCTTCCCAGTACTCATCCACAAGGGCATACAGCTGGTCGGGGTTTGCCTCAGCAGTCTCAGCAACGGCGTCCTTCATCATGAAGCCAATGCCCCAGATGATATCATTGCTGGCATCAAGCGCCTTCTCAAGGTTGGGGGCGTAGTCGGCGTCTTTGGTGCTCTCGATGAAGCTGGTGTTCACACCCAGTTCGCTTGCAAGCTGCTCCATGCCGGTCCAGGCGCTCTGGTTGAAGCTCTCGTCGTTGATGCCGCCCACGTCGGTGATCATGGTGGCGGCGAACTCACCGCCGGCAGTGGAGTCAGGGGTGGACTCATCGGCGGGCGCGGAGCTGTCGGCCGGGGTAGAGGCAGCCGGAGTGGAAGCGGGCTCGCTGGACGAGTCCCCGCCGCAGGCGGCCAGCAGGCCAACGCACATCATAACAGCCAGAATCAGCGCAAGTGTTCTTTTCTTCATGTTTTGTCTCCTTTTTTGTGTCTATAAATTGCTCGCGGGGTTTCCCGCGGGGCTGACGATTTTAAAACGCGAGATCTTCCGGCCCAAAGGAGTTGGGCAGCAGGTCCTCGAGGGTAGATTCCCTGATTTCATCACCCTTGGCCACATACACCTTCATGCCGGGGGCGGCAAATTCCCGCAAAAACTGGCGGCAGATGCCGCAGGGCCAGGCAAAGCCTGCGTCCTCAGGCTGCTTGCCAGCGGGAAAACCCACCACCGCAACGGCGGCAAACCTGCGCTCGCCTTCGCTGATGGCCTTCACGGCGGCAGTGCGCTCGGCACAGATGCCCGCGCCATAGGAGGCATTCTCCACGTTGCAGCCCAAATAAACCTTGCCGGAGGCGCACAAAAGAGCGGCTCCTACCGCAAAGCCGGAGTATGGTGAATAGCTGCTTTCACGCGCCTGGAATGCCAGTTCAACCAGCTGTTTTCCGTCCAAAATGCAGCCGCCTTTCTGCCCACTACACTTAAGTTGCGTTTAGCCCTAAAACACAATGTTTAGTTTTCTGCTACTGATATGGTATCGCAACCTTTTTGCGAAGTAAATACAATTGGCGAATCTGTAACACGATTGATTCTTTTTTTGGGGCCGGATTTCGGGGGCGGCCGGATGCTCCAAAAAGCTTGATTTGAAATAATAAATTCGCACAATCGACCTTTTGTGTGGCGGGTGACAAATTGCGATTAGTCATTGTGCCCAAATATGCTACAGAAGTTTAGAAGAATGATAAAATCAAAGAAAAGATGCCATGTGACCTTTTTTTGAACACAACTGAAGACTATAATAAAGGTAGGAAATGAACACCAATGATTGAGGGACTAAATGACCTTTGCCGATTTTCTAAGCCGAGAGCCGGACGCGCTGCGTAAAGCGGTGCGCGCCGCCCTGGCGGGTTTTGCAGACAGCGCCGAGGTGAAGCTGGTTCGCGCCAAACCCGGCCAGAACGTGATGACCCAGGGCCAGGGACGGGGCGATTTGTACCTGCTGCTGTCCGGCCGCGCCATGGCGGTGACCCAGCAGGCCAACTACGCCTCCTACGCGTTCTATGAGTTTGCCCCGCTGGAGCTGTTTGGCGAGCAGGAGACACTGGCCGGCATGCCCATCATCGCGGCCGACATAAGGGCCAAAACCGCCTGCCGCTTCCTCGCCATCTCCGAGGCCGATTACCTGCGCTGGGTGCAGAGTGATACCGGCATCATGCAAAAGCGGGTGCGCTACATGCTGAACCAGCTGCTGGACCAGGCTTCCCGGGAACGCAGCGCCCTGTTTCTGAGCAGTACAGCCCGGCTGGCCGGGTTCCTTGCCGCCTACTACGAGGGCCACGCCAAGGCCCGGGCGGAAGACGGCACCCTGGCCGTGCGGCAAACCCGGGTTGCCGTGGCCGAGGAAATCGGCGTCTCGCTGCGCACCGTGAACCGCTGTGTGGAGAAGCTGCAGCGCTGCGGGGCCATCGGGCTGAGCCGGGGCAAGCCCACCATCACCGCCGACCAGTACGAGGCCCTGAAAAAACACAGCGGCGGCATATAGAGATATCACGATAAGCCATAAGTTCCAAAGGAGGCATACGATGTTTGATTCAAAAGCAGCATACGACACCCTCACCAGCCAGAAGCTGACCCATGAGCAAAAGGTGATGGGTCTGGCAAAATGTGCCGAAAATGGCCTGGATGTGCTGGATATCCCAGAGCGCACCCGGTGCTTTTTCTCCAGTGGGGCCATCAACGACCTGTTCGAGGGCCACGCCCCCTACCGGCCGCGCTACACCATGCCGGACTATGACAAGTTCATCAAAAATGGCAGCGCCTTTTTGCAGCTGGATCCGCCCAAAGACCTGGACGAGCTGCTGAACGGCCTGATGATTTTGTACCGGCACGTACCCTCCATCACCAACTTTCCGGTGTTTCTAGGCAGCCTTGATAAGATGATCGACCCATTCCTCGACGGATACAGTGACGAGGAAGTTAAGAAAAAGCTGAGGCTGTTCCTCACTTACCTTGACCGCACCATCACCGACAGCTTCTGCCACGCAAACCTTGGCCCCGAGGCCACCCGCGCCGGCAGCCTGATCCTTGAGGTGGAGGCTGAGTTGAAAAACACCGTGCCCAACCTGACGGTGAAGTACAACCCGGACATCACCCCGGACGCCTTCATGGAAAAGGCGATCGGCACCAGCCTGGCTTGCTCGAACCCGGCCATCTGCAACGACAAAGCCAACCTCGACGTCTACTCCTGTGGCTACGGTATCTCCAGCTGTTACAACATCCTGCCCACCGGCGGCGGCAGCTACACCCTTACCCGGGTCACCCTTACCAAGCTGGTGGACGACGCGGAGAACATTGAACACTTCCTGAATGTGCTGCTGCCCGAATGCCTCGATTGCATCGGCGCCTACATGAACGAGCGCATTCGCTTTTTGGTGGAGGACTCCGGCTTCTTCCAGTCCAGCTTCCTGGTGAAGGAGGGCCTGCTGGACAAGGACCGGTTTGTTGCGATGTTCGGCGTCACCGGCCTGGCCGAGAGCGTCAACGCGCTGATGGAGCCTCAGGGCTACATCTATGGCCGGGACGAGGCCGCCGACAACCTGGCCCAGCAGATTATGGACGTGATCACCGAGCGGGTGAATGGGATGACAGCCCTGTACTCGCCGATCTATAATAATAAGTTTGTGCTGCACGCCCAGGTGGGGCTGGACAGTGACATCGGCATCACCAGCGGGGTGCGCATCCCGGTTGGGGGCGAGCCGGAGGACTTCTTCGCCCACCTGCGCCATTCCGGGCGCTACCACCACTACTTCCCGGCTGGGGTGGGGGATATTTTCCCGATTGCGTCGGGGGTGCAGCAGAACCCGGCGGCCCTGCTGGACGTGGTGAAGGGTGCCTTCAAGGGCGGCATGCACTACATGAGCTTCTACTCTGCCGATTCGGACCTGGTGCGCATCACCGGCTACCTTGTGAAGCGCAGTGAGATGGAAAAGTACCGCAAGGATGAGGTGGTGCTGCAAAACACCACCCAGCTGGGCGCCCCCAACTACGACGACAATCGCCTGGCCCAGCGGAAAGTGCGGATGGTGTAGGTGGAAGGAAGGCGGAGGCCGGCTGCGGCGGGGAAGGCGGGGAAGGAGAGAACTAGCTTATGAGTAGTACCACAGCCCCGGTGAATAAGGTTATCCCACTGTCTACTGTGGACGGGCCGGGCGCCCGCAGCGCGGTGTTTTTGCAAGGCTGCAACATCGCCTGTGCCTACTGCCACAACCCCGAAACCCAGCGGCTGTGCGTGAATTGTGGGGTTTGCGTGCCGCTTTGCCCGGCGGGGGCCCTCTCCTTTGACGAAGACAAAAAGGTACAGTGGGACCCGGCCAAATGCGTGAACTGCGACCGCTGCATCGGTGCCTGCCCCCACTACGCCTCGCCCAAAATCCGGTGGATGACGGCGGCCGGGGTGATGGACACCCTTGCGCCGAACCTGCCCTTTATCCGGGGCATTACGGTGAGCGGGGGAGAGTGTACCCTCTACCCGGACTTCTTGCGGGAGCTGTTCACCCTGGCAAAAGACGCCGGCCTCACCACGCTGATTGACTCCAACGGTATGGTGCCATTGGCCTCGCTGCCCGGCCTGATGGCCGTGACCGACGGGGTAATGCTGGATGTAAAGGCCTGGGATCCGGCTGTCTACAAGGCGCTCACCGGGGCGGCGAGCAACGCCGCCGTGAAGGAGAACCTTGGCACCCTTGCCGAAAATGGCAAGCTGGAGGAGCTGCGCGTCGTGGTGGTGCCGGGCTGCATGGATGCCGAGGCGGTGATTGCGGGCATCGCGCAGACCCTTGGCCCGAAACTGACCGCCAGAACACGCCTCAAGCTGATTGCCTTCCGCCCAAACGGGGTGCGAGGTGAATTGGCGCAGGCGCCCCCGGCCCCTGTGGCCGAACTGGAGCGCCAGGCCGCGCTGGCCGGGAGTGCGGGGTTTGAAAATGTCATCAGGCTCTAGCGTTTAAAATCAAAAACAGCCCGGGCGTGCCGATAAGCGCCCGGACTGTCTTCTTTTCACATTTGAATCGGTCAGCGGTTCAGGCTGCCGTCGCCGCACACATACTTGATGTAGTCGTGCTTGATGTTGCTGCGTTCCCGCCGGCTTACCGGAATGATCTCCTTGCTGTCCATCACAATCTTCGCATCGCCGCTCTCGTCAATGTAGTTGATGTAGTCCATGTTGACAATGTAGCTGCGGTGACACTGCATAAACCGCCCGTCATCCAGCCGGGCTTTCAGGCTATTCAGGCTGGTGCTGGTTTGCAAGCGCTGATTTTGGGTATACACATACACAGTATGGTTGTAAACTTCGATGTATCGGATGGTATCCAGAGGGATCTCCAGCCGCTGGCGGTCCACCACCAGCGGGAGGGTGGCCGGCTCCGGCCGCATGCCACAGTAGCGCAAGGCCCGCTGGATGGCCTCGCAAAAGTCGCCATACACAACTGGCTTCACCAGATAGTGGATGGCGCCCACCTCGTAGCCCTCGGGGTAAAACTCCGGGCTTGAGGTGACGAATATCAGCGCACCGCGGAAATTGCGGCGGCGCAAGGCGCGGGCGGTTTCCACCCCATTGTCGGCGCCCATGAAGATATCCAGCAGCACGATGGCGTAACTGTTTACCACCCCACGCTCCAGCAGGGCGGCACCGCTTTCAAAAGTTTCAGGTATAAGGTCTGTGTTCTGTTCCTGTGCGAACCGCCGGCACATGTCGGCCAGCAGGTCGCGGTCCCGCGCATTGTCGTCGCACACTGCGATACGCAAAAAATCCCCTCCAAAAATTTGCAAACTGACCCCGAAGCAAGCAGCTCCTGTCAAACAGTCTACCGCATCCGGCGGCGAATTGAAAGCCCAAAGGGCCGGCCGGTTTTGTCTTTGACTCTTTTCACTTTATAAAAAAACGTGTAGAATAAAGAAAAAGCGATGGCGAAAGGAGGCGGCCAAATGCGGGACGCGACACTGGCGTTCACCAGCAATATGCTTAATTTTGCAACGGCCGTGTGCCTTTGCTTTGTGGTGGTGCGCGAAAAGCTGCGCCGCCCGATCTGGGAGGCCATCATGCTGGGCATCGGCTATGTTGCGGTGTACTGCGCCGCCTGTGCGCTGCTGCCCTACTACTGGGGCAATGTGCTGCTGCCGGTGTTTTTGCTGGGGGCCTTCCTGCTCTACAAGGTTTTGGTGGACCTGCCCGGCACAAAGCTTTTGTTTGTGCTGATGATGGAGGTGAGCCTGTGCTGCTTCATCGTCGGGCTGGCTGTGGCGCTTAAAATCGACCACGGCAGCCCGCTTGCGCCCTTTTTCTTTCTGGTGACCGAACTATTGACCCTGCCGCTGTTCTATTACATTCTGCGCGGCCTGCTATGGCCGATGATACGCGATTTGAACAGCAGTGACTGGCGCTACCTGTGGGGGGTGCCCCTCACCTTCAGCGTGCTGGAACTGGTGCTGGTGTACGCCTTGAAAGGGGTGGAAATGTGGCTGCATGTCACCATTTTGCTGGTGTCGGTCATCGCGGCGGTGGCCACCTATTTCATGATGTTCATTGTGCTGCGCAAGGCGGTGGAGTTTACCCGCGAAACCGAGCGGAACGCCGCGTTTGAGGTTTATCGGGTGCTGCAGGGCGAGCAATATGACCGCATTGCCGAGAGTATCACAGCCACCCGCGCTGCCCGGCACGACCTGCGCCACCAGCTGCTGGTACTGAAAGGCTACCTGGCTGATGAAAAGATAGACGATGCAAAGCAGTTTTGTGATGATATGACCGAGGCCATCCCCACCCTGGAGGACCGGCGGGTGTGTGCCAATTTTGCGGTGAACGCTGTGGCGGTGCACTACCTGACCAAGGCCGAGGCGGCAGAGATCGCTGTGGAATTGCAGCTTGGTATTCCCGAGAATCTTGGCCTGGTGCAGGACAGGGACATGTGCATCCTGGTGGGCAACCTGCTTGAAAACGCCGTGGAAGCCTGCCGCCGCATGGAAACAGGGAGCCGTTATATCCGCATGAGCACCCGGACCCACCATAACAACCTGTTTATCACGATGGCCAACAGCCACAAGGGGGATCTGCGCCGGAAGGACGGTGTTTTCTACTCAACCAAGCGTGCCGGGGAGGGCATTGGCCTGTCGTCGGTGCGGGCGGTGGCGCAGAAATACCGGGGAGATGTGGAGTACAGCGCCACCCCGGGCGAGTTCCGTTCGGTGGCTTATGTGAACCTTGGCGAGATATCGCTTTTGGAATGACAGACCGGACCTTTGGGTGAAAAAGCCATGACCCTGAAAGGGTCATGGCTTTTGGCATGGCGTGTGAATGTGGGCGGCAGGCGGTTAGTCTTCGGCCAGCACCAGTACCGCGCTCTGGGCCAGCAGGGCGCTGCCATAGGGGATGGCCTGTGGGTCAGCGCTGAAATCCCTGTGGTGCAGCGGAGCGGCGGTGGCCGGGTCCTTCGCGGTGCCAAGCCAGTAGTAGAGGCCGGGCATCTTTGCGGCCAGCACCGAGAAATCGTCGCTCAGCAGGGTGGGGGGCAGGGCGGCCACCTGCCGGGCCACCATACCGGCGGCCTTTTGGCCCAGCGGCACCAAAGCCGGATCGTTCACCAGCGGCGGTACCTCGGGAATCAGCGTCATCTCGCAGCCGCAGCGGTAGCCCTTGGCGGTGGCTTCGGCCAGCTCCACAAGGCGGTCCTCGGCCAGCTTCTGAACACCGGCGTCCAGCGCCCGGACAGAGCCGGTCATCTGCAAGGTGTCGGCCGGGAAGAAGACCTGCTCGCCGGCATGGACGGTGTGCACCGCGCACACCAGTGGCTGCAGGGGGTCGGTGTTGCGGCTGACGACGGTCTGCACTGCCGCCACAAAGGCGGCCCCCGCCACCAGCACGTCGGTGCCCTGATGGGGCTGCCCGCCGTGGCCGCCCACCCCGGTGAAGGTGACGGTGAAATTGGTCTTGCCGGCCATCATCTCGGCCGGGTTCACCCCAACGGTGCCGGCCGGCAGCGCCGGGGCGCTGTGCAGGCCAAACAGGGCGTCCGGGGTTTTGGGCAGCTTCTCCAGCAGGCCGGCGCCCAGCAAGGCTGTGGCGCCGCGGGTTACCTCCTCGCCGGGCTGGAACAGAAACAGCACGTCTCCGGCAAGGTTCGCCTTTTCCGCTGCCAGCAACCGGGCGGCTCCCAGCAGGCAGGCGGTGTGAACATCATGCCCGCAGGCGTGCATCAAACCCGGCGCCTCGGAGGCGCCCGGGCCGGTTTCATCCTCCGCCACTGCAATTGCGTCGATATCGGCCCGCAGCACCACAAGGCCGCCGGGCTTTGCGCCCCGCAGCAGCGCGGCGGCGCCGGTTTCAAGGCCGGTGTCCACCGGCTCCAGGCTCAGCTTTTCCAGCTCTGCTTTGATTTTCCGGGTGGTTTCCACCTCCAGGAAGCTGGGCTCCGGGCGGCGGTGCAGCCCAGCCGCAAATTCCGCAAGGTCTGCCGCCATTCCCTGGGCGGCATTCAAATAAGGGTTCATCCGTCTCACTCCATGAGGGCCAGAAATCTGCCGATTTATGATCACTAAAGATGTACCTTCATATTATAGTATAAAACAGCGGTCGTGGCTAGGGCCTGTTTTGCCGCGGTGCCCCTGCCGGCAAAAAAGCGCGCCCCGAAGGGCGCGCCCAAGTGCAGTGCGGGTTTTGCTTCAGCCAGCCAAGGGGATATCCTTAGTAGTAGAAATCGCAGACATAGCCGCCGTTCGAGGAATCCCAGTAGATGTCCACATAAGAAAGGGTCCAGGGGTTGAACACGTCAAAGCTCGCGCTGGTGTCGCCGTCCACATCTTTCACATACAGCGTCCACTCGGTGTTCTCCCAGTCGCCCCGGCTGGCGCCGCCAGACACGGTGGTGCTGTCCCCGGCCGGCAGGATGGCGGGCAGCAGGTCGATGTCGTGCTCGCTGCTGGCGTTGAGAACGCCGATGTACAGGGCATAGATGTCGTAGCTGGACTCGTTGTAAACATTGAAGCTGAAGGCGCCGTTGCTGGTGTAGCCATCCACCACGGCGGGGGTGTCGTCCACGTAGTCGTCCTCTACGTAGTCATCTCCGCCCTCGCTGCCGCTCTCAAAGGTGCCGGTAATCACCTCGCTGGTGCCGTCGGCGTGGTAGATGTCGGCCATCAGCCCGTTGTCGAAGTAGATAACTACCTCGGTGCCGTTTTGCAGGGTGACATATTTGAAGATGTAGATATCGTCATCCTCGTCCACCACACGGATATCGTAGTTATCAAAATCATACACTTCCAGGCTGATGTCAAAAGAACCGTTCTTCTTCAGGATGCTGGTGCTGCCCAGATGGTCGGTGCCCCAGGAGCTGCTGGCGGTGGAGGAGACATAGAGCTCATTGAAGGTGTAGCTGGAGTCATTGGTGACGGTCACCTTCATGGAACTGGACCGCGACGGCTCGGGCGTTGCGGTTGAGGCAGCGGGCCGGGGCTGAGAGCTGCTGTCGCCGCCGCCGCAGCCGGCCAGCATCATCAGGGCAGTGAGCAGGCAAAGGGTGAGTGTAAACAGGCGTTTTTTCATGGGTCGATCCTCCTAAAACAATGATGGCACATACATAAAGCGTGTAAGCATAGCTTGCTTTATCTCATTCTATCAGCCCTATTGCCTGTTTGCGGGCGGGATGTCATAAAAGGGCTTTTTTTTGCCCAAGCGGGACAGTGGCACGGTTGACAGCGGCAGGGGGAGCGGGTAGGCTTAAAGGGGATAATACGACACACAAATGCCAGGAGAGGGGGCGCGCGGATGCGGCAGGTCAGGCAGTTTTTGGTGCAGGTGCGTCCCTGGCGCCTTGTGTTGGCGCTGGCGCTGGCGCTGGCGATTGCCATAGGCTTTGTGGCGGTGAACGGCCAGTATGAAAAAACCATGCGCCGCATGGAGGGCGACACCCTGTTGCACAGCGAGGAATACGGCCCGAACTGGACCTACTATATGGGTGGCGCCAGGGGCACGCCCATTGCGGCCAAGGCGATTTACAGTGAGTACGGTTTTTTTGAATCGCTGGAATATCCCCTGGCCGAAGGGCAGGCCATAGGCTATAGCAGCGTGCTAAACAGCGTCATCGAAGACGCGAAGCTCGTCCTGCCGTGCGACATGGGCGCCCTTGTGGTGTTTCTGGACGACCAGGTGCTCTATACAGACCTGCCCGGCCAGCCAGCCACGCCGGATCACTGGCCCCAGCTGGAGCCGGGCCTTTATGAGGATTACCCCCACGGCGCCAGCCGCATCATCACCGTAACACTGCCCCGGAACTACACCGGCCGCACCCTGACCATTGTGGAATATGTCGCCTCCGAGGCGATGCCCTACTGGAGCCCGATGACCCCGGTTGTTGAAAATGAAAACGCCGAACAAACGCTATATATGGCGTGGGCTGCGCCCGCCTTTGTGCTGGCCGGCATGCTGGCGGCCGGGCTGCTGCTGCTGGGGTTGCTGTTCTGCTACCAGCTTTTGGTTGGCAAGCCAAACTGGGCTCTGCTGCTGCCGATGGCCTTTTTGGCGATATGGGCAACCACCTATGCCGAGGTGCCGGATGAGTTCGGCTTCAAAAGCACCTGGAGCGTTATTCTGTTCTCGCTGGCCTATGTGGCTGCCGACGACCTGCTGCTGGCCTATCTTGCCTGCAAGCTGAAGGGCAGGGGACGTTATGGTGTATTCGCGCTGGCGGCGGGACAGCTGTGCCTGGCGGTGGGAATAGCCGTTTATCGCTGGGTAGCCTGGCACGAACCCGGCTATATTGTGAGCCGGACGGAATGGATTCTCGGGCTGCCGCAGCTGGCGGGGTTTGTGTTGGCCACCGTGCTGGCCTTCCGCGAGTGGCGGCGGGACAACCGTGTGATGGGGGTGTATTGCCGGCTCTTCATTGCCTTTGCGGGCCTTGCGGTGGTGATGGTGCCGGTGGCCTGGCTGGGCATTCCGGCACTGTGGGAATATTATTTGGGAATATTTTACTCATTTTTTGAGTTTTTTAATCTCGCACCACTGTTGGAACTTCTTTCCACTTTCATGATCCTCGGCATTTTGGTCATCAGCCTGTACGAGTTCATCAGCCAGCAGATTGAGCGCAACACCACCCTGCAAACGCTGGAGCTGAAAAACCGGCTGGCGCTGGAAAACTATGAGACCATCCGGTCTGCCATTCAGCAAACCAACCTGGCCCAGCACGAGCTGCGCAACCACACCACGGCGCTGCAGGCCCTGCTGGACCAGCAGGACTATGCCCGAGCGGGCGAGTATCTGCGCCAGTGGACCGGGCAGGGCAACCAGCTGGCACCGGCGCAGTATGGTGACAATCAGCTGGTCTCGGCCATTGTGCAAAACCGGATGGGCATTGCCATGGGATTGGGCATCAAAGCAGACTGCACTGTGGTGGCGCCGCCAGAGCTGCCGGTGCCGGACGCGGAGCTGTGTTCCCTGCTGCTCAACATGCTGGACAACGCAATCGAGGCCTGCGCCCGCCTGCCGGCGGAAAAGCGCTGGCTTCGCCTAAGGGTCCACTGGCAGGATGAGATGTTGGCCGTCAGCTGCCAGAACGCCTGGGACGGCAGGCTGAAAACCGGAATGGACGGCGGCTTGAGCTCTACAAAAACGGACAATGCCCTTCACGGCTACGGCCTCACCGCTATGCGAACAGTGGCCGAAAAATACGGCAGCCTGCTGGACATCAGCTATGACGAGGCGGCCTTCACCGTGCAAACCTGCCTGCAGCCGCAATAAAAAACCGCTCGCTTTCGAGAGAAAGCGAGCGGTTTTTATCACCGGTTGTGGAAGCGGATGAAGGCTGTTTGGGCGGCGGTGTAGTGGCTTTTGCCGATGGGCACCACCTCGCCGTTTTTCAGCTGGAACTCGTAGCGCTTCACACGCTGTATCTTATATAGATTTACAAGAAAACTTTTGTGGCAACGCACGAAATTGTCATCCAGCAGTTCAAGCTCCAGATCCTTCAGTCGGGCGGGGCAGTTGAAGTTGCCCTGCCCGGTGTGGAAGGTGGCGGTGCGCCCCATGATCTCGATGTAGTAGATGTCCCCGATGGGGATGGCCTGAGTGCCCTCCTTCGGGTGGATGATCAGGTGGCGGCGGCGGTAGGTGCGCTCGTAGTTCAGCCGCAGGGCATCGCGCAGGGCGGCCGGTTCCACCGGCTTCAGCAGGTATTGGATGGGCTGGACGCTGTAGCCTTCGAGGGCAAACTCCCGGTGGCCCGTGGCGAAGATAATGTCGCCCTCGTACCCGGATTTGCGCAGGGCCTCCGCCAGCTGGATGCCGTTTTCAGTCCCGCCGAAGTCGATGTCCAGCACAAACACATGGTGATCGGGCACACCCTGGCGCAGCGCCTCCAGCACCGGCCGCGGGCCGAGAAAGGAGGTGATCTCGTAATCGGCCTCCAGCTCGTCCAGCGCTTTGCCGCAAAGCTCACGCGTTGCCTCGAGGATGGCGGGCTCGTCGTCACACAGCGCTACCCTATACACCCGCATTCCCCCTTTGCCGAATTTTGAATGATTTATTCAATAATAATTATAGCGCAAATCACGCGTTCCAACAAGACACAGCAAAACCCCCGCCAGAAGGCGGGGGAGTGTACATATTGATCGTACCGGTACTATGAAGGCGTGAACACACTTAATCCTCGTCCCCGTCCCGGATGCCGGCCATCAGGGCGCCCAGCTTCTCACGGGTGGCCTCCTGCTGGATTAAAATGCCCATGTTCTGCCCCTCGTACATCACAAGGATGCGGTCGGACAGCTCCATCAGCTCATCCAGCTCGGTGCTTACCATCATCACGGCGGTGCCGTTGTCCCGCTGGCGCACAATCTGGCTCTGGATGTATTTGGTGGCGCCGATGTCGAGCCCGCGGGAGGGATGCACCGCCACCAGCAGCCGGGGGCTGCGGTCCAGCTCGCGGCCCACCACCATCTTCTGCTGGTTGCCGCCCGAGAGGTTCTTGGCCTCCTCCTTGGCGTTTGGGGTTTTAACGTTGTAGTCCTTCACCAGCTCATCGCTGTGCTTGCCGATCCAGTTCCAGTTCAGCAGGCCCTTTTTGGAATAGAGGTTCTCTTTATAGCTGACCAGGATGAAGTTCTCCTCGATGTTCATCGGGCCAATCATCCCGAATTTGTGGCGGTCTTCCGGGATGTGGGAGACGTTTTTCTTCAGTACCTCCCGGGCCGAGGCACCGGTGGTGTCCTGCCCGCCAATGCGGATGGTGCCGCTGGTGGGCTTGCGCAGTCCGGTGATGCACTGCACCAGCTCGCTCTGACCGTTGCCGTCCACCCCGCAGATGCCGAGAATCTCCCCGCCCTGGATGTCAAAGCTCATATCCTGCACGGCGGGCAGGCCCATGTCGCTGAGGGCGGTCAGGTTTTCTACCTCCAGCTGCACCCCGCAGAGCTGGCAGGGGGCCTTGTCGGTGATCAGCTGCACATCCCGGCCCACCATCAGGGCGGCCAGATGGTTGCGGTCCTTCACCTCGTCGATGCGCACGGTGGCTTCGACGCGGCCCAGGCGCAGCACGGTGCAGCGGTCGCAGATGCGCATAATCTCGTTCAGCTTGTGGCTGATGAAGATAACCGTGCGGCCCTCGTTTTTCAGGGCAGTCATGATGTCGAATAGGCCGTCGATCTCGCCGGGGGTCAGCACCGCGGTGGGCTCGTCAAGAATCAGCAGCCGGGCGTCCCGGTAGAGGGCTTTCAGAATCTCCACCCGCTGCTGCTGGCCCACGCTCAGCTGCTCCACCTTGGCCCAGGGATCGATCTCCATGTTGTACTTCTTGCCCAGCTCGGTGAACCGGGCGGCGGCGCCCTTCAGGTCAAGCACCTGCTTGTTGTCCTTCAGGCCCAGCACCACGTTCTCGATGACAGTGAGCACCGGAATCAGCATGAAGTGCTGGTGCACCATGCCGATGCCAAGGGCGATGGCGTGCTTCGGGTCGTCGATCACCACCGGCTTGCCGTCGAAGATGATCTCGCCCTCGTAGGTGTCATACATGCCGTACAGGCAGTTCATCAGGGTGGATTTGCCGGCTCCGTTCTCGCCCAACAGGGCGTGCACTTCACCCTTTTCCACGTTCAGGTTCACGTCCTCGTTGGCCACGAGGGTGCCAAAGCGCTTCGTGATATGCCGCATCTCTATGATATTCTCAGCCATGCGTCTCCCCCCTTACTCTTTGCGGTAGGCAACGCCGCTGGAGGCCGGCTTGTTGCTGCGTTTGGCGAACAGGCAAAGTGCCACGATGGTGATGAAGTAGGGCAGCATGTTCAGGAACTGGTAATACCCGCCGATCGAGGTGGTGAGCAGCCGGTATTTCAGCGCGTCGGCCCCGCCGAACAGCAGCGCCGCCAGCATCACACTCACGGGGGAGTAGTTGCCGAACACACACACCGCCACCGCCATGAAGCCCTTGCCGGCCACCATGTTCTCGATGAACTGGCTCAGCTGGCCCATAGAAACGAAAGCGCCCGCAAGGCCAGTCATGATGCCGCTGAAAATCAGCACGCCGTAGCGGATGCGGAACACGTTGATGCCCAGGGTGTCGCTGGCCTTGGGGTGCTCGCCCACGCCGCGCACCTTGAGGCCGGTGTTGGTTTTGTAAAGCACAAACCAGCACGCCGGCACCAGCAGGAAGGCAATGTACACCGGCAGGGACCAGTTGAACAGTACCTCGCCCAGTATCGGGATTTTGGAGAGCAGCGGCACCGGGTAGGTGGGGAAGCCCACTGCCTTGGCGCCGTTCAGGGACAGGCGGTTCAGCGTGGTGGTGAAACCCAATGCAAAAATATTGAAGGCGGTGCCCACCACAATCTGGTTGGCCCGCAGGGTGACCGTGAAGAAGGCGAAGATTACCCCGCAGATTGCCCCGCCCGCCATGGCGTACAGCGCCCCCACGGCACTGGAGCCAAAAGCCGCGGAGCCCATGCAGCCCAGCAGAGCACCGGTGAGCATGATACCCTCGGTGCCGATGTTGACGATGCCGGCCCGCTCGCTGAACACCAGACCCAGGGCCGCCAGCAGCAGCGGGGTGGCGGTGCGGATATCGGCCGAAAGGAAATTGGTAATGAAATCAATCATCCCGCCGCACCCCCTTTCTCCTTATTACCGGATTTGAACAGCTTTTGAGTGATGAATTTCCCACCCGAGCCGAACCAGCGGAACAGCTCGCGGCTCACTGCGAACAGGATGATCATGCCCTGGATCATGTAGATGGCGGCGGCGGGCACCTCGGCCAGCAGCTGCATCTTCACGCCGCCGGCGTTCAGCGCTCCGAACAGCACCGAGGATACCGCAATGCCCAGCGGATGGGTGTTGCCCAGCAGCGCCACCGCGATGCCGGAGAAGCCAAAGTTGTTGGAGAAGCCCTCGGTGAGGAAGTACTGCAGGCCGATGATTTGCACCGTGCCGCCGATGCCGGCAAAGCCGCCGGCAATCAGCATGGCCAGGATGCTGTTCGAGCGGATGTTCATGCCCGAATAGCGCCCGGCGTTCGGGTTCATTCCGATGACACGCATCTCATAACCGCGGGTGGTGCGCCACATGAAGAAGTAGTACACCAGAATGCCCACAAGGGCCAGCAGAATGCCCAGGTGCAGCCGGGTGCCGGACATAATCAGCGGCAGCTTGGCCGAGTCCTGCACAATGGGCATGCGGGGGGCGGCGCCGGGGGTCATGTCCTTGAAGGGGGCGTTGGTAACGCAGAAGCTCACAAACTCCATCACGATATAGTTCAGCATGATGGTAGTAATCAGCTCCGAGGCGCCGAACTTCATCTTCAAAAAGCCCACGATGCAGCCCATCACAGCGCCGCCAATGAAACCGGCGATGATGCACAGAGGGATGTGGATGATGGCGGGCAGGCCGGACAGGTGCGCCCCCACAATGGAGCCGCAGACAGCCCCGGCGTAGAGCTGGCCCTCGGCACCCAGGTTGATGAGGCCGCAGCGGTAGGCGATGGCGTAGCTGAGGGCGCAGAACAAAAGCGGCACCATCTGGATCATCGTCTCGCTCAGCGAGTTGAGGCTGCCGAAAGCGCCGTTCAGCAGGCTGCCGTAGGCTTTGCCCACGTTGAAGCCCATTACCGCCATGATGATGGCACCCAGAAGCAGCGCCACCAAAATGGACAGCAGCGGGAAGGCGACCGCCCTCAGTCCTTTCCTGATATTGATTCCCACGAGATCATTCCTCCCAATAAAGGTAAAAATCGGGGCCTGTTCGGTGTGAACAGGCCCCGACGCCTGTCAGTGGGTCCTAAAAGCTAAGCATTATTGTAGGTAGCTTGAACTTGCTGTGATTACAGGTCGAGGCTGATGCTGATCTCGCCGTTCATCAGCTTGAGCATCACTTCTTCAACGCGGGTTTTCACTTCGTCGTCCACGTCCTTGAACCAATCGGTCACCCACACAACGCCCTTGTTGGCGCCGTAGGTTTCAACCTCGGCCGGCACGGTGAGGATGCCGTTCGCGAAGTCCTCGCCGGTGACCTGGTAAGCAATGGCCACGTCCTTCACCACGATAACCTCGGTGGTGGTTGGGGCCGAGGCGTCCTGCCCAAGGCCGCAGCCAATGGCCATGGCGCCCTTCTCTTCGGCGGCCTCCATCACGCCCACGCTGGCGTCGTTGGCCATCGGGGCAACCACGTCGCAGCCGTCCTCAATCAGGGAGATGGCGGTCTCCTTGGCCTGGTTCACGTCGGTGAAGCTGCCGGTGTTGATGCGCTGGGCGACAACCGCGAGGCCATAGGTCTCGTTCACATAGTCCACGCCCTGCTGGAAGCCGGAGGAACCCAGCTTGATGGGGTTGATCTCGAGCCCGCCCACGAAGCCGACCTTGCCGGTTTCGGTGAGCAGCGCCGCGATGACGCCCTGCACAAAGCCCTGCTCTTCGTCGGCGATGCGCACCGAGATGAAGTTCTCAGCCAGGTAAGTGCCGTTGATCTGGATGAACATGGTGTCGGGGAAGCTCTCGGCCACCGAGGTGCAGTAATCCTGGTAGGAGTTGGTGGTGAGGTAGACCAGGTTGAAGCCCTCGGAGGCGTAGGTGCGGGCCGCCTCGGCGGCGTCGGTGTCACTCACGTTCTCCATGTACTTCGGGTCGGAGCAGATGCCCTTCTCCTTCAGATCCATCAGGCCGTTGTACTGGGTTTCGTTCCAGTTGCCGTCGTTGATGGCACCGCCGAAGATGGCCGCGACCTTAAGGTCGCCCGCCTGGGCGCTGCCTTCGCCGTCGTTTACTTCGCTGCTGTCAGCTGCGGGGGTGGAGTCGCCGCCGGTGGAGGCGGGCGCGGCGGAGGAAGAACTGTCACCGCCGCCGCAGGCGGCCAGGGTGAACATTACGAAGACCAGTGCCAGAACCAGTGCAAGTGATTTTTTCATGTGCTTGAACTCCTTTCAATACGGGGGGGTGCGATTTTATGACATTCTATTCAAAAACCCCTCTAAGGTTGATTCTATTTTAGCATTAATCACCAGTGATGCACGGACATCCGGTGTGCGTACACGACATTTTATGTGACGCGCGGCCCTTCCCGTCGGGGCGCAAAAAAACAAGGGCCGTGAACGGCCCATGTTTTAAAAGATGCATCATTTGATCTCGGCCAGAAGCAGGGAAACTTGCTTTTTGCCGTTGTCCAGCCACTGGGTGCCAACCTCTCCGAACCCCGCCTGCTTGTGGAAATCCAGCGAGGCCTGGTTCGGCGGCTCGATGTTCACCTCGGCTGTCACGAAGGGCACACCGTCGCGCTTTGCCTGCGCGAACAGCTCGTCGTACAGGAATTTCCCGTAGCCGCGCCGGTGAAAAGCCGGGTCGACCACGATGCGGTCGACATATAAAAAGCTTGGGTAACGCGCCGAAAACCAGCGATAGTTCTCACTGTCATAATCCTGGCCTTCGCGCAAAAGAATCATAAAAGCGGCAACCCTTTCGTCCTCCTCGATCACCGCCGTCAGCGCCGACTGGCCGTGCAGGGTGGTCAGCAGGGCCTCGTCCATCGGGGCGAGAAAATGCACCAGCTCCTCATTCATCTTTAAAATAGCGGGATAATCCTCGACGGTCGCTTTCCGAAAAACCATAAAATCCTCCAAATACTATTTAAATTACTTTTTAAATATTTATAGTGTATTTCTCAGTATACCATCACCCGCCGGAGCGGGCCAGAAAATCGGCGTATTTTTGTCGACTTTCAGCCTGACGCAGCCGGGAGAGGGGCACCTCGGCGCCGCCGCGCATGAGGAAGGCGTCCTTGGTAAGCCGCTCCACATGGGCCATGTTCAAAAGGTAGGAGCGATGGGGGCAGAGGAAGCGTGGGTCGGCCGCAAGGGCGGCTGTGGCCTGCTCGAAGGAGATGCGCAGCACCTTGCTCACCACGGTTTTGCCGCCGGCAAGCCGGTAGGTGAGGGTGTGGCCGGTCACCTCCACGGTGATAATATCGCCGAGGCGCACGGTCAGGTCATACTCCTGCGCCGGGATGACGGTGGTGGCCTCCACGGCGTCACCCAGGGCGGCGATGGCGCTGTCCATGGCTTCGAACAGGCGTGCTTTCTGCACCGGCTTCACGAGATAATCGGCGGCTTTAACCGCGAAGGCCTCCACCGCGAACTCGGGCGAGCTGGTGAGGAAGATGATGGCGCAGCGGCCCGCCCGCTCGCGCAGGGCGTGAGCCAGGGACATGCCGTCCATGCCGGGCATGATGATGTCCAACAGGAAAAGCTGGTAATCCCGACCGATGGAGAGGGCCTCCACCAGGGCCTCGGCGCTTTCGAAGTGCTCGACCTCAATCCGGATATGCGGAACAGTGGCCTGATACATGTCCAGCATTTCCAGCAGAAAATCCGCCTCCATAGGGGTATCTTCGCAGATGGCAACGCGCATGGTTCACCTCAGGTTTCATTCTTTAAAATAGTTGCCAGTTCGTTCAGTACGGCGCTCAGCTCGCTGCGCATCAGGGCCAGCTGTTTGGCCAGCAGGGCGTCGTCGTCGCCCCGGTCCAGCGCTTCCTCCAGCCGGGCCGCCGAGGCCGAAAGGCGGGTGGCGCCAATCATGTTGGCCATTCCTTTTAAGGAGTGGGCCAGCCGCCTCGCGCCCTTCATATCGCCACTGGCAACCGCTGCCTCAATAGCCTCGTGGGCGGCTGCGTTGTCGGCGGCGAAGCGGGCCAGGAGCCGCCCGTACCAAGCCTCGTCCCCGTCGGTTACCTTGAGGCCCAGGTCGCGGTGTATCACCGTGGCAGGGGCTGTGGGCAGCTCCGTGCTTTGGGCCGCGGCAGGCGCCCAGCCGGCAGGCTTCAACACCCGCAGCAGGCAGGCGCGCAGCTCGGCGGCCGAGAAGGGCTTGCGCAAACACACCGCCATGCCCGCCTTCTTGTAAGACTCGAGGTCGTTTGCCATCACGTTGGCGGTCATCGCAACAATCGGGGTTTTGCTGCCCAGCTTTTTCAGGGCCCGGGCGGCGTCTATGCCGTCCATCACCGGCATCTGGATATCCATCAAAATCAGGTCGTAGGGTTCACCGGTGGCCATTTTTGTCTGGGCCATCTCAAGGCCCTCACGGCCGTCCCGCGCCAGGGCCACTTTAAGGCCTGCCCGCTGCAGGTGCTCCATCGCAAGCTCCTGGTTGGCCGGGATGTCCTCGCACAGCAGCACCTTGCCGGTGAAATATGGCCGCAGCTCGGCGTCCCTGGCTGGCTCGCCCGCTCCGGCTTCTTCCGGTATCGAAGCAGCGACAAAGTCGAGGGTGAAGGAAAATCGGCTGCCCACCCCGGGGGCGCTGTCGATCCGCAGCTCGCCGCCCATCAGCTCAATCAGGCTTTTGGAGATGGCAAGGCCAAGGCCGGTGCCGCCGTATTTCCGGGTGGTGCTGGAGTCCGCCTGGGTGAAGGTCTGGCCCACCCGGGCAATCTCATCGGGGGTCATGCCGATGCCCGAGTCCCGCACGGCAAAAGCCAGGGTGAGGCGGTCTGTATTCGGCCTTACCGGGCTGGCAAGGCACTCCAGCTCCACCACTCCGGTTTCAGTGAACTTGATGCCGTTGGACAGCAGGTTGAGCAGCACCTGCCGCAGCTTGGTGGGGTCGCCCAGCAGCCAGGTGTCGGCTGCATCGTCGGTGTGCACGTTCAGCGTGATGCCCTTTTCAAGCGCCTTCGGGCTGTTTATCGAGGTGCATTCCTCGAACACGCGCCTTACGGTGAAGGGAATGGACTCCAGCTCCACCTTGCCGGCCTCGATTTTGCTGATGTCCAGCAGGTCGTCGATGATCTGCATCAGGCCCTCGGCGCTCTTTTCAATCTTGCCAAGGTAATCCTTTGTTGGGGCGGGTACGGCCGGGTCATCGAGGGCGAGGTCAGTGAAGCCGATGATCCCGTTCATCGGGGTGCGTATCTCGTGGCTCATGGTGGCGAGGAAGCGGGTCTTGGAATCAGAGGCCTCCTCGGCTGCCTGGGCGGCGAGGCGGGCGGCGGTCTCCTGGCGCTCCAGTGTGGTGCGCATCCGTTTGAGCCGGGTGTTGCTTTGCACAATGAAGGCGGCGAGAGCCGAGATGACGAACGCCACCAGGCTCAACAGCCAGGTTTCGGCGTACTGGAACCAGGCCCGCACCGGGGAGATGCGGAAATTCCAGATGGCGTTGAGGATGAACAGCTCCTTTTCGACGTACGGGGCGTCCTGGTCGTAGGCGTAGCTGCTGCGAGCGATGATCTGGCGCTGGCCGTCGTCCGGGTTGATGCGCCACATCTCGAAGGCCAGGCCCTGGCCCTCGAGACTGTCCAGCACGGCCGCCTCCAGCACCTCAGGATACTTCAGCGTCACCGAGACGATGCCCCAAAACTCCTCGCCGCCGTTTGGCCCTTCCGTCCACACCGGCAGCCGGCCAACCAGTGCCTGCCGGCCTTGCACCGTGGTGAAAGGCCCGCCAATCACAAGCTCGCCGGTGTCCTTGGCCATCCGGGCCTCCTTGTTGCCGGCTCCTTCCTGGAAAAAATCCAACCCAAGCACGTTCTCGTTGCCCGCCAGCGGGTAGACCGCCGACACCACCCCGTTCGGGGCCATCAGCACGTTCAGAATGGCGTCGTCATCCACCAGGGCGGCGGCGGCCTCGTCGAAGTTGGCGATGCCCCCGCCCGGCTGGATGGCCAACACCGCCAGCGCCTGTGTTTTGTACAGCAGTTTGGAGATGCGGTCGGTCACCTGGACGCTTTTCTCCACGATCAGCTGTTCCATGGCGCTACGGTCGGCCTCGAGCCGGTTGCCCATCGCCCAGACAATCAGCAGGGCACAGAGCAGCAGGACAACAAAAAAGGTGGCCACCGCCGGACGCACCGGGCGGGATTTTTTTGGGGCGGAGTCAATTGCTGCCGGGCTGTCCATGGGGCGGCCTCCTTTCCAATCGTGCTGGTTTTCTATTTTTCTAATATATAAAATGGATAATTATATATTAAAATATTCCAATGATAATGGCAGGGAGGGAGTCAACCCCGCTCCAGCAGGGTGACGTGCACACTGTCTCCGGGCTGCTTGCCAATTTTGGCGCGGATGTCCTTGCGAATCCCAATAATATGGTTCGGGGTGCCCATCCGCACCAGGCTGCCATCGTAGGGTTCGCCGTCAAAGGTGGCATGAACCGGCACCCGGCCCCTGCCAAACTCGGCCCGCACGTCAAAAGGTATGTCCACATAGGCGCCATCAATGTCCGGCACCTTTTGGATCACGGCGTCAAAGGCATAGGTTTTGGGGTTCATCGCTGCCTCCTGTTTGTGGGATGCATCACGGTGTTATCTGCTGTCAATCAACAGTATATCAAATTTGGCCTTTGATGCACAGCCATAAAAGTACGCGAAATCGGCCATATCGCAGCCGAATCACCAATTTATTCCTGAAAAATAGAATATAAATAGGCATAGTGCTAAAATAGAGTTTATTGCTTACAAAACTCTTTACAAAATGCTATAATTAATGTATATTTAATAGTTTTTGAGAAGTGGAGAGGAGATGCTTGTTTATGTTTTCAGTTGGTGACACGGTGATTTATGGCAGTATGGGGGTTTGCAGCATAACCGATATCTGTGTGCCGGACATGCCCGGGGCCTCGAGGGAATGCTATGTGCTGGTTCCCCAATATGTGCCCAATTCCAAAGTGTACGCCCCGGTGGAAAATAATCCGGTGGTGATACGCTATCTGCTTACGGCAGACCAGGCCGAATCCCTGATTGACAGCCTGCCCGGGATCACCATGTTCCCGGTGACCGGCGAAAAGCAGGCAATGTATGAAACCTACCGCGGGGCCATCAAATCAACCGACTGTGTGTCCCTGGCGCGGCTGATCAAAACCCTGCACCAGAGAAAGCAGCATACGCTGGAGCAAAAGCGGGTGGTGCCCAGCGCCGAAAAGGAGTTTTTTGACACCGCCGAGCGGATGCTGTACGGCGAGATTGCCGCCGCTATGCGGATGCCCCTTGAAGCTGTGCCGGACTACATTGCCGGCCGGCTGGAGCCGGGCGACACGACCTTGCGGATGGTGGTATCCTGAGGCAATAAATGGCCAAATGTTGACAGAACCTTAACACGGTTGTCACAAATCTTTCGCAAATAGACGATATACTGTAAACAGTGAAGGGAAGGAAGCCGCAACCGGCCCTTCGCGCATGATTCCTCCTCACACCAATGAGATACCCCTTGAAAAGACCCGCGCTTAGCGCGGGTCTTTTCGTTTGCCCAAAAGCCGGGGTGTTCACACCGCCGGCAGACCTGCTATAATGGAACCTGCTGGTTGGGCGAAACAAAGGGATGGGGGAGGACACCGGTGATTTACTTTGACAACGCGGCCACCACGCTGCCAAAGCCCGAGGCTGTGAAGGCCGCCGTGCTGCTGGCGATGGACAGCTGCGGCAACCCGGCCCGGGGCGCCCACGGCGCTGCGATGAATGCCCTGCGCACCCTGCTGGCCGGGCGGGAGGCGGTGGCCGGATTTTTCGGCGTGCCCGGTGCAGAGAACGTAGCCTTCACCCCAAATGCCACGGCGGCGCTGAACCTTGCCATCGGGGCTGTCCGCGGGCATATCGTCACCACAGGGGCCGAGCACAACAGCGTGCTGCGCCCGGTGCACCGGCGGGGGAACTACACCGTGGTGTCACTCGACGCACTGGGCCGGCTGGACTTTGACCGGCTTGAGGCGGCCATCCGGCCGGACACCGGGGCCGTGGTGATGACCCACGCCTCCAACCTGACCGGGAATGTGTATGACATTGCCGCCGCCGGCAGGTTGTGCCGCGCCAAGGGGGTGCGCCTGATTGTGGACGCGGCCCAGAGCGCCGGGCTGCTGCCCATCGAGATGGAAAAGCTGGGCCTCAGCGCGCTTTGCTTTAGCGGGCACAAGTCCCTTTACGGCCCACAAGGCATCGGGGCGCTCTGCCTCGCGCCCGATTTCCGCCCTGAGCCCTGTTTTGTGGGTGGCAGCGGATCAGACTCCTTCTCGCCCGAGCACCCCGGGCGGATGCCCGAACGGCTGGAAGCCGGCACCCAGAACGCCCATGGGGTGGCAGGCCTGCGGGCCGGCATCGAATATGTGAAAGCGCGGGCTGGCGCTTGCTTTGCCGAGGCCGACCAGCTGGCTCGCCGGTTCACGAGCGGGGTACGGAACCTGGCCGCTTACACCCTCTATGGCGATCTGGACGCTCAGCTGCGTGCCCCGGTGGTGGCCTTGAATCACCGCCGGATGGAGAGCGCCGAGCTGGCATTGAAGCTGGATGATGGGTATGGCATCGCGGTGCGGGCCGGCGCCCACTGCGCGCCGCTGATGCATAAGGCACTGGGCACCGGGGAAGCCGGAGCTGTTCGCTTTTCCTTTTCCCACTTCAACACGGCGGATGAGGTGGACACAGCACTGGAAGCGCTGGAAGTTCTGGCGAGGTAAAGAGCAGCCAACGCGTTCGATGCGGGTGACACCATGGCCGCTTTGTCATGCAATGGAACGATTAATATGGCACCAGCTTCGCGCGGGCACTCATCTATCAACGAGAAAGGGGCGGGGGAGCCTGACGATTCTGATTGCCCTCTGTGTGGGTTTTGTGCTGGACCTTTTGATCGGCGATCCGCTGTGGCTGCCGCATCCGGTGCAGGGTATCGGCTGGCTGATTGCCCGCCTTGAGGTGCCGCTGCGCAGGGTGTTCCCCAAAAGCCCGGGCGGGGAACTTGTGGCCGGCGGGGTGATGGTGGTTTTGGTCTGCCTTTCCGGGTTTTTAGTACCCTTTGCACTGCTGTGGGCGGCTGGCCTCTGGAGCCCTTACGCCAGGCTGGCGCTGGAATGCATATTGTGCTGGCAGGTGCTGGCCACCAAAAGCCTGCGGGACGCCGCGATGCAGGTGTACCACCCGCTGGCTGCAGGGAACCTTGAAGCGGCCCGAAAGGCCGTGGCCGGCATTGTCGGGCGGGACACCGAGGCCCTTGACGCCCCCGGGGTGGCGCGGGCCACTGTGGAGACGGTAGCCGAAAACACCGGGGACGGCATCGTGGCGCCGATGCTTTTTTTCGCCATTGGCGGCGCGCCGTTGGCATTGCTTTATAAAGCCATCAACACAATGGACAGCATGGTGGGCTATAAAAACAGCCGATTTATCTACTTCGGCCGGGCGGCGGCCCGGCTGGATGATCTTGCCAATTATGTGCCGGCGCGCCTGGCCGGGTTTCTCTCGGTGGCCGCCGCCGGCTTTTGCCGGCTGAATGCCGGCGGGGCCTTGCGCATCCTGCGGCGAGACCGAAAAAACCACACCAGCCCCAACGCGGGCTGGCCCGAGGCCGCCTGCGCCGGGGCTCTGGGTGTGCGGCTGGGGGGCAGCTCAAGCTACGGCGGAGTGATGGTGGAAAAACCCACCATCGGCGACGAGACGCGAAGAATTGCGCCGGATGATATCCGAAAGGCCTGCCGCCTTTCCTTTGCGGTGGCAGTTCTGTGCCTGACGCTCTGCGCGGCCGTGCGGCTGGCCTTTGTTTTGCCGACGCTCACATTTTAACCCGAGGTGAACCCATGAATGAATTGCACGGCGGCGATATCACCGGGTACCGGCTGCGCTATGGGCGGGAACCGCTGGATTTTTCGGCCAGTCTGAACCCATTGGGGATGCCGGAAGGGGTGAAACAGGCAGCGGTGAGCGCTGTGGCGGACGCCGCGCCCTACCCGGACCCTCATGCCCGGGCGCTGACAGCCGCCCTTGCCGCGAAGCTGGCGGTAAAGCCGGAGCATATTATTTTGGGCAATGGCTCGGCAGACCTGATCTACCGCTGGGCCAGGGCTGCAAAGCCCCAAAGAGCGCTGCTGACGGCGCCCGCTTTTGCCGAGTATGAGCGAGCCCTGCGGGCCGCAGGCTGTGCCGTCAGCTTTCACTCGCTTAATAAAGAGCAATCCTTCGATCTGGATGAATCTGTTTTGGCTGAGATCACCCCCGGGGTGGACGCACTATTTTTGTGCCAGCCAAATAACCCCACCGGCCGGCTGATCGCCCCCGAACTGCTGAATTCGATTCTTGACGCCTGCCGCAGGGCTGGCACCCGGCTTTTTCTGGACGAGTGCTTTGTGCCTTTTGTAGCGGGCGCAAAGACAGTCAGCCGCACTCCCCGGCTGGCCGAGTACCCGGAGCTTTTTATCCTCGGCAGCTTCACCAAGCTCTATGCTATGGCCGGGCTGCGGCTGGGCTTTGGGCTGAGTGCAGACACGGCCCTGCTTGGAGAGATTGCCCTTGCAGGGCAGCCCTGGGGGGTGTCCACCGTGGCCCAGGTGGCCGGGGTGGCGGCCCTTGCCGAGGATGATTACCTGTGCCGGAGCCTTGTTGTGATCGAAACCGAAAAAGCCTGGCTGACACAGGCGCTTGCCGGGCTTGGGATCTGCGTGATTGGCGGGGCGGCCAACTACCTGTTCTTTGCGTCAAAACATCCGGCGCTTGGTGATGCGCTGGCGCGAGCGGGCATCATGATACGAGAATGCGCAGGCTTTCGGGGCCTTGAAACCGGCCACTATCGCATCGCGGTGCGCACAAGAGCCGAGAACGCGCAGCTGATTGAGGCGATGCGCGAGATTTTATTCAATCAAACCGATCAATGAAATTATATACATCCTAAGGTTGAATACTAACGATAAGGTCCGCCGCGGCAGCGGTGGGCCTTTGTATATCTTTGTATATAATGACAGAAGTTTGCAGATTATTTGTGAGATGTTGAAAATTTTTGAAAGCTATTTACAAATGAAAAAAGCTGTGGTAAATTTTTAGTAACAACAAAAATTCACAATAAATTTTTAGTAATTACAAAATTTGGGAGGCTGGCCATGACGATGCGATTGGCGAAGCGGATGCAGCAGGTGGAGGATTCCGCCTTCCTCACCGCGCTGGACAAGGCCGAAACTGTGGAAGGCATGATTTCTTTTGCGGCTGGTATGCCCGCGCCGGAGCTTTTCCCGGTGGAAGCTATCATCCGCAGCAACACAAAAACGCTGGAGGACGAGGCCCGCTACGCCCTGCAATATGGCCCGGTGGAGGGACACCCGCTGCTGAACACCATCCTTACGAAGCGGATGGCCGACAAGAATGTTGCCGGCACCGAGGAGAATATCCTGGTGACGAGCGGCTCCCAACAGGCGCTGGATTTTGTGGGCAAGGTTTTCATCGATGAGGGCGACGCTGTCATTGTGGAAAACCCCACCTACCTTGGCGCCCTGAGCGCCTTCAACCCCTACATGCCGCGCTACGTTGCGGTGGAGATGGATGAAGAGGGGATGATTATCGAGGAGCTGGAGCGTGCTCTGCGGGAAAATCCAAACGCCAAATTTATCTACACCATCCCGGACTTCCAAAATCCCACAGGCCGCCAGCTGAGCCTTGAACGTCGCAAAAAGATGCTGGAGCTCTCTAACAAGTACAATGTGCCCATTGTGGAGGACGCCCCTTACACCGACCTGTGCTTTGAAGGGGAACAGCTGCCTCCGCTGAAGGCCCTGGATGACAAGGGGCTGGTCATCTACCTCGGCACTCTCTCAAAAATTTTCTGCCCGGCTTTCCGCATCGGTTGGATTTTTGCAGAGAAGGAGCTGATCTCCCGCTTTGTGGCCATCAAAGTAGGGGCCGACCTGCAAACCAGCCTGCTTTTGCAGCGGCAGAGTGCCAACTTCCTAAAGGGCTTTGACATGGCGTCCCATATCCAGAAAATTCGCGACCTCTACAGAAGCCGCCGGGATGTCATGCTGCGGGCCATCGAAGCCTATATGCCCGAGGATGTGACCTACACCCGGCCAAAAGGCGGCCTGTTCATCTGGGTGGGCTTTCCGCCCGACATCACCGGCGAAGGGCTGGTGGAAACCTTCATCGAGGAAAAGGTGCTGGCCATCCCCGGGGAAACCTTCTTCACCAGCCCGCCAGGCCGTTGCTATTTCCGGCTCAACTATTCTTTTATGCCGGAAAAAGAAATCGACGAGGGCATCCGCCGCCTGGCCAACGTTATTAAGGCGATGCGATGACCCCGGCGGTGAAAGTGGCGATACGGCCAACCAAAATCATAGATGAAGGTGTGTTTATGAAAGAGGTATACGAGAACATTCGCCGGGTGCGAAAAGAAAAAAAGCTGACCCTGGCCGACCTGAGCAAGATGACGGGCCTGTCCACCAGCTACCTCTCCCAGGTGGAGCGGCAGAATTGTGACGTCACCCTCACCTCGCTGGCTAAAATTGCCTCGGCGCTGGACATCGACGTGCGTTCCTTCTTCCAGGCCGAGAACTTTGACAACTACGTCACCCAATCCACCGCCCGCCGGGAACTGGACACCGGCAATAAGATGCTGAAATACTACAAGCTCTCCGGCAACTTCAAGCAGCGGGAGATAGAACTGCTGCTGGTGGTGTGCAAGCCACAGGGCCGGGCGAGCTGGGAATCCCATGTGGGGGAGGAGTTCTTCTACATCCTTGAGGGGGAGATCATCTTCCTGGTGGACGGCACCTCCTACCACCTGAAGGAAGGGGATACCATACACTTCCCCTCCCACCTGATGCATTCAATTGAAAACCCGACCGACAAAGAAGTGAAGATGCTGAGCGCCATCAACCAACTCATGTCATAAAAGGGGGAAGATCATCCATGAGAATCGCAACCGACATAGGCGGCACGTTCACCGACATCGTCACCATCGACGAAAAGGGGCAAATAAGCGTCAACAAGTCCAACACCACGCCGCCCAACTTCGAAAAGGGCGTCATCGACGTCATCAAAAAAGCGCAGGTGCCTGCGGGCGAGGTGGTGCATTTTGTTCACGGCACCACGGTTGTCATCAACGCCCTCACCGAGAAAAAGGGCGCAAAAACCGCCCTGCTCACCACCAAAGGCTTCCGGGATATCTACGAGATTGCCCGGGGCAACCGGCCCGACCTGTTCAACCTGCGCTTCGAGAAATCTCAGCCCTTCGTGCCCCGCTACCTGCGCCGCGAGGTGGAGGAGCGGATGGACTACATGGGCGGGGTGGTTACCCCGCTGAACGAGGCCGACGTGGCCAAGTGGGTGGAATATTTCAAAAAAGAGGGCGTCGAGGCGGTTGCGGTGGTGTACCTGCATTCCTACCGCAACGAGGCCCACGAGCGGCAGACCGTGGAGCTGATCAAAAAGCTGTGGCCCGAGGTGTTTGTCACCGCCAGCTACGAGGTAACCCGGGAATGGCGCGAGTACGAGCGCACCAGCACCACGGTGCTGAACTCCTACATCAAGCCGGTTGCCTCCACCTATGTGGACAAGCTGGGCGGGGAGCTTGAGGCCATCGGCATTGGCTGCCCGAAGTACATCATGCAGTCGAACGGCGGCACCACCACCTTTGCCCAGGCCAAGGAGACACCCATCAACATGGTGGAGTCCGGTCCGGTGGCAGGCATCTTTGGCGCAGCCATGCTGGGGCGGATGCTCGGGGAAGAAAAGGTGATCGGCTTCGATATCGGCGGCACCACGGCCAAGTGCTCCCTTGTGGACGGGGGCGAGGTGAAGGTGACCACCGAATATAAGATTGACAAGACCGCCATCACGGCCGGGCATCCCATCAAGGTGCCGGTGGTGGACATCGTGGAAATTGGCAACGGCGGCGGTTCCATCGCCTGGATCGACGAGGGCAAATCCCTGCGGGTGGGGCCGCGCTCGGCCGGGGCTTTCCCCGGGCCGGTGGCCTATGGTCTTGGCGGCGACGCCCCCACTACCACCGACGCCAACCTCGTGGTGGGTCGACTATCCCCGAAGAACTTCGAGCGCCCGGTGGACATGGACAAGGTTCGCGGCGCCATCAAAAATGTGGTGGCCGATCCCTTTGAGATCAGCGTGGAGGAGGGCGCCCTCGGCATCATCCGCATCGCCAACTCCAACATGCTCAACGCCCTCAAGCTCATTTCGGTGCGCAAAGGCTACGACCCGCGTGAGTTCACCCTGGTTGCCTTCGGCGGCGGCGGCCCGATGCACGCGGCCTTCCTGGCCCGGGAGCTGGGCATCAAAAAGGTGATCATCCCGATTGCCGCGCCGGTGTTCTCGGCCTGGGGCATGCTGATGAGCGACCTGCGCCAGGACGACGTGAAGACCTTCCAGCTGAGCTTCGAGCACGACATCTTCGACGACCTGAACGCCGAGTGGGAGGCCCTCGAGGCCAAGGCTTATGAGGACTACGCCGAAAAGGGCATCAGCAAAGACAAAGTTCGTTTCATCCGCAACCTGGACATGCGCTACCACGGCCAGGAGCATACCGTGAAGATTGTGCAGGATTTTGAGCGCATGAACGCGGCAAACGCCGAGGAGATCAAGGCCAAGTTCCACGCGGCCCACGAGAAGGAGTTCTCCTTTAAGCTGGAGGACAGCGGCGTCGAGATCGTGAACCTGCATCTGGTCACCTATGGGCAGACCGAGAAGGTGGCCATCCGCGAGCTGCCCGACGAGACGCGCCCCGACAGTGAGATTATCAAGGAAACCCGCGACGTGCTGTTTGAGGGGGCCGGCAGGCTGGCCACCCCGATCTACGCCATGGAGAAGCTCTACAAGGGCGTGAAGATCACCGGCCCGGCCATCATCGAGGAGGTCTCCTCCTCCACCATTATCTATCCGGGCATGGACGCCACCATGGACAAGTACGGCAACATCGTTATCAACACGGAGGTGTAAGGAGATGAGCGAAAAGAAAGTGGACCAGATTACCCTTGACATCATTCGCGATTCCTTCCAGGCCATTGGCGAGGAGATGTTCATCTCCACGGCCCGCGCCTCCAAAAGCCCGGTTATCTACGAGGTGCTGGACTTCGCCTGCGGCCTGACCGATGCCGAGGGCGAGCTGCTGACCCAAGGCAACGGCATCACCGGCTTTGTGGGGCTGATGAGCTCGATGGTCAAGGAAGTAATCCAGAAGTTTGCCAAAGACGGCAACCTGCAGGACGGGGACATAATCATCACCAACGATCCCTACAAGGGCGGCGGGTCTCACCTGTCGGACGTGGGCATGGTGATGCCGGTGTTCTACAAAGGCGAAATTGTGGCCTACTCGGTGAACAAGGCCCACTGGACCGAGGTGGGCGGCAAGAACCCGGGGTCCTGGTCCTCCGACGCCGATGAGGTGTACCAGGAGGGGATTCTGTTCCCCTTCATCAAGATCTTCAAGGCCGGTGTCATCGACGAGGGTCTGGTGGAGCTGATTGAGGAGAACGTGCGCACGCCGGATCTCTCCATCGGCGACATGATGGCCCAGATTGCCGGCCTGAAAACCGGCCAGAAGCGGATGCTCGAGCTTTGTGAGAAGTTCGGGGTGGAGACGGTGCGCTTCGCCATCGACAAGTTCCTGTCTGCCAGCGCCGAGGTGAGCCGCCGTAACGTGCTGGCCATGCCCGAAGGGGTGTACGAGGCCGAGGAGTATGTGGACGACGATGGCCTCTCCGACGACCCCATTCTTATAAAGGTAAAGGTGACCATCAAGGACGGGCGGTTCATCGTGGATTTCACCGGCACCTCCCCCCAGGTGCGCGGGCCGATCAACACCCCGATGGCCGCGCTGCAAAGCGGAGTGCGCACGGTGTTCCTGGCGGCCACCGACCCCTCCCAGGACATCAACGACGGCGTGTTCCGGCCCATCGAGATTATCGCCGAGGAGGGCAGCATCCTCAACTGCAAAAAGCCGGCCTCGGTCTCCATCTGCTGGGAGTCGATGCTGATGGCGGTGGACGTGATCCAGAAGGCTATCGCCCCGATTGTGCCCGACAAGCTGGCGGCGGCCAACCCCACCACGGTGGGCGCCTTCAACTTCGAGGTGTTCCACCCCGAGTGGAAGGAGTACAACATCAACGTGGCGCCCTCCCTGGGCGGCTGGGGCGCGGGCAAGGGCCACGACGGCCAGAGCGGCCAGTTCTGCGCCGGCAACGGCGAAACCCTGAACATCCCGGCCGAGATACTGGAGTCGAAGTACGGCTTCCATGTGAGTGAGTATGGCTTCAACACCATGATGGACGGGGCGGGCGCCGGGGAGTTCCGGGGCGGTGCCGGGGTGAAGCGGCACTACAAAATGCGCAGTGACGGCAGCTACTTCACCGGTTCCCTCGGACGGCACAAGTTTAAGCCCTGGGGCCTGTCGGGCGGGCAGCCCGGCTCGAACAACAACTTCCGGGTGCTGAAGGCCGACGGCACGGTGGACGGCGACTACGGCAAGATGGCCCGCTACCCGCTGAAGGAAGGCGACACCATTGTGTTCTCCACCTCGATTGGCGGCGGCTATGGCAACCCGCTGGACCGCCCGGCCGAGAAGGTGGCACTGGATGCGAAGAATGAATTTATCAGTGTGGACGAAGCCGAAAAGTACTACGGCGTGGTGCTTGACCCGGAAACCTTTGAGGTGAAGGGCCTCACGCCCGAGCGGCAGAGCCACTGAGCGGGGCCGGGGCGGGGGAACGCCTTGCCCGGATGCAACATTGGCGGCGCCCCGCAAGGGGCTAAAAATAGGGTGTGCAGTCACCGGCGAATGTGCGGTGCGATGATGTCAAGCGACGGGAAACTGACGCCTGGCCGGTGACGGCGCATCCCCGAAAGCAGGAGGGATAAAGTATAATGGATGAGAATGGAACCACCAAGACCAAGACCGACGGCGGCGTATTCGAGGACGAGGCGCTAACCGCAGTGCCACTGGACAAGCGCCAGCACTGGATTACCCCGGCCATGATCTTCGGCGGGCTGGAGTTCTGCATCCCGGTCATCATGATCGGCTCCATCCTGATTGGCTCGTTCAGTATGGGAGAAATCATCATACTGCTGCTGCTGGGCTTCGTGCTCTACACCTGGCCCACCAACACCATCGCAGCCTACATCGGGGCCAAAACCGGCCTGGCCTCATCGGTGCTGGCCAAGAGCGCCTTCGGTGAAAAGCAAGCCCGCTACGGCGTGGCCGGGCTCATCACCCTGGTGGGCCTTGGGCACTGGAGCATGCAGACCGCCGTGGCCGGCAACGCCATCTGTGCCATGTTCGGCATCGACTACCTGACCGACAAGGGCATGTGGGCCATCATTACCATCGTGGCCGGCCTGATTTTCTGCATCCCGGCTGTTATCGGCTACAAGGCCATGAAGTGGACCGACTACATCGCGGTGCCCTCGGGGCTGATCCTCTGCATCGTGGCTGTGGTGCTGGCCATTCAGAATATCGGCATCGATAACATCGTGGCCTATCAGCCTCCGGCGCGCGATATGACCTTCCTTGCGGCCTTCAACCTGATCATCTCCCTGAACACCAGCCAGATGCTGCTGGCGGCCGACTATTCCCGCTATGCCCGGCCCCGCCTGAAGGACAGCATCCTGCTGAACCTGGGCATTGTGGCCATCGGGCCGCCCCTCATCATCATTGGCGCGCTGATGGCCGTGGGCTCCGGCTCGGCCGATATCGTGCAGGTCATGATCAACTTGGGCATGCCCATCTGGGGCTTCCTGGTGCTGTGGGTTTCCACCTGGACCAGCCAGATCGTGAACAACTACTCGGCGGGCCTCAGCCTTGCCAACCTGCTCAACATCAAGTCCGCCAAGGGCCGCTCCATTGCCACCGTTATCGCTACCCTCGTGGCCATCGGCCTGGCCCTCACCGGCATCCTGAACCACATCGACAAGGTGTACGAGATTACCGGCCTGTGCATGCCCGCTGTTGGCAGCATCATCTTTGTGGACTTCTTCATGCGCAAGAAGGAGATCCGCGCCACCGAGAAGTGGAACTATGTTGCCACCATCGCCGTGGTTGCCTCGGTTATCCTGGGCTACATCACCACCTATGTGGCACCTTGGGGCATTCCGGCCCTCCAGTCGCTGATCCTTTCCGTTGTTATCTATTACCTTGGTATGAAGGGCAAGATTGCGCGTGAGCACAAGGCAACCGCAGCCTGACGGCTCACAAAAGGCTGGAGACGGGGCGTGACCACCCCCGTCTCCCGCCTTTCCCGGCACTGGACAGGCCCGCTGCCAGTGCCGGGAAAGGCGCATATTACATACAGCAACATGGAGGAATCCCTATGTCCCGCATACTTGACAGAGAAAGCATCGAGGCGATCCTTTACGGGGCGGCTTTTTTTAGTACCGGCGGGGGAGGCCCGCTGAGCACCGGCCTTGCCATGCTGGCTGGGCTTGCGGCAGAGATGGAAATACGCCTGCCCCTGGTGGACCCGGCCGACATGGAGCCGGAGGCCTTTGCGGCCACGGCCATCGGCTTTGGCTCGCCGGACGCCTTTGAGGGCTCGCCTTTCGGCCCGGAGGCGGCACTGGCCTTTGACAAATATGCGCAGATGGTGGCCGCCGAAGGGCGGGAAATCCGCTACCTGTGCTCGCTGGAATACGCGGGCTTCAACACCTTCACCCCGATGTATGTGGCCCTAAAGCGCGGCCTTGGGCTGCTGGATGTGGACCTGAACGGTAAGGCGGTGATGGATCTGTCCGCCTCATTGGGGATGCTGAGTGGCCAGCGGCTGTACCCGATGGTGCTGGCCGCCGCCGACGGCAGCGTCGTGGTGGTTGATGCGGGCGACACAGGGGACATTGCCTTCGGGGAGCAAATCATGCTGGAGATGGCGAAGCAGCGCGAGATGCGTATCGGCCTTGCCAACAACATTCTGGACCGGACCGAGGTGCTGGAGAAAACCAT
>JAJDIZ010000029.1 GCA_030266915.1 Ruminococcaceae bacterium OttesenSCG-928-D13 | reverse complement strand
ATCATTAACCCTGCTGTTTGCGCTTGGCCCGCTTTTCCCGCTGCTCGCGGCGCTTTTGGCGCAGTGCCTCCTCGCGGGCAATCACCTCCACCTTCCACTTGTCCATCAGGTCGCACTCAAAGGGGGCGAAAGCCACCTCCGGCAGGGTGACGGTCAACTCGTCCGGGGCAACGTCGTCCCGGTTCAGCAGCGGGTGCAGCTTGTTAATGTAGTAGATTTCATACAGATACATGTCGGCGCAGGTGGCAAACTCGGCGCTCTCGATGCGGGTGACCTTGAAAATATCGATCGCCTTGTGCAGCCGGGCTTTGAAAAAATGCCCGTGCAGGCGCCGTTTCAGCGGCTGGCGGGTGCGGCCGAGGTAGGCCAGCTCGTCGCCGAAATAAATTTTGTATAGTGTGAACATCGCGGTTCCTCCAAAGGCAACTCTTTGGGACAGTATAGCACATTCGGCGGCATGGCAAGCCGTTTTGCCACGCTGTTTTTGGCCAAAAGCCTTGTATTAGGCCGGTGTTTATGCTAAACTATGCTGGTACCTCTGCGCGGCGGGCGGCGTATTTCCTCATGGTGATACCGCAGTTACCCCCACTGGGCAGATGGCGAATAATTACCCCACGCGGGGAAAGAGGAGAAAGACCATGATGAAGAGCAAAAACGAGATCATTGCCGAACATGCCCGCAGCAAGGGCGACACCGGTTCGCCCGAGGTGCAGGTTGCGCTGCTTACCGCGCGCATCAACCACCTGACCGAGCACTCGAAGCAAAACCCGAAGGACCACCACTCCAACCGGGGCCTGCTGAAGCTGGTTGGCCAGCGCCGCAACCTGCTGGCTTACCTCCAGAAGAAGGACATCGAGCGCTACCGCGCCCTGATTGCCAAGCTGGGCCTGCGTAAATAGTATAACATCCCTGAAAGCAGGAGCCATGTGGCCTCCTGCTTTCGGGTTGTTTTGTATCTGCGCATAATTGTAATCGAGGCGGCCCTGCCGCCACAATAGGAAAACGGCGACGAAGAATGCACACGCGCATCCCTTCTTAGCAATAGTTTTTGCCCCGGACGCCGTCCGGGTTGAAAACGATTGCTAAGGAACGCAAACTGTGCATGTGTTCTTCGCCGTCTGTTTACCAAAAAACAGGAGGCGAATTTTTTTATGGAAATCACAAGCAAACGTATGGAGTTCACAAAAGAGCGCAGCTTTGAGATGGAGCTGGCCGGCCGGCCCCTGAAGGTGGAAACCGGCAAGATGAGCGGCCTTTCCAACGCCAGCTGCTTTGTGCGCTACGGCGAAACCTGCGTGCTCTGCAACGTCACCATGGCCGACAAGCCCCGCGAGGGCATTGATTTCTTCCCGCTTAGCGTGGATTTTGAGGAAAAGCACTACGCCATCGGCCGCATTCCCGGCAGCTTCATGCGCCGCGAGGGCCGCCCCGGCGAAAAGGCCATCCTTACCTCCCGTGTCATCGACCGGCAGATTCGCCCGCTGTTCCCCAAGGACATGCGCAACGATGTGGCCGTGGTGATGACCGTGATGAGCGTGGACCCCGACTGCAGCCCCGAGGTGGTGGGCATGATCGGCACCTCGCTGGCCCTGTCCATCTCCGACATTCCCTGGGCTGGCCCCACCGCCGGCGTGATGGCCGGCATCGTGGATGGCGAGATTGTCATCAACCCCACCGAGGCCCAGCGCGAGGTGAGCACCCTGGCCCTCACTTTGGCCGCTTCCGCCGAGAAGATCGTGATGATCGAGGCCGGCGCCAACGAGGTGGACGAAACCACCATGCTCAAGGCCATCGAGATGTGCCACGCCGAGGACCGCAAGGTCATCGACTTCATCAACAAGATTGTGGCTGAGATTGGCAAAGAGAAAAAAGAGTTCCCCTCGATGCACCTGGACGACGCCCTGTTCGAAGAGGTGAAGGCCGCCTTCATCGAGCAGTTCCGCGCCGCGATGGACACCGACGACAAGAACGTGCGCGACGCCGCGCTGCTGCCCATCCGTGAGGCGCTGGACGAAAAGTACGCCGAGGAGTGGGGCCCGAACATCGTTGAAGAGCTGATGTACCAGATGCAGAAGTTCGTGGTGCGCCGCTGGCTGCTGGATGACGGCAAGCGTGTGGATGGCCGCGGCATCAACGAGATTCGCCCGCTGGCCGCCGAGGTTTCGGTGCTGCCCCGCGCCCACGGCAGCGGAATGTTCACCCGCGGGCAGACCCAGTGCCTGGCGGTGGCCGCCCTCTCCACCATGCGGGACGCCCAGATTGTGGACGACCTGTCCGGCGAGGACCACAAGCGCTACATGCATCACTATAACTTCCCGCCCTACTCGGTGGGTGAGGCCCGCGCCCCCCGCAGCCCCGGCCGCCGGGAGATTGGTCACGGCGCCCTTGCCGAGCGCGCCCTGCTGCCGATGCTGCCCAGCGTGACCGAGTTCCCCTACTCCATCCGCGTTGTCAGCGAGATTCTTTCCTCCAACGGTTCCACCTCCCAGGCTTCGATCTGCGCCTCGTCCCTCGCACTGATGGACGCCGGTGTGCCGATCAAGGAGCCGGTTGCCGGCATCTCCTGCGGCCTGATCACCGAGGGTGAGCGTTGGATGACGATGATCGACATCCAGGGCGTGGAAGACTTCCACGGCGACATGGACTTCAAGGTGGGCGGCACCAAAAACGGCATCACCGCCATCCAGATGGACATCAAGGTGGACGGCCTGACGATGGAAATTGTGGCCGAGGCCTTCGAGAAGTGCCGCCTTGGGCGCCTTTACATCCTGAACGACATCATGAACCCGGTGCTGGGCACCGCCCGCGAGGAGCTCTCGAAATACGCCCCGAAGATGCTCTCCATCAAGATCGACGTGGACAAGATCCGCGACGTCATCGGCAAGGGCGGCAAGGTCATCCAGGAGATCCAGGCCACCAACAACGTCAAGATCGACGTGGAAGAGGACGGCATGGTCCACGTCTCCGGCATCGACATCGAGGACGCCAAGCGCGCCCTGCACACCATCAAAACCATCGTGGAGGATCCGGAGATCGGCGCCATCTACAAGGGCCGCGTTGTGCGGCTGATGAACTTCGGCGCCTTTGTGGAGATCGCCCCCGGCAAGGACGGCATGGTCCATATCTCCAAGCTGGATAACAAGCGTGTGGAGCGTGTGGAGGACGTGGTGGCCGTCGGTGACGAACTGCTGGTGAAGGTGATCGAGATCGACCAGCAGGGCCGCATCAACCTGAGCCGCAAGGACGCCCTGGCCGACCTGGAGGCCAAAAAGCGTCAGCAGTAATTCTCGATAAGTAAGCACACAAGCGCCCGGCCAAACCCCAGAGGGTGGCCGGGCGCTTTTCGCAAGGTTTTACCCGCCCGGGCCGTTACTTGGGTGTCAGATACACAGGGGGTTACAAAATGAAAAATAAAATATCCATGCTCGCGATGGTTTTGTTGCTGGCAGTGCTGGCCCTGCCGCTGGCGGGCTGCCAGGCCGCGCCCGATGCGTCGTCTGCTGCGGAATCGACCCCGGGGCCGTCCTCCAGCCTGCCCGTGACATCATCCCTGCCGGCTGCCTCCGAGGCCGAGAGCAGCTCGGCACCGGCCGCCGTCCCCGGCGAGGCTCCGTTCGAGGCCGTCACCACTGCCATGGTGAACTGGGTGCTCGAGGCCTACCGGGATGGCACCCTTCCCGAGGCGATCATCTACCACAGCGACGCGGGCGTAGCGCTGCAAAGCCCGCCGAAGGACACCACGCTGCCCGAGGCCGTCACCGAGGCGGAGCTGGAGTTCACAGTGGACGAGCCGGCCAAGTACGGCTGGACCACCACCGCCAGGCTGGTTCTGCCAAAGGATTACGCCCTGTTTGTAACGGTGGGGGAGCCGGTTCTGTATGAGGATGGGTGGACAGACCCGATGCTGCTGTGGGTGCATTTCTCCGACCTGCTGGGCATCTCCACTGCCGAGCGGGTGGAGAACCCCGCCGGCAGCCCCATCGTCTTCACCGGGCTTTCGGCCGACCGGACCAATGCGGTTGCCGACTTCGAGGGCTTGCCGCTGGGGGCGCACGGCGCCTTCGGCGGGATGGTCCGGTGGGAAAAATCCGGCGATTTCCTGTGGGTGAACTTCGCCGACGGCTTCTTCTACACCTACAGGATTGGCTCGGACGGGGCGCTGGAGCAGGAGTACCCCACCGACCAGTACCGGGACCTGAACCCCACCCCGGCCACCGACGAGGAAGCGCTTGAGGCCTGCCGGACGCTGCTGCAATCCTTTGCCGCGGCGCTGGACGAAGCGGGGCTTCCCGCCGCCTGAGGGTTACGCGCACGGCCGACGCATGCCGGCAAACCAGCTTCATGCGCCGGCCTTGAGACTACGCGGACACGCCCTTGACAAAGCCGTCTATGCCTCGTATAGTTGGGGATAGGATCAAAATAAAAAAGCGCGGGCCTGTTGAAACCAACTCAACAGGCCCCGCACAGCGTATGGAGGCAGGCGAGGGACAATGGAACTGAGCATATTCGAGGTGCTTGGCCCGGTGATGATCGGGCCGTCCTCCAGTCACACGGCCGGGGCGGCGCGGCTGGCCCGGGTGGCGGCGGAGATTGCCCAAAAACCCTTTGGCAGGGTGGAGTTCGGCCTGTCCGGCAGTTTTGCCAAAACCTGCCGGGGCCACGGCACCGACAAGGCGCTGCTGGCCGGAGCCATCGGCCTCTCGCCCGACGACGAGCAGATTGCCGATGCCGAGAAGTTGGCCGCCAAGGCAGGGGTGGAGTGGCGGCTCTACCGGGAGGATCTGGACTGGATGCATGAGAACTCGGTGCACATCATCTTCCACCACGAGGACGATACCAGCACCGAGATATGGGGTTCCTCCATCGGCGGCGGACGCATTGAGATCACCCGGATTGGCGACTTCGAGACCCGAATCCACGCCGAAAATCCCACCATGCTGGTGAACCATCTGGACCGGCCCGGGGTGATTAGCGAGCTGTCCCGGGTGCTGGCCCATTACGAGGTCAATATCGCGGTGCTGCGCCTTTCCCGGGTGGGCCGGGGCCGGCAGGCCAACGCGATGTTCATTGTGGACAATGAAATACCCCAGGCAGCGGTGGACGAGCTGAACGCGCTGCCCCACGTAGAAGAGGTGGTGGTTGTCGATGTATCATAACTTTGCGAAGCTGTTCGAGGAGGCCGAGGCTGCCGGAAGCATCGCCAAGGCGGTGCTGAACAACGAGATGGAGCAGCACGACCTGACCGAGGACGAAGTGTACACCAAGCTGGCCACCCGTTGGCTGGTGATGCGCACCTCGGCCCAGAAGGCGCTGGAGGCGCCCCGGCAAATGACCGGGAACCTGATCTCGGGCCAATCAAAAAAACAGCAGAAATATGCCAAAACCCGCGGGTTCTCCGGCTCGGTAATCAACCAGGCCATGGCCTGGGCGCTAAGCAGCAGCGAGGTGAATGCCAGCATGGGCCGGGTGTGCGCCGCCCCCACGGCCGGGGCCTGCGGGGTGCTGCCGGCCGTGATGCTGAGCGCCGCCAACGAGTGCGACGCTTCGGAGCAGGAGATTCTTGAGGCCCTGCTGGTGGCCGGCGGCGCCGGTGCCATCATGACCCGCAACGCCACGGTGAGCGGCGCCGAGGGTGGCTGCCAGGCCGAGTGCGGGGTGGCTGCGGCCATGGCGGCGGCCGCGGTGGTCACGCTGGCGGGCGGCACGGCCCAGCAGCTGGGCAGCGCGGTGTCCATTGCGCTGATGAACTGCATGGGCCTGGTGTGCGACCCGGTGGCCGGCCTGGTGCAGCTGCCCTGCTCTTTCCGCAACGCCTCCCAGGCGGTGAACGCCCTGATTAGCGCCGACATGGCCCTGGCCGGGCAGGATGCGGTGATTCCGCCGGACGAGGCGGTGGAGGCCCTGGCCAAGGTGGGCCGCAGCCTGCCCTCGGCCCTGCGGGAGACCAGCCAGGGCGGGGTGGCCGCCAGCAAAACTGCCCAGCACATCACCCAGGCGCTGAAAATGGACGCCCTGTCTTAAAAGATTTAACAGTCCAAAAGAATAAGCATTCAACAAAAAAGCCGCCCCAGTGTGCCGGGGCGGCTTTTAGTGTCATTGACAGCGAAGGTGCTCGCAGCGTTTGCTACTATCAGTTCCTTTCGTGTATAATCAAACCGTCGAGCAAAATCGATCTCGTTCTCCGTGCATTTACAACGAATCTCCAGACCGGCTTTGTGCTTTGATCATTTGGGAATCTGTTAGTCCATACCATGAATCGTTCTCTTTGTGCTAGCAGGTTATTGCTCTTGATAACATGCAATCCGCAGCCATCGCTGCCGGCATTGCGTACCGCCTGTGGGCTCCTTACTCACGGATCAACCCCAATTGGTACATCATTGAAATGAGCACCGGCCAAGAGTTTTTCGAACAGGTATTTCCTATGCTGCAAGCCCTAATGCTGCCCTCTGATAGGGCACTTTCAAACAAACCTTGGAACTAACGTTCTTCAATCTATCTGAAAACTTTCGAGTGTGACGTACCACACTCTGCCTGCCGGCCCATAACTCCGGCCCCCAATTCAGCGGACAGTACGGTGAGGCGTGGCCTCTTGCTCGCTTTGTTCCGGCCTCTCTTCTGCACCCTGGGCATCCGCAAACTCATAACCGGCGCACCGGCTATCCCCAATTGCGGCGCCTGGCAGCCTTTGCCGGGGTTAACTCCATATCAGGATGATGATAAGCGCCAGCCCGTCTCTAACCGTCCTGCCCAATCTGAATGGGCTCTTCAAACTGGTACATTGGACTCACCTCTTTCACTTTTCCTGCCCTTATAATACCACCTTCCCCGGCACAAATCCATTGGCGTATTGCATGGATTTACGCCGGGTGAATGGGCATAGTGCACCAATTGTGAATAATTCATGACAGAAATTTGTTGATAAAGCATAAATTATGCGGCCGATTTTTGAACACCGCCGAAGGCCGGTTGACGGAATCCCCGCGCGGGCCGATAATAGGAGAAACGATAAACCCAACGGAGGACGCCATGATCAGCATCCACGACAATCTGGTGGAGATGCACACCCAAAACACCAGCTACATCCTGCACACCGGGCGGGGCCTGGTGGAAAACCTGCACTACGGCGCGCGTATTAAGGTACACAGCCTGGGGCCGCTGCTGCCCAAGGTGGAGGCAGGCTTTGGCGGCGACGTGCTGGAGGGGGACAGGCAGCCCGCCCAGAGCAGCCTCGGGCTGGAGCTCTCTCCCAAAGGCCGGGGGGACTACCGCGCCGGCGCCCTTTTGGCCGAGGGCGCCCACGGCGGCACCACCACGGCCTTCACCTTCCGCACCGCACGTCTGCTGGATGGCCCCGCCCCCACTGGCGGCATGCCCCACGGCCGCGGGCCGGACGAAACCGTGGCCCTCACCCTCAGTGAGGCCGGCGGCCTTGAGGTGGAGCTGTTCTACAGCGTTTTCTACGAGGCCGACGTGATCACCAAGCGGATGCGCATCACCAACCGGGCCGCCGGGCCGGTGCGCCTCTTGCGGGCGCTCTCCAGCCAGCTGGACCTGCCCTCCGGCGGCTGGGAGCTGTTCAATCTCACCGGCGCCTGGGCGCGGGAGACCCAGCTCACCCGGCGGCTCTCAAAGCAGGGCACCCTCAAATTCGGCAACGGCACCGGGGCCTCGGGCAACGGCTGCAACCCGTTTTTCTTCGTGGCTGCGCCAGATGCCACCGAGACGGCCGGGGAGGTGTACGGCTTCAACCTGGTCTACTCCGGCAGCCACGAGGGCAGCCTGGAGCAGGACGCCTTCGGCCGCACCCGCATCATGCACGGCCTTTGGAGCGAGGGCTTCAGCTGGCCGCTGGCGCCGGGGGAGCGCTTCACCACCCCCGAGGCGGTGCTCACCTACTCGGAAAACGGCAAGACCGGCATGAGCCACAACATGCACCGCTTCGTGAAAAACCACATCCTGCCGCCCCGCTGGCGCAGTGCCCCACGGCCCATCCTGATCAACAACTGGGAGGGCACCTACTTTAACTTCAACGAGTCGAAGCTGCTGGGCATCGCCCGCACCGCCGCAAAGCTCGGGGTGGAGCTGTTTGTGCTGGACGACGGCTGGTTTGGGGAGCGCAACAACGACAAGGCCGGCCTCGGCGACTACGACGTCAACCGCAAAAAGCTGCCGGGCGGCCTTAAGGGGCTGGCCGAGCGGATCAACGGCCTCGGTATGGAGTTCGGCCTGTGGTTCGAGCCGGAGATGGTCAACCCGGACTCGAAGCTCTACCGCGCCCACCCGGACTGGGCGGTGCAGACCCCGGGCCTTGAGCCGGCCACCGGCCGCCACCAGCTGGTGCTGGACCTGTGCCGCCGGGAGGTGCGGGAATACATCATCGAATCGGTGAACAAAACCCTCGGCAGCGCCAACATCCGCTATGTGAAGTGGGACATGAACCGCCATCTGGCCGACAATTTCTCCCCGGCCCTGAAGGACCAGGGGATGTTCTTCCACGCCTTCACCCTCGGGCTTTACCAGCTGTTCGACGGCATCTGCGCCACCCATCCGGACATCCTGTTCGAGGGCTGTTCCTCGGGCGGCAACCGCTACGACCTGGGGGTGCTCTACTACATGCCCCAGATGTGGATCTCCGACGACTCGGACGCCCACGAGCGGCACCGCATCCAGACCGGCGCCTCCTACGGCTACCCGCCCTGCACCATGGGCTGCCATGTGAGCGCCGTGCCCAACCACCAAACCCTGCGCCAAACCCCGCTGGACACCCGGTTCAACACCGCGATGTTTGGTCTGCTGGGCTACGAGCTGGACATGATGACCATGACCAAGCAGCAGAAGGCGGACGTGAAGGCCCAGATCGAATTCTACAAGGGGCACCGCGCCCTGCTGCAATACGGGGATTTCTACCGCCTGGCGGACCCCTTCGAGCAGGCCGACTGCCGCTGGATGGTGGTGAACGCTGACAAAACCGAGGCGATGGTGGGGGACTTCCTCGGCCTGCTGGTGCCCAACAGCACGGTGCCGCCGATGCGGCTGCGGGGCCTTGATGCGGACACCCTCTACCAGGTGATGGTGCGGCCCCAGAAGATCGACATCGAAACCTTCGGCGGGCTGATCAACTACATCCTGCCGCTGCACCTGAACCCGGACGGCGCCCTGGTGAAGGCCGCCGGCAAGGTGATTCGCCTCGACACCGAGCGCGAGGACCACACCGCCTACGGCAGCGCCCTGTGCAAGGCGGGCCTTTCCCGGATGCAGAATTTTTCCGGCGCCGGCTACCATGAAGACCTGCGCTTCCTCACCGACTTTGCCAGCCGGGTATACCATATAAAGGCCGTGGCGGAGGAAGACGCCGCCGGGGCCACGGCTGGGGAGGGCGACCTGTGAACCTGAGGCGTTTCCTTGGCCGGTGGCTGAAGCCGCTGATTGTCACGGTGGCGGGCGGGCTGCTGTACTTCGCGCTGGGGGCGCTGCTGCGCCTGCCGCCGTTGTTCGGCCTCTCCTTCAAGTTCCAGTACGCGGCGCTGGGCCTTGCGGCGGTGGTGTACGGCCCCTTCACCGGGGCGGCGGTGGCCCTGCTGGGGGAGGTGCTGCTGGCCGCCTGGGGCGCCGGCTTCTGGTGGAGCGTGATCGCCGCCTCGGTAGCGGCGGGCTTCGTCACCGGGGTGCTGTGCAACCGGCGCTACCTGCGCAGCGGCGGTTTCCACGGCGGCGCGATGGCCCGCTACATCCTCGGGAGCCTGGCGGCCCATGCCATCGCCTGGCTGGTGGTGTGTCCGGCGCTGGACCTGCTGTTTTACCGGGAGGCGCTGGATAACCTCATCCGGCGTGGGGCCTTTACGGCGGTCGCAAGTGGCCTTGTGGCCATTGTGGCCGGGGGCCTGCTCTGCGCCGTGTTCAGCGGGCTGCTGCCCTGGCAGCGGGATAGATCTCCCGCATAGGCAGGGGCGGTGAACAAACGGGTACGAATCTCAAAAACCCTCATAGCGCGAACGATTGGAATTCATAAACAGTGCGGGAGTGTGGCATGATAGAGGAACTGAAAAAATGCCTGAGTGAGTACGATCTCATCCCAATAACAACGCAAAACTTTGAACAGATATTTCCGGTATATGATGCCAACCAGGATTTTTTTCTTTTGACGCAAGGCGAAAGGGCCAGCCTTGAAAACAGTATCAGCGATGTTTATGCCGTGCCGAAAAATATTGATATATCTCAAAAAACCTATGTCAGCATTTGGATGGGAGACAGCGCTGTCGGCATTTTGGATTTGATAGAGGGGTATCCCGGTGAGACCTCCCTTTGGATTGGCCTGCTGCTGGTACACGGCGATTTGCATGGCAAGAAAATCGGAAGCAACATAGCGAATGCGGTGTTTACCTCCGCGGGCATACTGGGTTATAAATCGGTTCAATTGGGTGTGATCGAAAGCAATGTAAAAGGTTTGGCCTTTTGGAAAAGGCAGGGGTTTACTATCTCCGGTCAGCGCAAAAATATCGTTATTATGGCAAAGGAACTGATATAAGCCGGTTGTGCGGCCCGTCCCTGCCGGCTGAGGCGAAGCAAACGGCTTTGGTAAAAGCAAATAACCCGGCAGCTTGTAGACTACAAGCTGCCGGGTAAATCATTGTCTTCTCATGCCCCGCTGGCTTTGGCGGGGTGTCCTGTCAGTAGTGTGGCGTTTACTCTGCGGCCTCGGCGTTCATGCTGGCGAAGCACTCGCTGCAATACACCGGACGGTCCTCGCGGGGCTTGAAGGGCACCTTGGCCTCTTGGCCGCACTGGGCGCAAACGGCGGTGTGCATCTCGCGGGCGCCCCGGCTGGCTTTGCGGGAATCGCGGCAGGTTTTGCAGCGCTGGGGCTCGTTCTCGAAGCCCCGGCTGGCATAGAACTCCTGCTCTCCCGAGGTGAACACAAATTCCTGGCCGCAATCTTTACATACTAAGGTCTTGTCTTCGTACATAATTCTGTCTCCTCTGATTAAGTTTTTGCCCGCAAGAGGATGTGCCGCCCTTGGTGTTGACCAATGATCCGCATAAGCTACTGGGGCATATTGTACCCGGGGGCCGTTCCCCCGTGTATCACCGCAATTTGCGCCGCACCCGCCCGAGCGCGTTCTCCACCGATTTTTCGGGTTTGCCGATGGCCTGGGCAATCTGCCGGTAACTGAAACCGTCGAGATACAAAAGCAGCACCGTTTTCTCCATGGGGGACAGCACCGCCTTGGCTTTTTCCATCGTCAGGTTCACCTGTTCGCTGGCAATGGCGGCCTCCTCCGGCCCGGGAATGCTCTGCCCGTCGGGAATCGGGACGCTGGTGTTCAGCGGGCGGTGCTTTTTGCGGCCCGCCGCCTTCCTTGCGCTGAGGATGGCGTTCTGGATGCACACCCCTGCATAGGTGGAAAAACCAGCCCTGCCGCCCGGCTGCCAGGTTTCGATGGCAGAGAAAAGGCCAATCAGCCCCTCCTGCACGGCGTCGTCAAAATCCAGCCCTGGCCCGGTGTGGCGGCGGGCGGTGCGCCGGATGAAAGGCATATACCGGGCAATGATGGAGGCGAGGTCCGCCTCACTGCCCTGCCGCGCCGCCTCAATCTGGGCTGTGGGAACCGCCTCTTTCATGCCTTTTTCATTCACCGCCTGGCGCACTGATTTGGATTTAAAAAAACAACGTCCGGCGACCAAATGTGGCCAACCGTGCCGATACACCGGCACCGGATGCCTGGCCGCAGCAAATTGCATTATGCACGAAGTCCCCTATATTGTAGCCAGCAATCTGATAAAAGTCAACATTTATTCGCTATTTCCCCGTACAATTCTGGTGAAATGGACAAAACCAAGGAAAAGAAAAGGAATTGTAATAATCGGCACAGCGTGGTACAATCAAAGTTGCGACAAAAGGCCCTGAGATGGGATGAGACCAATATAGGAGGTTGGCTTATTATGGACAACATTTTTGCGAAGAAAAAGCACAGCAAGTTCTCCTGGGAGGGCATGGGAGACATCAAAGGCGGCCGGGGCGAGCTGGGCGAGGAAATGCCGGTGCTGGTCTACCGTTTGATGCAGTACACCATGCTGGATGTAATCAGCGCCGACCTGGGCGAGGATAAGGCCAACGAATATTTCCGCAAGGCCGGTTTTTTGGCCGGCAGTGAGTTTGCCAGGAACACGCTGGACCTGAAGACGGATCTGGACACCTTCGTGGCCAATCTGCAGCAGAGCCTGAAGGAGCTGCGAATTGGCATCCTGCGGATGGAGGCGGTGGACACCACCACCGGCAACATGGTGCTGACCGTGGGGGAAGACCTGGATTGCAGCGGCCTGCCGGTGACCAATGAGAACGTGTGCACCTATGACGAGGGCTTCATTGCCGGCATACTGGAGGCCTACACCGGGAACAGCTACGATGTGCGCGAGGTGGACTGCTGGGCCAGTGGGGACCGGGTGTGCCGCTTCACTGCCGACGTGGTGAAATAGCGGCGTGTCTGGCGATAAAAATTATGCGATGAGCGTGGTGCGGGGGTGGCCGGTTGGACAAAAACGCGGAACTGCTCTTTGAGTACCTCCGTAATGTGCTCTACAGCCCCGATAAGGCGGAGCTCGACCCGGAAAAGCTGGACGAGGGTTTCAGAGACCTCGGCGCCGGCCTGCTTTACTTTGGCCAATGCCTGATAGAGGCGCAGGCATTTGCCGCAGCGATGGGCCGGGGCGAGCTGGATACCCCGCCCCCCAGCCCGGGCAACGAGATTGCCTCGCCCCTGAAAAGCCTGCAGGCCAGCCTTAAGCACATCACCTGGCAAACCGAGCAGGTGGCCAAGGGGGATTACAAGCAGCGCGTGGACTTCATGGGCCGCTTTTCCGAAGCTTTTAATACGATGATTCAGCAGCTTGACCACCGGCAGCAGGCCCTGATGGATGAGATTGAAAACGGGCGCAGAAAGACACTGGCCCTGGAACAGAGCAACAGTCTGTTCACGGCCATCGCCGCCTTGCTGCCCCAGTGGCTGATTGTGGTGGACCCCAAGAGCGCAGAACCCCTCTACATGAACAGCACAGCAAAAACAGAGCTGGTGGCCGATCAGGATTTCAGTGAGCAGCTTTGGGTGTGGCTGAACGCCCAGGCCGCCGGTTTTGACGGCTCGGCCCAGGAGCCGGTGGAGATGACCCTGCCTTACGGGCAGCTCTCCCGGGTGCTCTCGGTGAGCACCTTCCCGATGCGCTGGCGCGAACACAGCGCCGTGGCCTTTGTGATCACCGACGTGAGCCGGGAGAAGCGCGAGCGGCGCGAGCTGGAGAACGTGGCCTACCGGGACACCCTTACCGGCACCTACAGCCGGCACTATGGCATGTTGATGCTGGAGGCGATGCTGGAGGCGAAAAAGCAGTTTTGCATCTGCTTCACCGACCTGGATAACCTGAAATACGTCAATGACACCTATGGCCACAACGTGGGCGACGAGTACATCATCAGCGCGGCCGAGATAATGCAAAGCAGCTCGGGCGGAACGGTTTGCCGCCTGGGGGGGGACGAGTTCATGGTGCTGCTCGAGCTTTGCAAACGCGAGGAGGCCGAGCAGCAAATGGAAACGATACGGGAGGCCTTGCTGTTTTGGGGTCCGTCCGACAGGCCGGAGGGATACGAGTTTATCCGCAGCATCAGCTATGGCGTGGTAGAGGTGGGGCAGGACAATACCTTCACGGCCAGCGAACTGCTTAGTGTGGCCGATGCGCGGATGTACAACTACAAACGCACCCACAAAAAACACCGCAAGGTGTGAGCGCATATGCTTCATCGAGCCGGCCGAAGGGCCGGCTCCGCTATTTGGCTGACCTTTTTTATGTTGCTTTCAATGGTTGACAGGCCAATCGCGGGCATTGTTTTTGCAGGGCTGTTGAAGTATACTTATCCGTGTGCTCAAAAGCGCAAATCAGGGGACGGAAGTCCTGCGGTCAAAAAAGTGAATGCGTACGACTGACTTTCAGCGTGATGATCATTCAGACAAATTCAGCCCGGATGCATGCGGGTGTCGAACCATGTCGAATGGTGCTGACCTAAAGCGGTGCTGCGGGAAAAAACCTATCATTTTGGAGGGAATAGGTGCGAGAAAACAGAGAAGAAAAGCGAACGATTGGCATGGGGCTGTGGGTGCTGTCGATGGTGTGTGTGGCGGTGGTCTGCTTTGCCCTGTTTGGCGGGGTGGCCTATTCCGGCATTCGGCAGGCGCAGTTGTCTGCCGCCACGGCCAGCCTCGGACAGATCGAATCCACCCTGCTTTTGGCCGAGCGTTATGCCGAGGATAACGGCTATGGGGCGGCCCCAAGAGCTTATGATAATGTGCTTAGAAGTTACGATGATTCGTCTTACACTGGTCTGACACCCCAAGAGAAATTCGTTCTGGACACGATGCTGGACAGCTTTGGACAAAGCCGCAATTTCGACTTTGCCATCACCCGCGTGGAGGACAGCAGTGGTGTGCAAACACAGATCTATTTCTTCCCAGTGAAAGGACGCACCGACGCCCGGCGGGACCACCACTATTTGTTGAGTGGTGGAAAAGTGCTGGAAAAGAACGGGTGAAAAAGCTGTCGAATTGGGCAGAGCGCTAATCATTGCGTGTACATCGATTGGCATGATATACTATTAGTAGTGGAAATACCACATAGTTTTGTCCAATTGGTCAAGGGTCTACAGAATTTTTACGGGGGGATAAAAGCATGGAGAAGATGATGAAGCTGCGGATGACAGAAACATCACCCGAGCTGTGCCGGCTGTGCAAGGAAGCGCTGCCAACACAAAATATTGAGGTGACCGTGTGCCCCCGCAACGGGGCGGCCGCCTACGCTGAGGTGGTGAAGCAACAGCCGGACGCGGTGTTGCTGGACGTGTTTATGCCAGGCATGGACGCCTTTTCCCTGAAACAGAAGTACGACCAGAACTACGCGGATTCTCCCACGGTGTTCTACGTGACGGGCACCTTTCAGAACGAAGATATTGAACGGGAGGTGATGGAGAGTGGATTTTCCTTCTACTTCCTTAAGCCTTTCGATGTGGGGGACTTTGCCGCGCGTCTGCTGAGCGACAGCGGCCGCGCCGTTGGCCCGGAGCAGGTGAGCGGCCTTTTGGCCGAGGAGGACATGGTAACCGATATGCTGCGCACCATTGGGGTGCCGGCCCACATCAAGGGCTACCGCTTCTTGCGGGATGCCATCATGATGGTGATTGCCGACCCGAGCCTGATCAATGCGGTCACCAAGGTGCTGTACCCGGACATTGCCTCCGCCCACGGCACCACCGCCAGCCGGGTGGAGCGCGCCATCCGCCACGCCATCGAGGTGGCCTGGGACCGGGGCGACATCGAGGTGCTGAACTACTACTTCGGCAGCACGGTGCACAGCCTGCGGGGAAAACCCACGAATTCGGAATTCATTGCGATGCTTGCGGACAGGGTGACCATGGCCCGCCGCCGCAGGGCGTGAGGGGTCGAGGCCGCATTACAGGCGGGTTTGCGAGATTCCGCGAAAAGTGTTCCAGACCTATCAAGAAAGTAGTTTATCGGCTTCGAAACAACTTCCAAACCAATAAACTATTTTGCTCCAATGCTATAAACTTCCTTGATTTATTGCCTATGGAAACGGGCGATAAAGAAAGGAAGTTTTTATTATGCTGCCCTATGAAATCGATGACTTTATGACCCATTGTGAATACAAATGTTTATCAGTCAAAACAATATCGAGTTACGAGCAATCCCTTCGCCTGTTTGCAACCTATATGGATTTAGAGCAAAAGGTGACCCGTGCCAAGGATGTAACAGACAAGCATATTACTGGTTATGTGGCGTATATTCAAGAGAGAGGGAAATATACCGTTGCGTGTGATGAAAGGAAGACAACAAGCAATTACCCCTCCCACCGGCGGGATTACAAGGACAGGGTGACCCCGACCACTATCAACAACTATCTGCGGAATCTGCGGGTGTTCTTCAACTATATGGTGGAGGAACGCCGTGCAAGGACTTGCCCTGTCCAGCGTAAGCATTTTTTGAAAGCCCCACGCAAGGCCCAAGAGTATTTGAGTGATGAAGGATTTGCCCGCCTGATGCGTTGCATTGATGATTCCCAGTTCAGCGAATACCGCGATAAGACGGTAATCAATCTCTTGCTTGATACCGGGATGCGAATAGGGGAGTGCCTTGCTACCAAAATAGGCAATCTTGATATGAACCGCCGAAGCATTTTTTTACCCGCATCTATCACCAAGGGCAAGGCGGACAGGTTTGTCTTTTTCAGTGATGAAATGGCCCGGCAGTTACGCCGCTGGTTGCAATATAAAGACCGCTATATCAATTGCGATTACTTGTTTCCCACCAAAAGCAGCAGGCCCATGCAGGTATGCAATTTTGAGAAGAACATGAATAAATACTGTAATCGTGCACGCATTTCTAACGTGCGTCCGCACACCCTGCGTAATAACTTCGCCAAGCGGTTTCTACTCAACGGCGGCGACATATACACCCTTTCCCGCCTGTTGGGGCATTCCTCGGTAACGGTGACTGAACAGGCGTATCTGGATATCACCAGCGATGATTTACGGGAAAAGTATCAGATGTATAGCCCGTTGCAATCGATGAAGGTTGCCAGATAGTGCCATACTCACAGACCAATGAATCATTTTGGTTCTATTGGCTTTCCATGCTGAATCCATCAAAAATCTATTGGGTTTCTATCGCAAATCTATCATAAATCAATGCCCTGCTTCACCAAAAGAAAGGTTGAAGCAGGGCGATATTTTTGCTTAAAAGCGGAACGATGATGGCGGGCCAAGGTAAAAAAGTCAAGCGTTTGGCTTTGCATCCTCATATTGGCCCACCAGTTTGTAAAACGTTGTCCGCTTCATCCCCAATTCTTCCATGGCCTTAGTGGCGGTAATCTCGCCGCCCTGCCATGCGGTATAGTATTTCTCCCATTCGGCGGGATACTCCGCACGCGGACGCCCCAAGGGTTTGCCCGCCGCCTTTGCCGCCGCGATGCCTTGTGCTTGCCGTTCACGGATAGATAGGCGTTCTTTCTCGGCCACATAAGAGAGTATCTGCAAAACCAAGTCGGCCATGAAACGCCTATCAAGGTTATCGCTGGATGTGCTTGTATCCAATAGCGGCATATCCAGAACTTTGATATCCGCTTTCAGTCCATTGGTGATGTGCTCCCACTGGCCGCGAATTTCGCTGTAATTGCGGCCCAAGCGGTCAAGAGAGAGGATAATCAGTAAGTCCCCTTCCCGAAGCATGGGGGCGGTATCGGCGGTTCCTACAAGGCTATTGTATGCTTTGCGGTCGAAATCCTTGCCGCTGGCCTTATCACAAAGAATATGCCGTTCGTCTATGCCCTCGGCCTTGAGTGCTTCTATCTGGCGGTCAAGATTCTGGTCGGTGCTGGATACTCTTGCATAGCCGTAAGTCATAATCACTACCACCTTTCTCTTGACACTATTGTATCATGAATGTTCGTTAATGTCAATTGTTGTTTACGAATATCCATAAAATGATTTTTGAGTTATACGAACAACCCAAAAGGCGGTTATGGTGTCTGTTTTGCCTGTCCGCAAAGGTTTACCTTTTTGAACATGGCAATAAACCTCCGCCATCAAGAGAAAGGGTATCCTCTTAGAATGCGGCCCCCCACATAAAAAGACGTAGTTAGCATTGTGCTCTAACTACGTCTTTATCTTATGCAATATCTTCTGTATCCTGTTGGAATGCCGCCACACTCTGTTGCAATTCTATGGGTTGCTGTTTTTCCTCTGCTGCATCCCGCCACGATGACTTCTTCATCTGCTCGGAGATTGTTTTGACCATGCCGGGGGTGATGCCGTTCTTCCGACACACCATGCCAAACCACTTTCGATTCTCAAAGAAGGAGCAGTTAAAAGAAGCTTCCCCCACTTTACCAAACTCCGAGGAACCACGCCGCATTGCCAATTCGGCCAGAAGGTCGTCACGCTCCACTAACGTAAACACTTTCTCCATCAACGCATACGAGGTGCGGTTGGACTTGGAATTGCGAGGTGCAGCATATCTAATGGTGTAGTTCGGACAAAGCTCGTTCAACTTGTTCATCGCAGCAAGAGCATCTTCATTAAGGTTGTTGTATCTTTTGGTGAACGCGGCGGACAAGGTAATTGTGCGGGCCTGATGATTAACAGTATAGGATTTCATTGCATTTCTCGCTTTCTCCCATTTAGGCATGGGTGCCATTTTGTGCAGGTATTGCACTTTTGAGTTTCGTTAGAGAATGCTTGAAATCCGTGGCCACGGTGTTCTTTTGTTCTCTCTGATTGTATTATATCATGCGATAATGCGTCTGTAAAGATGGATGGAAGTGCATGATTTTGATTACTTGTCGGATTCCACTCAACTGTTAATCCTGCCATATTTACAAATCATCTGTTATATAAGTGATGGTTTATCGTCATTTATCATTTCGCTCGAAACAAGGCCAACCAGAAAACTTTTTCAAAATTATTTTAAATCGTAAATATGTCAGATTCTTCTTAATATGTCCGCCCGCCCCATACATTTTCTATAATTCGATTTTCTTTCCAATCCCACATACTATCCCCCACCCCCTTAGTATATATACTTGTAAGCTAATCTGTTCCTATACACCCGCCCCCTGGGCCGCAGCTTCGCAGCGACCGCCCCCAAGGGGGCGATAGCCAATAGAAAGATGAAAGGACTGCGTGGCCGCTATGCCCGCACTGTGTGTGATTGCTGTATTTGTTCTGCGGTTCCCTTTCGCTATCCTGTTAGTTGCCGCGTCTTTTGCGTCTATACCTTGTTTTTGGATACAATTAGCCACCTATAGGGGCGATTCCACCCGGCGGGGCTTACCCGCCGACCTAGCATCTGGCCTGTGCCAGTTATGCGGTCTCTTTCCCCTCCCGCATAAGCTACTACCCATCCGTTTTGGGCCACGCTTGCGGCCCCCGGCTCTCTGTTCCCGGTCTGACGTGTGTCTTGCCAATTAGACGGATGATTTACTCCACCTCTGATAGCCGCCTGTCGGGGACTCTAGTATGGAACCATCTATGCGTTAGCGGCAAAACCAACGAAGCGATTTCTTTTAGCGGCGGCTCGCCCACACCTGTGCTTGTTAAAGGGGTTGCACCTTGCTATTCCCCTCTTAATTCTATTGTTGGTGTTTTCCTACGTTTATCGCGGGCCAAGGCCCCTGCATTTTCCTACCTTGGCCCGCAAGGGTGTAAGCAGAACACAATTACTTGAACATTTTATCAATAGCAGAATAAACCGCATCTTCAACGGCCTTGTCTACTTCGGTATCTAATCTGATATCAAACTCATTTACGCGGCCAATTGAACGTATTTTTTCAAACCATTCCAGCATCTCATCAAGGCGGCTTTTGTATTCGCGTTTCCAGACTTCATAGTCACGATTTGGAATAGATATTTTGCTGCCCCTGTTGTTGCGGTATGACCTTTCTTTTGGTCTGGTCGAATACTTACGGTAATTAAACATGCTCTTTCCCTCCTTGGGTGTGGCCGCTTGAAGGTGCGGTATAGAAATCGAACCGCTTTCCATCAATAGGCACAAGGTAGCCCCCGCCTTGTAACTCACTTAGGGCTTTCCAGAATGATGGCGATGAAAACCCTAACTGTGATGCGGTGTTATCTGCGGCCAGCACGCAGGGGCTATTGTCCTTGTGCGATGCCAGATACATATACAACTTGAACGCCACGCCTCTCAATTGTTTACTGGCGGCCAGCCAATCTGTTTTCTGGATAGTGAGGGTGTCCCCGCTTTCAACCTCACTATGGATTTGAAACAGTCTTTCACTTGGGTTGATGCTTAAATACTCCATTGCTCTTACCTCTTGTCTTAGTTATTTTTTGGAAGGTTTTACCTTCTATTGGTGAAGTAAGATTGCAGATGGAGGACTACAAAATTTTGCGTTTAGAAACGAAATATTTTACCGATTGCAATTGTCGTAATAGGCGTTTTCTTCAAGAATGACTTCCATCCCGATACGAAGGTCTCCATCCCCATGCTCATTTAGCATTTCCTCAATCTCGCTCCAACGCAAACCATCCTGACGCATCTGCTTCAATAATGCCTTGGCGTCCGGGCAATGTCCCAACTGAGATAGCACATCAAAGTGTGAGTTCCAGTCACTTTCATCATGATATTTAACTTGCCCGGCACCAATAAAGTCAAGCAGCGGCGGGACAAAAGGCGAATCGAATTTTGAACTTACATCATGTTGGTTGTTCATTTTAGAACCTCCTAATTTAATTTATGGCATACCGAATAACCCTGCCTTCCGAGCGGGGAAGTCAGAAAGCAAAATTTATTTGGTTTGTCTTTTTTCTTTCTATAAATATTATATCATAACATCGTAAAAAAGTCGAGAATTTGACATAGGTTAGTCATTTAACTTTGTGGTTGGTCTGTTTGCTTGCGGACGCTTTTCTATACTAAAGTCCCGCATGAAACGTAGCCGGAAAGTGCAGGGAAAGGTGGGCCCGATTTGTGAACAGACAAAAGGAAAACCCCGCTTTGCCAAGAGGGCAAGGCGGGTCAATTATGGTATGGCTATTTTCAAACAATCACAATCAATGTGATAGTGTTCATGCTGCCTCGGCATTGCTGCCATTTATGGTAGCAACTTCATCACCTTGGCAATAGTGTCATCAGATATATCATCCCCATTAAACGCTTCAAATAGTCCCCTTTTGTAGCTTGGATTATCGAGAGTGACATTGGTTGCCGCCAAAGTAATGGTTTCAGTAATTTGATCAAGATTTCCATCCTCATCTATCCGGAATAGGGCTATTTCGCCAACACCTGTGGTTTTCACATGGTAATAAAAGATGGCCACGTATGCTTGTATTTGAATTTCTATTTGGCCCACGCCCTTCCTAGACATGGTATATGACTTGCTTTCCGGTATTTGAAAATCACCGGATGCGAGATGGATTGCTTCTATTCTCATGTCACTTATATCGTCAAAGTTCTCACTTACTTCGAGCAGTGAATAATATACATAACGTTCATCAAGCGTCAATCGAGATATTTTTGTTGATGGTAAGGTTAAAATTACTGTGGATGCTATGGCAATCAAAACTACTATGGTAATGATAATTATAACTGTTTTCTGTTTGTGTGGCTTCTTTTCAGTTGGCTCAGGCGATAACATACTTTGCTCCGGGTTGGTTTGGTCATAGTTCACACACAATCGCTCCCTTCATAATTGCACCTATTTGGGTGCAATTATAGCAAGAGAAAGTGTTACAGTCAATGCACTCAAACAGGTGCAGGGAGATTGACGGTGAACACTGAATATGAAAAGCAAATAGGATTTAATATACGTTCACTGCGTGAAAAGGCAGGGATGACACAAGAACAGTTAGCCGCTAAACTACAGGTTATGGGGTGCGATATTACGCGAAGTGCATTAGCAAAAATCGAAGTTGGACAACGGCATATTTACCCCGATGAAATGAAGTGTCTAAAGGAATCATTGCAGATAGAATATGATGACTTGTTTGTTTAGGCGATACCCTTGCCCGCCTTGTTAACCCGCTTTGCCAAAAGGCGGGTAGAAAGCGGGCAAGGGTATATTGTTGATTACGAGGCGTAGACGAACAATTTTATCCTATCGCCGCCATGTTCCCCTTTTTCTTTTCCTTTTGACGCGGGGCCGCCCAGCGGGCGGTCACGCTCACAAAGAGAATAACGAAGAAAGATACACAATAGACACATGATGAAACGTAATGGAATCATGATGGGGAATCAATAGAACCACAATGGAAAGGCAATAGAAATAGGATAGAATCATGTTGAACCCATCACAGATATATGCTATACTGACAGCACAATAAACGCCCAATCCACAAGGCTATAAATCACCGAAACATAGCGGGAATTGATTGGGTCTGAACACTTACTTTTGGCATTCCCCCAAGCCGGGTAAATCCCGAATTTCGCAACGGTCGCGGCATGACCTCAACACACCGCCAACACGGATAAATGAGCGATATAACGTATAGAATAAACGCTTTCATCCGCCACGCCATCGAGGTGGCCTGGGACCGGGGCGACATCGAGGTGCTGAACTACTACTT
>JAJDIZ010000028.1 GCA_030266915.1 Ruminococcaceae bacterium OttesenSCG-928-D13 | reverse complement strand
CACTCACTATTACTTTGTATTACCCACTTGATGATTTCTAAGCGTGTCGTTTAGGCACGCTTTTTTGCTGTTTAGACACGCTGTTGTTTTTTAGAGGATGGATTTTGGTATAGTGGGGAGAGCTGCGCTTAGCATGGAAAGGGGTGGTACATGGGTAAGAAAATCTGGTTGTAATAAATGTCAAAGCATGAATGTTCGCCAGTAAGCTCAAGAGTGGAAAAATCGAATTATGAGGGAGGAGTGATACTTCTGGCAAAGGATTCAAAAAAGGCTGCGGTATCACCCATCCCGCAGCACGAAGTGGATGCGCTCGCACGGCTTCTTCTGCCCGAAATCCAGAAATACTTTGAAAGTGAAGAAGGGCAGCGTGAGTTTGATGAGTGGAAAGCGCGGCAGTCCACAAAAGAGGAAGAAAAAGACAAAACCCCATGAGTGCAAAACAGCCCGGAGCAAAATCTTGCTCCGGGCTGTTCCCTGTAGCTTAGGATGAATCTTGAGAAATAACCGATTTTGGCAAGGAAACAGGATATAAGCGTAGATACGTTGTTTGCACGGGCGGCGATTTGCACGGATTAACGCCAAAAATATCGGTAAACCTTATTGGAAATGTGGCGTATAGAGACATGATTACCTTGTGAAAAAATAAAACGCGCAGAAGGCAAAACCGGAAATATTAGTCGATATAAAGCACAAATCCGAACCCATCACCAACGGCTTTTACTGTTGGTTTATGGTTCGGATTATGTGTGGTTGCCCATACGGTATAATAATGACAAAGGCGGGAAGCCGCATGGAATCAGGGTTTTTGAAGATTTGGCAGCCACGTTTTCGCTCTTTTCCCGACGAAAATGAAGCCAGCGCACATAATGGCAAAGGAGGAGTGTGACACTAGCGACATAATCGATATCAAGTTGGGGGCTTATAGTACATTACCGACACAAAGCGCTCAGTATAGCATAGAATCAGAAGGCTGCTAAGCCCTCTGATTCTATTGTTTATTCAATTGCTTTTCTGTTGCCAGGTGAAATATCGCTGCTGGCGATTCGCCCGTTTGAACAAGCATGCCTTCGAAAGAATATCTGCCGTCATCATCCCAACTGAGCCGATATTGAAGCGCTTTAAGAAATGCGATCCGCGCCATAGCGCAGGAGTATTTCGTCCGCTTCCAGTAGTTCGGCGGGATTTCATAGGCATCAAGGTCATCTTTCGAAGCAGCTGAAATGATCAGCTTCTCATTTTTCTCATCGTACCAGAAGCTAAGGTGCGTAGGGTTACCCAGCAGCCCAATCATACGGCGCGTGAGAAAGATTCGCCTGCTTTTCATGCAAACACGGATGGTGAGCCTATTCGTTGTCATCGCTATCCTCCGGTATCATTCGAATGCCTCCATACGGACGGTGCATGAGTTCCTCCGGCGTCGGAAGCTTGGCAGAAATCTGCGCGGCATGCCGCTCGCCGGTCAAGTTGTCGATGGTGATAAAGGTGCTGGCGGTATCGACTTTGTATTTGGCATCCAATTCCTCAAGGGTATAGCCAAAACGCCCTCTCCAGTCCTCTGGCATATTGATGGTGGTGTTACGCTTTTTCTTTCCATCGTCCACCTCAATGACTTCGGTGAAAACCTGTAGGCACTCATCCAAGTTGAAAACCAAAATGCTTTTGTCACCGAATTCTTGATAGACTGCCATGCATCGATATTTGGCTGCGCGATTCCATTCCATCATGTCGTATACCATGCCACAAAAGATACGAGCCATGCACTTGCGTGGGTTGTTCTTTTCCTTCTTCAGATTGAAATTGGCGAACTTAAGTGAATCCCGGTCATAGCTGTGGCAGGGTTCAATAATCAGGCGCTGGTTATCCTCGTCCATATTGATGACGATGTGCTGATGATCTGGAAACAGGTTCACGCAAGACATGTTGAAGGTGACACTGTCGATGGCGAAGGTGATGCGAGGCCTGAACACTGGGGAGAGGAAATCACCCCGAACACGCTGCACATGCTCCTTCTTGATTTCGCTATAATCGTTCAGGCCACCACGGCTTATATTGCCGGCAGCGGTCATTAATTCAATGTTTAGCTGTCGATTATCATCCATGGATTTCACCGCCACTTCTCATATCCGCAATACGCTTTTCGGCTTCCTCGCGGGAGAGCGTTTTTATTTCGCTACCAAACCCATCGACTGCGGAAGCAGACGCGCCAACCTGCCATTGCCCCAACGTAGATGCAAGGGCATGCCGGCACAGCATCAACCGCTCCGGCGGACTCTCCCCAAAATCCGAGAGCCAAGAGCTGGGAACGGCTCTTGCAGGTCCTTCGCCCCGCTCCACACGCGGCAGCCGAAATTCACAACTATTCAGGTCAAACAGAAGCACCTGCTCACCGCCTTTTGTAAAGCAATTGGCAAGGCTCCGGTACTTCCAGCCCTTCCTCCACCCCATAAGATCGTATATAACAGCGGATAGTTCCTTGGCAGAGATCACCTTCATTCCCCAAGGGACAACATTCTTGCATTTTTTGCTCCGTTTTCGCACAGCTAAAAGCCGCTCAACGGGGTGGAGCAGAATTTCGACGGAGGCTACACCTTCCATCAGGGAGACGCAGGCGGTGTTAAAAGATATCCCATGGCGCGATATAGTAACCACTGCGGCATCCTTTCCGCCGAACAGTTCTCTGCGCACACGTTTTGCTCCCGCGATGTAGGCAAGCTGCGTTTCGATATCCACATTTTGAATTTGTGCCATCACATAGGCTCCTAGATAGTGCCCGGAATCGTAACCGCCAAATGCTGGATTCATGGGGATAAACCCTGATAGCAAGCCATGCCGGATGACTTTGATCTCATACTTATGATGGAAATATGGAGAGGCGTGATTTGCGCGCAGCAATAGTAGTGCCCGCGCATGCTCTTCCTCAGAAACGATGGCCTCATGATGCCCTGAATCAAAATAGAGCTTGCGCTGGCCCACATTACGCCGGGTTTGGTGAGTGAGGAAACTGACGGTATATCTTTTCCGGGTGATGATTGCGCCGCAGTACCGCTCGTTTCGACAGATGTTGGAAACAGCCATCGGCGACCATACCAGGTTTCCCTTGCCGGTGGGCAATGAGAGATTGGTCAGTATCGCGGCGATTTCCTTCTGCGGATATCCCGCCAAAAACAGATCGTAAATCAGCCGAACGGTTTTGGCCCCTTCAGGCTCGACTTTCATCATATACTTGCCGTCTTTCTCATAACCAAGCAGATTTTTTGTGGGGCAAAGGTGCTTTCCGTCATCAAAAATGGCACTCAGGCCAAATTCGACAGAACGGGATTTGAGCTCACTCTCCAGCTCTGCGAACATGGCGAATATGGTCAAGAACACCTTGTTTCCGGTGTCCAGCGTGTTCAGGTTGTTATTCTCAAAGAAGATGCCAACAGGCGGGTCCAGCGTCAGCAGTTCTTCTACCGTGTTTAGGCAGTCAATGATATTACGTGCAAATCGGGAGACCTCCTTGACGACGATAAGGTCGATTGTCCCCGCACGGCAGGCTTCGATCATATTCAGGAAGCCCGTGCGATTGCGCAGACTCGTTCCACTGATACCTTCGTCAGAAAATGTGCCTACATACTCCCATTGAGGATGCAGAGGGATAAATTTCTCATAGTGTCGAAGTTGATTTTTTAAGCTGTTTTCCTGGTCGCTGCTGTCGGTGGAAACGCGAGCATATGCCGCAACCCGCAGCTTTTTCTCTCGCCAATCCTTGCTTATATATTTGGGATCAACCTGAGAAATAATCCTTTTTCGTTTGTTGTTAGCCATATCCTTCTCCTTCAAAGCGACCAGTACCAACCATCTGCTCGCTTGATAGATTTCACTCCAAGCGTTCTTTTGGCTCGATCCACTGACCGCTTGCTGATGTCCAAATCATAAAAAGCTGTGTATATTTCCACACAGGGCTGTGCCCCGATTGACAACATTTCCCGCAGAGACAGCACAGCAGAGGATACCTTCCCGTTATCACCCAAATCACTATCGCCGCCGAGCAATTCGCTGGCTGTTATGTCCCGCTCCCCAAGCCATTGGAGGCTGGAATCATCTCCGATTTCAAAGGCGAAAGAGGCTCCCTCTTTCGCAAGACTGCTTTTAAGGTGCGCCATTACCCGGACGGAGGGGTCATCTCGGAGCCTGCCTACCAACAAAACACTGCGGGCGATTGCGGTTATGTCGATGGAACCCAGCCCGCGATAGATTCCCTTGGAACCGCTCGCTTTGTTCATGTGTCCAATAAGCACAATCGCGCAGTTTGTGCGATCAGCCACCGCTGCGAGTCGTTTGAGAACTGGACGCACACCAACTGCCCGGTTCATTTCACCGTTATAACCAAGATATGCCTGCAACGGATCGAGGACCAGCAACCTCGCGCCACATTCATGAATGGCCGATTCAAGGCGTGTGTCAGTAAGAGAGAATGTGCTTTCGGTATCGTCAATGAAGGAAACCCTCGAACAGTCCGCGCCCGCACTCACCAGTCGAGGCTTTAGGGTATCCTCGGCGCCATCCTCTGCACTCTGGTAAATGACAGCCATGCGATCCTTCGCCTCAACATCCCCTGGCATGGGTCGTCCTGTCGATAGCAACGCCGCAATATGCAAAAGCAGCGTCGTTTTTCCATCGCCCGGATCACCCTGCATAATTGTTATTTTTCCAAATGGGATGTACGGATACCAAAGCCAGTCAACTTTGCGGATGGATATATCTGAATAATACCGGATAGGCAACTCGTCCATAGCATCTTTCGCCATTCAAATTGCCCCTTTCCCGTCATAGATATTGAAAATTCTATCATGGAAAGGCACGGCTAAACAAATAGCTGTGCTCAAAAAACTATGATAGGAGCTTTGAAAATGGAGAAAAAGTATGAATTGGATTTGCAAGTAGTAGGTGGGCGTATCCGGGAAGTGCGAAAGAACCTGCGACTCACCCAGGAAAAAGCAGCAGAGCGAACGGAGTTGACCGGACAATATTGGAGTTTATTGGAAACGGGGCGTGAGCGTGGCAGCATCATAGCCTATCTACAAATTGCCGCTGCGCTGGGGCTAACGTTAGATGATCTATTTTATGACGATGTTACAAATATCCGCATTCAAAAAACATTTTCTAACGAGACTTCACTTAAAGACTGTACTTCTGTGGAGAAGGCCATTATCCTGGAAACCCTGTTTGCGTTGAAAGGCATCTTAGAACGGAATCGAGAGCGATAAACTGATTCCTTGGCAACCTTGCAACCTTGGCCGCAAAGCGAGACGTAGAGCGGCTTTACAGCGTTTTCTGTTCGGCAACCTTGATTCACATCTGGCAATGTTGCCAATGAATAGAACAAGAAAGCATATAATCTCAAAAAGCGGCGAGAGCTGTCATTATCTTCATTGGTGGTGGCGGTTCTCGCCGCTTTTTTGTTGTAAAAAAGGAGGAGAGACTGATGGGAAAGATTATTGATGGCAACTATGTCTATTCGCTGGACGACTGCCGCTGTGAGTTCTGCCTGCATATTGACACCAAAACCGGGAGGTGCCGGGCTGCCGAGTGCTGCTGTGTCGAGGAAATAAATCAAGCACACCGGCATTTTCCGCCAGATGGTTTTGAACAACAAAAAAGAGGTGCGCCATGCCGTGGTTGAGTAAGGAGCAGATCTCCGAGGCCAGGCAGGTTGACCTGCTCACCTACCTTCAGGAGCGAGAGCCACACGAACTTGTTCGTTCCTCGTCTGGCGAATACCGCACAGTGAGCCACGGAAGTCTGGTCATATCTAACGGCGCCTGGTACTGGAACCGGGGCAAAATCGGCGGGGTGTCTGCGCTGGACTATCTCGTTGAGGTGCAAGGCATGGGGTTGGTTGAAGCTGTGGAGACGGTTGCTGGTATTCTCGGACCATCTGTCTCTCCCACACAGCCAGTAAAAAGACCCCAGGAGCGTCGTGAGAACAAACCTCTCATGCTACCACTTCGGATGAAATACCCCACTCTCCTGCTAACCTATTTGCAGAGCCGCGGCATCCGTCCTGATATCATCAAGCGTTGCCTGGACAGCGGAGCTTTGTACGAAGGGCGCTACAATGGCGAAGCCGTTTGTGTGTTCACGGGCAGCGATGACACAGGGGTTGTGCGCTTTGCCTGCATGCGCGGGATAGGCAGCGATTTGAAACGTGATTGCTCAGGCAGCGACAAGCGTTTTAACTTCCATCTCCCGCCCAAAGGGGGCACAAGCGACACCCTGGCCGCGTTTGAGGCGCCAATCGACGCGCTGTCCCATGTTATCCTTCAGCCCGCTTGGGAAGGGCATAGGCTCTCGCTAAGCGGTACATCAGATGTAGCACTCATAGCGTTTCTGGAACGAAACCCGCGCATCAACACCATCTCCCTCTGTCTGGATAACGACGATGCTGGAAGGACAGGTTCAGAAAAAATCGAAGGAGGGCTTGCCAGAGATCCACGGTTTTCCCATATCAAGGTCAGTGTTGATCCACCTGCTGATGGTGAGGACTACAATACCGCCTTGCTTAATTCCGTAAAAACACCGCAGTCAAGGGCCGAGCTGCGAAAAGAAGCCGGGCCTTTGCTATGACTATCAGGAGGTTCATTATGAAAACGAAAAATCAAATCCAACAGTTTCACAACGATGAGTTCGGTTCTCTCGATATCTTTATGGTTGATGACAAGCCATATTTCCCGGCAAAAGAATGCGCAAAAGTGCTTGGATACAGGGACACGACCAACGCTATTAAACAGCATTGTCGGTCGGTGGTGAAATGCCACCGACCCCATCCGCAAAGCCTTGGCAAGAAAATCGAAATGAACTTCATACCTGAAGGCGACCTCTATCGACTGATCATACGCTCAAAACTTCCTGCCGCAGAGCGGTTTGAGAGCTGGGTGTTTGATGAAGTGCTACCTACTATCCGCAAACATGGTGCCTACGCCACCCACGATACGCTGGACGAACTGCTCCGCAGCCCCAAGTTTGCAGAGACGCTCATCAAGCGGCTGGAGAAGGAGCGCGAGAAGAACAATGCCCTGGAGGGACTTACCTCTGAAATGGCTCCGAAAGCATTGTATTGTGATATGGTTTTGCAATGCGAAAATGTGGTGCCGGTTAGCCTGATCGCCAAGGACTACGGGATGAGCGCATCAGCTTTTAATGCCATGCTATTCGATTTCGGCATCCAGTACCCCACGGGCGGCACCTGGCTCCTGTATCAAAAATATGCGAGGAAGGGATATACCCATACCCGCACCTATCGAATAAGCGAGAATACTGCGGCTATACATACCTGCTGGACACAAAAGGGACGGTTGTTCCTGTATAAATTTCTGAAAGATTTCGGCATTTACCCGCTGCTGGAGTCCCACTTCGTCGAGCCGTTCCCTGCGTGAGAGCGTGCAGGGCCATTTTTACATTAAATAGGTGGAGGATATGAATTTGGATGAACAGCTTCAGTATTCGTCAAAGGATATCGGTGAAAGCATGCCGTCTGCTGGCATTTCTGACGAACGCCAGCGTAAGCCGATTCAGGTATATATAGAAAACGCCCGCGACGACAGCATCGGCGGGTTCACCATCCCGCTGCCCACCACGAAGGAGTCGCTTCAGCCCTGGCTGGAGGCAATTGGCACGGATGGCTTTGCAGCGGCAAACATCGCCATACGGGGCGTGCGGTCGTCCATACCAGGATTGGAGGAGGTTCTTCGGAGCGTGGGCGCGGAGAGGGCGGGCTTTGACGAGCTCAACTACCTGGCGTCAAAAATCAGCGGGCTGGACGAATATCGGATGGATTTGTTCATCGCCGCGCTGGAAGCCAACTACCACTGTGACAGCATCCAAGACCTCATGAACGTGCCAGAAAACACCGCCCGCTTGGAATTGGAGCCTGCGTTCAGTGAAGAACAGTATGGCGATTATCTGATCCAAATGGAAAAGGACAACTCCGTCGGTATTTTTGAACGGCTGGAAAAAGCCACCGACCCCGACGACCGCGCCTTTGCCCAATATGTTCTGCGACTGGAGGCGTATGTTGATGTCGAGGCATACGGGCGCAGCGTGGCCGACGAAGAAAGCGGCACCTTTACCAAGTATGGCTATCTTGCAGAGCGCGGTGATTTTCAGGAAACCTACCGAGGGCCTGAAGATATCTCAATGGAGCACCGCATCTTTTCCGCACCGCCGCCACCCATGATAACGATGGGCGTGGATGTGCCCGCATTTCTTGCCGGGTTGCATGCCGCCGCCGGGGACTATAGCCGCGACGCCGAACACAGCCTGAATACGCTCGCGAGGCTTCGGAGCGCCGAATACCTGCTCTTGATGGACAGCTCCGGCGCTTTGCTGACAGAAACTATGCACGCCTACCGCCGCGGCACGACGGCATTCGATGTGTGGACGAACGCGACGGACAAGCCTGGAGCGCAGGCATTTTCCATCCATCTTACGGAGGTGCATGGAGAGATCACTGGCCATATCGCACAGGTGGACATCACCGCGCGGCAGCTTGACCTTTTGCATCACAGCATCCAATACACGCGCGTGGACGCCGTTTCCAAGTCCGGCGAGGAGCATTCCTACGCTCCGAGGGAATGGGAAGCGATGAGTGCCATCGACCGGGATAAGATAGAAAACTGGACGCGGCATTTCGACGCCGACGACCTGGGTTCTGTCTTGGCCCACCTGGACGACCTTCGTGGGCGCGTCGAATCGGATTGCCGGCAGGTAACCCCCTCGGACTTCCTTGCCGGCGTGAATGCCGCGTATATGGCGCAGGCGCAGTGCCCCCAGCCGGAAATGCTGCGGGTTTCGCAGACGGCAGCGAAGGAAATGCTGGCGCGGGGCGATTGTGAGGTATACCGCCTGCTGCCGGAGGGCACTGAGAAGCTGTCGCCCACCGACGCGGTAAAAAGCGGGCTTTGGTTTTCCGAGAACCGGGAGTTCGCCATCCGGCATGAAGTTGGCGGCGGGTTTCAGAAATGGGCGGAACGATGCGCCGCGGATGTCATAAACCGTCCGCAGGAACGCGACGAGCAGAAAAAAGGCCAAGAGCCGGAATTGTGAGGTGGCGGTAGAGCAGCAAACAATCATGGCTGGATACCGTATCATTCTATTTTGGCAGACACAACCCACGGGCCGGAGCATTGCGCTCCGGCCCACTATTTTTGTTTACGGAGGAAATAGAGACTATGAAAATCGACCACAACTTCAAGGGCGCCACCATCATCCACGGGGACACCCTTCAGGTTCTGAAAACCTTCCCCACGGGGGTGTTCGGCGGCATCCTCACCGACCCGCCCTACGCATCGGGCGCCGCCGACCAGAGTGGCCGCCAGAAATCCACAGCGGCGAAGTATTCGAGCGCGAAAACCGATAACCTGCTGCCGGATTTTGAGGGCGACAGCAAGGACCAACGTTCGTGGGCGCATTGGGCGGCGGAGTGGTTGGCCGAAGCGCGGCGCTGTTCCAGGGAGGGCGCGCCCATCTGCGTGTTCATCGATTGGCGGCAGCTCCCATCCCTCACCGATGCGCTCCAGTGGGCGGGTTGGATTTGGCGCGGGACGCTGGTGTGGGACAAAACCAACAGCCGTCCCCAGCGTGGCCGCTTCCGACAGCAGGCGGAGTTTGTGGTGTGGGGCAGCAACGGCCACATGCCCGTGGACCGCAACGCCCCTGTTCTGCCCGGTGTGTTTCGCCAGTCCATGCCCGCGCTTGCCAAGCGCATCCACCAGACCGAAAAGCCGCTGGAGGTGATGCGGGACATGGTGAAAATTGTGGAGCCGGACGGCATTGTCCTCGACCCCTTTGCCGGAGCGGGCACCACGGTGCTGGCGGCCAAGCTGGAGGGCTACCCCGCCGTGGGCATTGAGCTCTCGCCCCACTATGCCGCCGCAGCGCAAAAACGGGTGGACGCAGATGCGGCAGACGGTTTGCCGAATGCCGCGTGACCGCACCAACATTTTCAGGCGAAGGAGGTGGTGTAAATGATTCAGGAGGATGTTGAACACAAAAGCGCGGTCCTTATTATCAAGGGCGGGAAAATCACCGGGCGGCTGCTGGCGAAGGCGATGGCCGCCATGCTGCGCCAGATCAGAAAATCCCGTGATGCACCCGGCCGGCAGTCGTTCAAGCAGCTTTCGAAGGGAGGCGCGTTACAAAATATCGAGATCGCGGACAGCAACATCAAGGCGTTTGAGCCGGTTGCCCGCAAGTACGGTATCCGCTACAAGCTGGTGAAGGACGCATCTGAAACGCCCCCGAAGTGGATGGTGTTCTTCCGGGCGAAGGACGCCGACGCGATGACGGCGGCGTTCCGCGAGTTTGCCAGCAAAACGCTGAAACGCGAAACCGCGCGTCCCTCCGTGCGCGAGACGATGTCGAAGTTCAGGGATATCATCAAGAACGCCGTCATCGACCGCACAAAACACAAGCAGAGAGAGGGGCCGGAGCGATGAGCATTTCCAAAGCTGCGGCCTTTTTCAAGCGGCGCATTCTGCCGAACCTGCCCTATGTGCTCATCTTCTGGTTTGCCAATAAGCTGGGCGGGGCGTACCGGCTGGCGTCCGGCGCGGACTTCCTTCAGCGGCTGACCCGGAGCATGTCCACGCTGGGGCCCGCGATGCAAAACCCACTGCCCAGCTTTGACCTGTTCGACCTGGTGGTGGGGCTGGCGGGCGCGGCAATCATCTTCGGCGTGGTGGCCGCGAAGAAAAAGAACGCGAAGAAGTACCGTAAAAATGTAGAGTACGGCTCTGCGCGCTGGGGGCAGCCGGAGGACATAGCCCCGTTTATGGACTCGAAGCCAGAGAACAACATTATCCTCACACAGACCGAGGGGCTGACCATGAACCCCCGGCCAGCCAACCCCAAATATTCCCGCAACAAGAACATGCTGGTTATCGGCGGTTCCGGCAGCGGCAAAACCCGGTTTGTTATCAAACCGAATTTGATGCAGTGTCGTTCAAAAGATTACCCTGTATCGTTCGTCGTCACAGATCCGAAGGGTAGCCTGGTCGTAGAAACGGGAAAAATGCTCCAGCGGCACGGGTATCGCATAAAAATACTAAATACCGTCGATTTCAGCAAATCGCACCACTTCAATCCTTTCATGTATGTCCACAGCGAAGCCGACATTCTAAAACTCGTCACGACGTTAATTTCAAACACAAAGGGTGAAGGCCAGGGCGGCGACCCATTTTGGACGAAGGCTGAGACGCTTTTGTACACCGCCCTCATCGCCTACCTGCACTATGAGTCGCCGCAGGAAGAGCAGAACTTTGCAACCCTGGCCGAAATGATTGGCGCGATGGAAGTAAGAGAGGAGGACGAATCGTTCAAAAATATCGTTGACTTGATGTTTGACGCACTGGAAGAGAAGGACCCGGAGCACTTCGCGGTACGGCAATATCGGAAGTTTAAGTTAGCCGCCGGCAAAACGCTCAAAAGTATTTTAATCAGCGCGGGCAGCAGGCTGGCCGTTTTCGACATTTCCGAGATACGGGAGCTGATCCGGTATGACGAGCTTGAGCTCGACACGCTTGGCGATGAAAAAACCGCGCTGTTTCTCATCATGTCGGATACGAGTGACCACGCCAACTTCTTACTATCAATTGCTTACACGCAACTTTTTAACCTGCTTTGCGAAAAGGCGGACAACGTCTACGGCGGCCGGTTGCCCATCCATGTGCGCTGCCTGATCGACGAGGCGGCAAATATCGGGCAGATTCCCCGGCTGGAGAAGCTGATGGCGACGATTCGCTCGCGCGAGATTTCGGCCTGCCTGGTCCTGCAGGCACAGTCGCAACTCAAAGCCATCTATAAGGATCACGCCGACACAATTGTCGGCAATTGCGACTCGGCCATATTCCTGGGCGGCAAAGAGAAGACCACGCTGGAGGAGTGGTCGAAGCTGCTGGGGAAGGAAACCATCGACACCTATTCCAACAGCGAGACGAAGGGCAACTCGCCGTCCTTTGGCAAAAACTACCAGAAGCTGGGCAAAGAGCTCATGACCGTCGATGAACTGGCGGTACTTGACGGAGGGATGTGCATTTTACAACTGCGCGGCGTGCGGCCATTTTTGAGCCGCAAGTACGATATCACCCGCCATGCCCTTTACAAACAGCTTGCCGACCATGACAAGCGCAACGCATTCGATGTGCAGAAGCATCTGAGCACCCACTTGGCGGTGCGGGCAAATGATGAGTTCGAGGTGTACGACCTTGTGCCCCTCGTCCCGCCCGGCGAAACCGCCTGACACCTCACGCCCCCGGCTCCCATTTCATTGGGAACCGGGGGCTTTTTTTTGTTTGCAAGCCAATATTTTGAGGAGGAAAAGCATTATGGAATTTTTCAGCGAAGCAATCAACACCCTGTCTATCCTGGTCATCGCGCTGGGGGCGGGCCTTGCCGTGTGGGGCGTCGTGAACCTGCTGGAGGGCTATGGCAACGACAATCCGGGCGCCAAGAGCCAGGGAATCAAGCAGCTCATGGCCGGTGGCGGCATCGTACTCATCGGGCTGAACCTTGTACCGCTGCTCTCAGGGCTGTTCGGTTAAGCCGGGAAAGGATTAGCCTATGGATTTCCTGTTTGGCTGGCTGGAAGACTGGATCAAACAGGGGCTGATTGACGGGATTATGGGGCAATTTTCGGGGATATACGATTCCATCAACTCACAGGTGATGGATATCGCTTCGAATGTAGGCCAGACGCCGGAGGGATGGAACTCCGGCGTCTTTTCCATGATCCGAACCCTGTCTGATACAGCGGTCCTCCCTATTGCGGGGATGATTTTAACCTTTGTACTCTGTTATGAGCTCATTCAGCTCATCATCGAAAAAAACAATATGCACGAGTTCGACACTTTTAACATCTACAAGTGGATTTTCAAGACGTTTGTGGCGGTCTACATCCTGACCCATACCTTCGATATCGTCATGGGCGTGTTCGGGCTGGCGCAAAACGTGGTGAACGGCAGCGCCGGCATCATTTCCGGTAGCCTTGAGATCAATGGCGAGGCGGCGCTGGCGCAGTTGCAGACCCTGCTGGAGGGCATGAGCATTTGGGAGCTGATGGGGCTGTGGCTGGAGGCAAATATCCTGTCCATCTGCCTGACCGCCCTGACCATCTGCATCTTCATCATTATCTACGGGCGCATGATCGAGATTTACCTCACGGTATCCGTCGCGCCCATCCCATTGGCGACGATGGCCAACCGGGAGTGGGGACAGATTGGCAACAACTATTTGAAAAGCCTGTTTGCCCTGGCATTCCAGGGTTTCCTCATCATGGTCTGCGTGGCGATTTATGCCGTGCTGGTGCAGAACATCCCCGCGGCGGACAACGCGCATGGGGCCATTTGGGGCACGGCGGGATACACCGTGCTTTTGTGCTTCACGCTCTTTAAGACGGGGAGCTTGGCGAAGAGTGTGTTCTCTGCCCACTGATGAACCATCTACAACATATATACGGAGGATTTTGTTATGAGCAATACGGAAAACGGCGTGAAACTGGACGTGCGGGCATACCCCATCGCGGAGCCGAAGGGCAGTGTGATGGCCTTTGCCAGCGTGACGATTGAGGATATGTTCGCGGTGAACAACATCCGCGTGGTGAACAGCGAGAAGGGCCTTTTTGTGGCAATGCCGCAGACAAAGGACAAGGAGGGCCAGTACCGGGATATTTGCTTCCCTGTGACGGCGGAGTTGCGCAAGCAGCTAAACGAGGCCATTTTGGGGGCGTATGCCGCGGAGAAAGAAAAGGCGCCCTCCGCGAAGGAGTCCACCGCCGAAAAGCTGCGTGAGGGCGCGAAGGATGCAAAAACCCAGCCTGCGAAAAATGCTGAAAAAGCTGCACCGAAGAAATCCGACCCTGAACTGTAGGAGGGTTGGATATGGCTGACCTGAACATTAACGGAGGCAAATATGAATTTCTATGAACAGGAACTGCGCCGCGTGGCGGCTGCCTGCGGCGGGATATCGAACCCGGTATTTGCTGGGCGCGCCTGCTTTGCGGATTTGGGTGGCGATAACCGGGTAAAACTCCAGTTTGTTACGCTTGGGTATGCCGACCACTACGAGGCGCTGAAAGCCACTGTTTTGAACCGCGCGGACGGCGAGGTGGACACGCTGCTGTTCCGCTTCGCCGATGTGTGGGGCAAAAAGATGGATTCGTCTTTCAATGGCGGCGTTCCACATATTTGGACGAGCAGCGGCAAGCATGATTGGTACGGCTACCGCCCCACAGATAGGGATATCCAGGAACTGGCCGGGGCGGTGAGCGGATACGTTGGCGTCTTTGCCACACAGCCTTCATCACACGCCCAGGACAAGGCGAAAACGGGCGAAAAGGATTCCGTGGTGAAAAAGCTGCGCGATGCCAAGAAGAGCAGTGCTCCGGGCAAACCACAGCCACAAAAGGACCACGGGCCAGAGCGATAGCCCTGCCCCGAAAGGAGGCGACAACAAAAATATGCACAGAAACAACCAAATAACGCTTGGATCGTTATTCGACGGCATAGGGGGCTTTCCCTATGCCGGTCTTTTTTATGGCATCCGGCCACTGTGGGCAAGCGAAATATTGCCCCAGGCGGTATCGGTGACCATGCGGCACCTGCCGTGGATGCAGCACGTTGGCGATATCACAGCGCTTGACGGCGCGAAGCTGCCGCCGGTGGACATCATCACCTTCGGCTCACCCTGCCAGGGGCTTTCCACCGCCGGGCGCAGGCTGGGCCTTGCGGACGAGCGAAGCGCCCTGTTTACGGACGCAATCAGGATTATTGATGAAATGAGGGAAGCGACCAATGGACAATACCCAAGATTCGCGCTGTGGGAGAACGTACCCGGCGCGCTATCCAGCGCGGGCGGCGGTGACTTTAAAGCCGTCCTTGAGGCGTTCGCAAAAACCGAAGTTCCAATACCTCGATCTGGACGATGGGCAAACGCCGGAATGGTGCGAAGCGGAGGAGCTGATATCGCTTGGCGCGTGCTCAATGCCCAGCATTTCGGAGTCCCCCAGCGGCGGCGCAGAATCTTTCTTGTCTGTGATTTTACAGGCGGACGCGCCGGAGAGGTACTTTTTGTCGAAGAAAGCCTGCGAGGGCATCCTTCGCCGTGCGGCGAAACGCGGCAAGGAACTGCCGCCGATGCTCAAAGATGCGCTGATGGCGCAGTGCCACCCTGCTGCCTGACCCCGTGGGACACCCAGCAGTCGCGGGTATTTATTGGAGATGGCGCATCTCCCACGCTGGCCGGGGCGGACGGCGGTGGCGGGCGTAACCCCGCGGGACTGGTGTTCACAGCCGGGTTCTGCGCCGGGGCAGGCGCTAAAACGAAGGGCATCGGCTACGCGGAGGAAACGGCGCCCACCCTCAAAGGCGGCGGTGGCGGCTTTCAGATGCCCACCGTATTCTGCGCGGCGTCCAGCCAGACGAATGCCGGGATCACCGAGGAACTGGCGGGCACACTGACCTGTCAGCACGAGCAACCCTTTATCTGTGAGCCGGAAACAGCCCGGACGCTGACGGCCAGGGGCGGCGGAAGCCCCTGTGCGGACAGGGGACCCAATATTGTGGCGATGGAAACCCCTGCTGTTACAATGCGCTTGCGGGAAGGCTGCGAGGGCGGTGGCAAGGGTCCGCTGCTTCAAACAGAAATTAGCGGGACGCTTGCCACAGGGAACGACCAGTACCTGTTCACCCCCTGCGCCGTGGGCGTTCACCAGAACCAGGACGGGAACATAACCACCTCGGACGCGGCATACTCCCTCGCAACCACAGGCAACGCCAGCAGCCGCAACGCACCGCTGGTCGCCTGTGGTTTTGATTTGCAGCAAATCACCAGCAAGGAGAACCGCTCCAGCCTGAAAGAGGTGCAGCCCACCTTATGCGCGGGCGGCAACCCACATGTGGTGGCCGGCCTTGTGACGAAGGGCAACGGGGACGCATACCTCACGCCTGAACGCCACGCCGCGCTTTCCTGTGGCGGCGGCCAGGCCGGGCAGGGGTATCCCGCCGTGCTGGAGGAGTTGGATTTGAACGTCGCCTACGCCATGCAGGGCAACATGATCGGGCGCGAGGACCACAACGGGCCGGAGGGCATTGGCGTCAGCGAGAACCTTTCGTTTACCCTCACCACCAGGGACACCCCGGCCGTCGCCGCGCACGAGCCCATCCCCATACACGACCGCGCGACGCGGCACAAGGGCGGCGGCCCCACCCGGAACGGCGACGGTTCGGGCAACGGCCTGGGGGTTGGCAAGCCGGGCGACCCCGCGCCCACCATGACGGCGGGCGACCACCATGCGGTGGCTGCCGTGGATTGCCGAAACTTTAAAGAGGTGGGTGACCTGTCCGGCACCCTGCAGGCGAAGAACAAACCGGGGTACTCTCTCAACTACCAAAACCCTGTGCGCACTGGCTACATCGTGCGCCGCCTGACCCCTATGGAGTGTGAACGATTGCAGGGGTTTCCCGATGGTTGGACGGCTTTGGGCCATGACGGCAAGGAAATCAGCGACACCCGCCGCTACCAGATGCTGGGCAATTCTGTCGCGGTTCCCTGCGTGGGATACATTTTGCGGGGCATCGCGGCACAGATGGATGAGGCAATTTGCCTGGAGGAAGCATGATGGCAAAAATGATGCATGAAAAGGACAGCGCCATCAACCTGTTTGATGGTCATGGACAGGACGCCCGGTATAACGGGCCACTATCTGTTGCGCCCACGATCTCTGCCGCATACGGCGAGGGTGGCGGCAATATTCCGCTGGTTCTTTGCGCCGTATCGTTTGGTCTGGCACTTGCGGATGCCGGAAATGGAGGAGGTGATTGTGAATGGCCTATGTAAACGTACCCAAAGACCTCACGAAGGTGAAAACAAAAGTGGCGCTGAATTTGACCAAGCGCCAGCTTATCTGCTTTTCCATCGCCGCGGCAATCGGCATCCCCATCTACTTCCTCAGTAAGGGGGCGGTCGGGAGCAGCGCGGCGGTGCTCTTTATGATCGGCTCCATGCTGCCCTTCTTTTTCCTCGCCATGTTCGAGCGGGATGGGCAGCCTGCGGAGAAAATCCTGAGAAACATCCTGCGGTTCCGGCTTTGGCCCGGCGTGCGGCCATACAAGACGGAAAACCTGTATCTCTATCTTCAAAAGGAGGGAAAACCCATTGCAGACAAAACAGCAAAAAAACCAGCAGCAGCGGCTTCAGGCAAACGTCCGGCAGGCAAAGGAAAACAGGGCTGACCTGAAAGCCATGCCCAAGCTGAAAGCGATGGATGGCGGCGCTGCAAGGAAAACGCCCAAAGGCGCCAATCCCATCAAGACCCGGCTGTTTGGCCGGGCGGACGCGCCGCAGACCGCGCAGCAGTCCATTCCCTACAGGGAAATGTTCCGCGACGGCGTGTGCCGTGTGACGGATAAGCTGTACACAAAAACGGTGGCGTTCGATGATATAAACTATGCGTTGGCACAAAATGAAGATAAGAGCGCCATTTTTGAGTCCTATTGCGATTTCCTGAACTATTTTGACAGCAGCATATATGTGCAGCTCACCTTCATCAACAAGCGGGCCAATATCCGTGACTTTGAACGCTCCATCGAAATCCCCGGACAGGAGGACAGCTTTGACAGCATCCGCACCGAATACGCCAGGATGCTCAAAAGCCAGCTTGCCAAAGGCCGCAACGGGCTTGTTCGGGAGAAATACATCACCTTTGGCATCGAGGCGGCGTCGCTCACAGAGGCCAAGCCCCGACTGGAGCGGGTGGAGACGGATATCCTGAACAACTTCAAAACCCTGGGCGTGGCGGCCCGCCCCCTCACCGGTGCGGAACGCCTGGAAATCCTGCATGGGCAGTTCCATCCCGACGGCCAGCAGAAAATGGCCTTTGACTGGAAGGACATCGTAAAGACAGGGCTTTCCACAAAAGACTTCATCGCGCCTTCGTCCTTCGATTTCCGCGAAGGGAAGGTGTTCCGGGTGGGAGAGCACTACGGCGCGGTCAGCTTCATTCAGATACTGGCGCCGGAGCTCACCGACCGCATGCTGGCGGAGTTCCTCGATTTGGACACCACCGTCACGGTAAACCTGCACATCCAGTCCATTGACCAGGCAGAGGCTATCAAAACGGTAAAACGCAAACTCTCCGATTTGGACAAAATGAAAATCGAGGAGCAGAAGAAGGCCGTGCGAAGCGGGTACGACATGGACGTTTTGCCTGCTGACCTGGTCACCTACGGCAAGGAAGCAGCGGCGCTTTTGAACGACCTGCAATCCCGAAATGAGCGCATGTTCCTCGTCACCATGCTGGTGATGAACACGGCAAAAAAACGGCGCAAGCTGGACAACGACGTGTTTGCCGCGGCAGGCGTCGCTCAGAAGTTCAACTGTGCCATGAAGCGTCTGGATTTCCAGCAGGAGCAGGGCTTGATGTCCTCGCTGCCTTTGGGCACCAACCAGATAGAAATCCAGCGCGGACTGACCACGTCGTCCACCGCCATCTTCGTACCCTTCACCACCTGCGAGCTTTTTCAGGACGGTGAGGCGCTGTACTATGGCCTGAACCCGCTGTCGAACAACATCATCATGGCGGACAGGAAACTGCTGAAAAACCCCAACGGGCTTTTCCTGGGCACACCCGGCAGTGGCAAATCCTTCAGTGCTAAGCGCGAAATCGTCAACGTCTTTCTGATGACCGAGGACGATATCGTCGTGTCGGACCCCGAAGGCGAATACCACCCTCTCATTACCCGGCTGGGCGGCCAGGTGGTACGGTTGTCACCCACGTCCACCCATTATCTGAACCCGCTGGACATCAACCCGGACTATAGCGACGAAGAGGACCCGCTTACATTAAAAAGCGACTTTATTCTGTCGCTGTGCGAACTCATCGTGGGGGGCAAGGAAGGGCTTCAGCCGGTGGAGCGCACGGTCATCGACAGGTGTACGCGCCTTGTGTACCGGGACTACCTGGCCGACCCCGCGCCGGAGCGCATGCCCATCCTGGGCGATTTACACGCCCTGCTGCGCGCCCAGCCCGAAGCGGAGGCGCAGCGGCTGGCCACGTCGCTGGAAATCTACGTCACAGGCTCCCTCAACGTGTTCAACCACAGGACCAACGTCAAGGCGGATTCGCGACTGATTTGCTTTGATATAAAGGAACTCGGCAAGGGCCTGAAAAAAATCGCCATGCTCATTTTGCAGGACGCCGTGTGGAATCGCGTCACCATCAACCGCGCCGCAAAGAAAAGTACTTGGTTTTACATCGATGAGATGCATCTTTTGCTGAAAGAGGAGCAGACGGCGGCCTACACGGTGGAAATCTGGAAACGTTTCAGAAAATGGGGCGGTATACCGTCAGGTTTGACGCAAAATGTCAAGGATTTACTGGCGTCGAGGGAAATCGAGAACATCTTCGAGAACTCGGATTTCGTGTACCTCTTGAACCAGGCGCCCGGCGACAGACAGTTCATCGCCAAGCAGCTTGGGATCAGCCCGCACCAGCTTTCCTACGTCACCCACTCCAACCCCGGCGAGGGACTGCTCATTTATGGGTCGGTCATCATTCCTTTCGTGGATCGTTTTCCGAAAGGTGAAATCTATGACTTGCTCACCACGCGGCCATCGGAGGTGGCGGCTGCGTAAGGGATAGGCCCCGGTAGATGGACGGAGGTGATGTTTTATGCCGAGGGAAATAGACGACCGCGGGAAAGATGGCCGCACGCAGGGCACTCCCGCGGAACGGCGGGACGCGCCGAGCCGGGAGGATGTGGATACATCCTCGGTGCGCGGCACACTTTCCCGCCACCAAAGCGGCGCGCGGGATTCGCACTCCCAGCCGGAGCAGCCGGACGGGAACGCGCCCTATACGGATGAACGGTACACAGGCGGCGGGGGTCATACCCCGCCGCTTTCGCGTGCAGGGCAAAGCGGCACAGGTTCCACCGGCCGTGGTGATGCGCCCCTGCGCTTTGGCCGGGATGGCGGCCTGCAACAGCCGGAGGACGATGGGCGGCGCAGGCAGCCGCGCACACAGCGGCAGGACGCCCCGGATGATGCTCCCGCCGATGCCGGCGCCCAGCGCCAACCGCGGTTGCAGTTTTCCGGCGAGGAAACCGCGCCCGCGCGTGACGGCAAGGTGGTTTCAGATAAGGCGAAGGCCGCCTGCCGCAGGGCGGACAAGGCCGCGTCCAAGCTGGACGAGGCGCGGGAGAACCTGCCCACCACCCGCCGTCCCAGGGTGGAGAAGTCTTATGACAATCAACGGGGCAAAATGAAACGCAAGCTGGTGTTTGAAGAGGAGGTAAAATCCCAGCGCGCGCACCTGAAAGGCTTTCCCATCACCCGTCCCATCAACGCGGGAAAGAATGCCGCCATCGGCTATGCCCACAAGAAAATCCACGAGGTGGAGCATGAGAATGTGGGCACAGAGGCAGCGCACAAGACGGAAATGCTGGCCGAGGGCGGCCTGCGTTCAGCCTACCGCGCCCACAAGACGGCGCCCTACCGCCGCGTGGCAAGGCTGGAGCGCAAGGTGCCCCGGCTTCAGATGAAGGCTGACTACAAACAGGCACTTGCGAGTAACCCCAAGCTAAGGAGCAACATTTTTTCCCGCATGGCTCAAAAGCGGAAAATAAAGCGGGAGTACGCAAGAATTGCGCGAGAGGCGAAAAAGGCGGGCCAGCGTGCGAAGAAAGCGGCCAGCTTCACCGGCCGTATTACCGCGCAGATCGCGGCTTTCGTCAGGCGGCATCCCACCGTTTTCCTCATTGTCGGGGTGCTGGCGCTGCTACTCATCATTATCATGACCGCTGTTTCGTCCTGTTCCAACATGGCGACCAGCACGATGGGCGGTGTCGTCGCCACCAGCTATGTGGCGGAGGACGCCGACATCGACAATGCCGAGCTCTATTACACCGAATGGGAAACCGATTTGCAGCTTCGTGTGGCGAACGCCGAGAGTGAATTCCCCGGCTACGATGAATACCGCTACTCGGTGGACGATATCGGGCACGGCGCGTATGAGCTCATGGCCTACCTTACCGCACGCCACCAGGCGTTCACCTACGCCGGTATTCAGGCGGAACTTCGCGGCATTTTCGATGAACAGTACAATCTGGCCTTTACCGAGGAGGTGGAAACCCGGTATGCCGACCCCAACGACGAGAATGGGGATGGCGATTTGGAGCCATACGAATGGCGCATTCTCAACGTCACGCTGACCGCGCGCTCCTTCACCGATGTGGTGGAGCCGCGGCTTGATGCCGAGCAACTCCAGCACTACGAGCTGCTCATGCGCAGCAAGGGCAACCGCCAGTATTCGGGCAGCCCCTTTCCCTTCAATTGGATTCCCTATGTGTCGGACGGGTACGGATACCGCATCCACCCCATCACCGGGGAAAAGAACTACCACAAGGCCGTGGACATCGCCGTGGCCCAGGACACGGAAATCCTGGCCGGGCACGACGGCACAGTCACCTCTGCCGGTGATAACGGCGGCTATGGCCTGGTGATTGTGCTGGAGGGCGAGGACGGGCTGGTCACCAAGTACGCCCATTGTTCCCAGCTTCTTGTGGCCCAGGGCCAGGCCGTGAAAATGGGCGACGTGATTGCCAAAGTGGGCAGCACGGGCGACTCCACCGGGCCGCACCTGCACTTTGAGGTGCTGAAAAACGGCCAATACCTGAACCCGCTGTATTTTGCCATCACCAACGACGACGGCAGCAGCTACATCCCGCCCGGATCGCCCGGCGGCGTGGACATCCCTGCGTACCCCGGCGCCCCGATGGGCGACGGCAGCTACGCCGCGCTGATGGAGGAGGCGCAGAAGCACCTCGGCAAACCCTATGTGTTTGGCGCGAAAGGCCCGGATACCTTCGACTGTTCCGGCTTTGTATGCTGGAGCCTTTCCAAATCCGGCGTCTACCAAATATCCACCAACGCGCAGGGCCTGTACAATGCCTGCACCCCGGTATCCCGCGAAAACGCCCAGCCCGGCGACCTCATTTTCTTTACCGGGACATACAATGCCGGGCGGCCGGTCACCCACGTCGGCATATACATCGGCAACGGGCAGATGATCCACGCGGGCAATCCTGTGCAGTATGCCAGCATCGACACATCTTACTGGACGTCGCATTTTTATGCGTTTGGGCG
>JAJDIZ010000027.1 GCA_030266915.1 Ruminococcaceae bacterium OttesenSCG-928-D13 | reverse complement strand
CCCCCGCTTGGTTTAAGGCGGGGGTTATGTTTATGGCACGCTAAACGACAAATCCCGTTGCCCAGAAAAAATTGCCGGCAGCCCACATCTAGAAATCTCCTCGCTAAGCGCGCCTGCGGCCGCCGATTCGAGCATCACTGTGACCGCCGGGTGCAGCTGCAAAACCGAGGCCGGCACCTGCGGGGTTACCGGACCTTGCAGGGCCTTGCGCACCATGCCGGCCTTCTCGGCGCCCTTGACCAGCAGCAGCAGCCGCGGCATCCGCATGATGGTGCGAATCCCGAGGGTGATGCCCCCGATCACATGGCTTTCGGGCAGGTGGTTCGGGGCGCGCACCCGAGCGTCCAGCTCGCCGCTCAGCGGGGTGTACCAGGTATCCTGCTCGAAGGGAGTACCGGGCAGGTTCATGCCCAAGTGACCGTCCCGGCCGAGGCCGAGGACCACCAGTTCCGGCCGGCCCAAGGCGGCCACCCGCGCCCCGTAGCGGGCGGCCTCGGCGGGTAGGTCTGCCGCCTGCCCGTCCGGCATAACGATGTGTGCCTTGGGCACATTCAGGGGCCCGGCCAGCTGCAGCCAGATGTCCTCGAGGCAGCTGCCGGTGAAATCCTGCGGAACCCCCACAATCTCGTCCAGCCCAAAAAGCCGCACCGCCGAGGTGTCAAAGGGGTGGGCCGCGTAAATGTCGGCGGCGGCGCGGTAAACCCCGCGGGTGGTGGCCCCGGTGGCGAGGCCGATGGCCGCTTCGGGGCGGTTCACCATGCAGCCCACCAGCTGCCAGGCGGCGGCGCGGTCAAAGGCGGCCTCATTTTCCAGTATCCTGATTTCCATTCGGGCGCCTCCCTGTCACATCGTCACGTCGCCGTCTTTGTTGAAGCGGTAGAACACCAGCAGCGAGATCACCGTGAGGATGGTGAGCAGGCTGGCCATGGCGGCTGCCACCCCGTAGTTGCCCCGGATGATCTCGGTGTAGATCGAGACGGTCAGGGTTTGGGTGCGCCCGGTGTACAAAATCATTGCGGTGGAAAGCTCGCTGATCATCGTCACCCAGCTGAGGATGGCCCCGGACACGATGCCGGAGGACATCATCGGCACGGTGATTTTGAAGAAGGTTTTCATCTTGGTGCTGCCCAGGGAAAGGGCGGCCTCCTCAATGGCGATGGGAATCTGGTGCAGAATGCCCACCGAGGAGCGGATGGTGTAGGGCAGCCGGCGGATGACCAGCGCGATGATCATGATGGCCATGGTGCCGCTGAGCAGCAGGGGCCGTCGGTTGAAGCTGGTGAGCAGCATGATGCCCACCACGGTGCCGGGAATCACGTAGGGCACCATCGAGAGCACGTCCACCGCGCCGGTGAGCGGGTTGCGCCGCCGCACGCTGAGGTAGGCAATCAAAACCGCCATCAGGATGATGACCACCAGCGAGAGGGCCGGCAGGATAATCGAGTTCTGGATGCTGCGGCCCAGCTTGTCGAACATGCTGCGCCAGCTGTCCAGGGAGTAGCCGTCCACGTAGATCAGGCCGCTGGTTTTCTGGAACGAGGTGTAAATAACATACACCTGAGGCAGGATGGAGATGCCCACCACGATGTAACAGAAGGCGTGCACCAGCACGCCGTGCAGGCCCTTCATTGGCTTCGGGGTGATGGTGTTCAGGGCGTTCATCGCAAAGCTGTTGCGGCGGCTGACGATGTTCTGCCCGAAAAACACCGTGGTGGTGATGAGGATGGCGATGATGGCGATGGCCGAGGCGAAACCCTTGTTCTGGGACACCTCGCCCACAAACTCGGTGTAGAGGATTACCGGGAAGGTACGGTAGCCCTCGCCCATCAGCATCGGGGTGCCGAAGTCCGACAGGGCGCGGATGAACACCAGCAGCGCCCCGGCCAGCACCGTGGGGGTGATCAGTGGCAGGATTACCCGGAAAAACCGGGCAATGCCCGAGCAGCCCATGTTCTGGCTGGCCTCCAGCAGGCTGTTGTCCACCTTGCTGAGCGCCCCGGTGACGTACAGGAAGATCAGTGGGAAAAGCTGGGTGGTGAACACCAGCAGCATGCCGTTGAAGCCGTAGATATCCGGCATGGTGATGCCAAACAGGCCGCTGAAGAAGTTGGTGACCACGCCGTTGCGGCCCAGCAGCAGAATCCAGGCGTAGGCCCCCACGAACGGGGCCGACATCGAGGCGATGATGATCAGGATGCGCAGCAGCTTTTTGCCCCGGATGCGGTAGAGCGTGAAGAAATAGGCCATCGGCACCCCCACCAGCACCGAGGTGGCGGTGGCGGCCAGGGAGACCTTGAAGCTGTTGACCAGGGTGGAAGAGTAGTAGCTTTTGGAGAAGAACTTGACGAAGTTGGCAAAGGTAAGCCCGCCCTCGCCGGTGAAGGCCATGCGCACCAGATGCAGCATCGGGTAGATTAAAAACAGCGCGTAGACGCCCAGCATCACCAGAGTGATCCAGCCCCAAATGTCCAGCCGGAAGCGGTTTTGTTTAGCCATGGCGCTCACCCCGCAGCAGGTTGTTTTCGCCGGCCACGTCAAAAATGTTGATCTCACGGCACTTCACGGCCAGGCGCACGGCATCGCCCGGGCGGTGGGTCTCGTCGATGGAGGACTCCTCCACCACCTCCACCTTTTCGCCGCCCAGTTCCACGGTGTAGTGGGTGCTGCGGCCCAGGTAGGTGCTGTCGGTGATGACGGCCTCGAGGCCCGGCGCGTCCGCCGGCGCAATGGAGAATTCCTCCGGCCGGATGGAGACCTTCACCGGGCCGGCGGGCAGGGTGCGCCAGCTGTCGTGGGAAAGGCTGCGCCCGCCCGCCAGGGAGAGCACGCCGCCCCCGAGGGCGCCCGGCAACACGTTGGTGCGCCCGATGAAGGTGGCCACAAACAGGTTGGCCGGGCGCTGGTAGATCTCTCGCGGGGTGCCCAGGTGCTGGATGGCCCCGTCCCGCATCACCGCGATGGTGTCGCTGATGGACATGGCCTCCTCCTGGTCGTGGGTGACGTACACCGTGGTGATGCCCACCTCCCGCTGGATGTCCCGGATGGCGCTGCGCATCTCCACCCTAAGCTTTGCGTCCAGGTTGGAGAGGGGCTCGTCCATCAAGAGCACGTCGGGCGCGATGACCAGCGCCCGGGCCAGGGCCACCCGCTGCTGCTGCCCGCCCGAGAGGTTCTGGGGCAGCCGCTTGGCGTACTCGTCTATCTGCATCATCTTCAAAAAGCGCTCGGTCTCGCGCTGCAGGGTGGGCTTGTCCACCTTGCGGTTTTTCAGGCCGAAGGCCACGTTGTCGAACACCGTCATGTGGGGGAAGATGGCGTAGTTCTGGAACACCATGCCGATGTTGCGCTTGGCGGGGTCCTTGTCGTTGATGCGCTCGTCACCGAAGTAGAAATCGCCCCCCTCGATGGAGTTGAAGCCGGCGATCATCCGCAACAGGGTGGTTTTGCCGCAGCCCGAGGGCCCCAGCAGGGTGAACAACTCCCCGTCGCGGATATCCAGGTCCAGCCCGGAGATGACGGTGTTGTCACCGTAGCGCTTCACAGCCTGCCGTATTGTTATTTTGCTCATGGACGCAGTCCATCCTTTCGCTTTTGAGTATGCGGCGGCCCCGGCGTGGGTGTCTGCCGGGGCCGCCGAAAAGGGTTTGGGTGGAGCGCCGGCCGTCAGCCGGGGTACACGTCCATGTAGATGTCCATGTACTTTTCGATGATGGCGTCCTTGTTCTCGTTCACATACTCCTGGTCCAGCTCCACGGTCTTCACGTCGGAGGCGGGCCGGAAGTAGTCGGGGTAGGTCACGTCATCCCGCACCGGACGCAGGTCCAGCTCGTTGCAGAAGACGTTCTGCACCTCCTGGCTGAGGATGAAATCGATGAACAGCTTGGCGTTGTTGGGATGGTTGCAGTTTTTGATGACACCGGCCGTGGTGGGGCTGAACACAGCGCCCTCCTCGGGGTACACCACGCTCACCGGGGCGCCGTCCCGGGCCAGGGCAATGGCGGCCTCCTCAAAGGTCATCGCCACCACCATCTCGCCGTCGGCCACCGCCTTCCAGGCCGCGCCGCTGCCCGAGGCCAGCTTGCCGTCCAGGTTTTCCAGCAGTTTCGAGAGCACATCCCAGCCCTCGGCGTTCTCCAGCATCGGGCCGCTGCCAAAATCGCTGAGGATGGTCTCCACATGGAACATGGCCGAAGAGGAGGCCGTGGGGTCGGGGGTCGAGATTTTGCCCTTCAGATCGGGCTGCAAAAGGTCCTCGTAGCCGTTTACCTCGGTATCGCCCTGCAGGTCGGTATTCACCAGCAGCACGGCGCAATCCACGTAGTAGTTGGTGATATAGCCCTTGGTGTTGCGGAAATCGGGCAGCAGGTTTACGTCCTCGGGGCTGGTGTAACGCTCGAACAGGTGCTCGTACTCGGTGTAGTTGGACTCGCCGCCCCCGAACACCACGTCGCAGTAGGGGGCGTCGCCCTCGGCGTCAATGCGGGCCAGCAGCTCACCGGTGCCGCCGGTGATGGCCTCCACCTCGATGCCGTACTTCTCCTTGAACAGCGAGGTGATCATGCTGATCTGCCCGTCGGAGGCGGGGGTGTAGATCACCAGCTTCTGCTCGTCATCCATCACCGGGCCGTCGGCGGCGGGGGTGCTGTCGGGGGTGCTCTGTTCGGGCTGGCTGGCAGGCTCCGGTTGGCTGGCGGGCGGGGTGCTGCTGTCGCCGCCGCCACAGGCCGCAAGGCCAAAAATCATCATCAGGGCAAGGGCCAGTGCCAGCAATTTGCTTTTGCTTTTCATTTTCTTCCTCCTGTTTCTGTCTGTGTGCTTCCCCAGGACGGGCCGCGCCCGCCCTGCTGCCGAAAGTATAGCAAAGGGCGGCCAAAATTACGGTGTAATAATCCGCACAATCGGCGAAAAAACCGCACAGTTCACGCGGCGAGTGGGATTGCTCTGCGTGAGCTGCACAAAGCAAAGCCCCCTGTGCGGGCAATTTGCACAAAGGACTGTCACTGGCCGTCTGTCTGCATCAGCCGCAGGTACTCCCGGGGGGAGCAGCCGATGTGCTTTTTGAACACCTGGGCAAAATATCTGGCGTCTGCAAAGCCGCTGGCCCCGGCCACGTCCTCGATGCGATGGCCCCCGGCGCGCAGCAGCGCCAACGACTGCTGGATGCGGTATCGGGCCAGGTAATCGCTGAAATTCAGGCCCATCTCCTCTTTGAATTTGCGGGCCAGGAAGGTTTCGCTGTAGTGCAGCCGGGCCGACATTTCGGCCAGGGAGAGCTTGCCGCCGTAGTGCGCGCCCACATAGTCCAGCATCCGGCGGGTCAGCTCGCTTGGCTGGGCCGGGGCCTGCCAGGCGGCCAGCAGGTCGGTTTCCCGCAGGTTTTCCGTGGCCTGGCGCACCCGGTTGTAGGCGGCCCGGTGATGGGTCTGCTCGATGGCCGAGCGGACGGCCTCCTCCAGCTCGGCGAAGTCCACCGGCTTCAGCAGGTAGCGGGCCGCCCCCACCGCCAGCGCCCGGCGGGCGTAGTCAAACTCGGCGTAGCCGGTCAGCACAATGGCGCTGTAACCGGTCTGGGGCTGGGTCTGCTCCAGCACCTCGAGGCCGCCGATGAACGGGATATTGATGTCCATGATCACCACGTCGGGCTTCTCCTCGGTGATGAGCCGCACCGCCTGGCAGCCGTCGGCCGCCTGCAGCAGCCGGCCAAAGCCCAGGGCGTGCCAGTCGAGGGAATAGAGCAGCCCGCGGCGGATGATCTCCTCGTCCTCCACCACCAGCAGGGTGTGATTCATGGGGCTCCCTCCTCTTTTCCTGCCACCCGCAGTGTCACCTTGAGACCGCCCGCTGCCCCGGCAGCCAAGGTGAGCCCGCTGCGGCCGCCGTATTGCAGCTTCAGCCGCCGGGCCACGTTTTGCAGCCCCTTGTGGTGGGCCGAGCCCTCCGGCGCCTCGATGATCTGCCGCATTTCATCCAGCACCGCCGCGTCCATGTCAACCCCATCATCGGCCACCCGCAGGCAGAGGTCGTTCCCCTCCAGCCAGCCGGTGATCACCACGGTCAGGTGGCTTTTCTGCTGCAGGCCGTACTTGACGCTGTTCTCCACCAGGGGCTGCAGCAGCAGCTTGGGGCAGGTTTTGGACAGGCAGGCCGGGTCGATGTCCAGCCGGTATTCGAACCGGTCGGAGAAGCGGTATTGGATGATGGCCAGATAGTCCCGCAGGTGGTCGAGGTCGGCCCTTAGGGGCACCTGCGCCTGGTCGCTGCTGATGCTGTAGCGCAAAAGGGCGGTGAGCCGCAGGATGATGGCGTCGGCGTCGGCCGGGGCGAAGCGGATGGTGTAGCGGATGCTCTCCAGCGTGTTGTAGAGGAAATGGGGGTTGAACTGGGCCTCCAGCTGCTTGCGCTCCATCGTATTTTTAAGGGTAACCAGTTCGATGTTGCGCAGGGCCAGGGCGTTCACACTGTCCAGGGTGGTGTTGATGTGGTGGGCGATGTCCTCGAACTCGTCCCCGCTGTCCACCCGGATGCGGTGGTCCACCGCGCCGCCCTGCACGATGCTGATCTCGTCGTGCAGGGTTTTGAGGGCGGCGGTGCTCTGGTCGGCAATGCGCCCGGCAAAGCCCCGCCCGCTGAGGAACAGCACGCCCAGCAGCACGGCCAGGGTAACCAGCGTGATGGCGAGGAAGGAGAAGGGCACCGTGCTGGACACCAGGGTGTACACATAGACGCCATAGGCGGGCAGGTAGCTCTGCTGCATCCAGTAGGACTGGCCGTTCATGGTGTAGCTGTGGCGGTTTTCGGGAGCAAAGCGGTTGCGGCCGTCCACCATTGCCGGGTTGCTGGCGGCCACCACGTTTCCCTGGGCGTCGGTGATGATCCCGTCGTATTGCTGCTGCCGCATCTGCCGGTCCCAGCCTGCGCCGTCCAGGTAGAGGGAGAAGCCCCCAAGGCGGGCGCCGTCCTCACCGGTGAGCACCCCGGCGAAGACAAACCTGCCGCTGTCGCCGTTCAGGTGGTAAACCGTGTGGTACAGTGGGCCGGCTTCGGCCGCCAGCTTGCTTTGCACCAAACTGTCGAACAGCCGCATGTGCGGGCCAAAGGCCTCGGCGCCAAAGGTGGTGAAAACTGGCTCACCCTCGGGGCTTGAGAGCACCACCCCGGCCTCCATGCCGGTGGCGAGGTTGAAGCTGTTGAAGTAGTAGGCGGTGTATTTGTCGCTGGCCTCGCCGGACAGGCGGCGCAGCAGGTGGTCCCGGGTGTCCTCGCTGCGCAGAAAGCGGGTGTAGCTGTCACAGGTGGCCCCGAAGGCCTGGGAGAGGGAGGCGTTGTGCCGGCCGGCCATGTAGTAGCTATAGCCGACGGTGTAGGCCAGCAAAACCAGGGTGAAGACGGCAAAAAACACCAGGCTGATGATAAAAAGATACCGGGCAAACTGGCGCCTCAGTTTTTCCCGGTAGGTTTGCTGCCGCATCGAATCCCCCCCTCTGTTTGCCTCAGCCGAGGTAACCGCTGACTAATTCCGTTACGCACTGGCACGGCATATTTGTCCGGATGGCACGGCGGCAAAATCCTCGGTAATACACAAAGTATTACCTGAGGTTTTGCCTTGGCCCCCGGCCAAATCTTCCGCACCATCGCGCACCGTCATTTAATCATCGGTTACCGAGAATGAACCGCTCCACCACCTCGGGTACGGCCGGGCCGTTGTTGTCGGCGGTGGTCACATGGTCGGCCGCGGCGCGCACCTTGGCCGGCGCGTTTTTCACAGCCACCCCCACCTTTGCCATTTTCAGCATCCCGATGTCGTTGTCGTAGTTGCCCATGGCCACAAGGTCGGCGGCGTCCATGCCCAGCTGCGCCAGTAGCGCCGCAAGGCCGCTCTCCTTGGTGACGCCCCCGGCCGTGATGTCGATGCAGCCTGGTTCGGACCAGGCCCAGCTGGTGTCCAGCCCGGCCCGGGCCATGTACTCGATCACCTGCTCGGCGTGGGTGGTGGCCATGAAGGCCTCGATGCGGTGGCAGGGCACCTGGGCGGCGGAGGTGAAGCACCGGGGCGTCACCCCCATGGCGGCCAGATAGTCCGCGGCGCTTTGCGAGACGATGTTCAGCCACACCTCGGCTCCGGCGATGCAGTAGAGCGGCCAGCCGCTTTGGGCGCAGTGCGCCACCAGCGCCCGGGCGTCTGGCTCGGGCACGCAGCGGTTCCACAGCACCTTGCCAGTGGGGCTCTCCACCAGCTTGCCGCCACTGTTCAGCAGCAGGTAGTCGGCCACCTCCCGGTCGTACTCAAAGCTTGCCATGTCCACCCCGGTGCGCCCGGTGACAAAGCAGATGCGCCAGCCGGCGCCGCGCGCCTGCGCCAGCGCCTTCAGGGTGTGGGGCGCCAGCTGCCCGGCGTCGTTCAGGCAGGTGCCGTCCATGTCCAGTGCGAATAGGGGCATAGGGTCCTCCGGTGGGATGTGATGATGGCACAAAACAGCCCGCCCCATCGGCAGGGCCGGTGCGGCGGTTGTGCGGGTTATGGTTTGGCGCCGCTCACCAGGCGCCGGGGTATTGCAGCGTCACGCTGCTGCTGCGGGTACCTTCCAGCATGCAGGCGGGGATGTCCCGCCCGCGCATGGCCCCGTAGAGGAAGCCGGCGATATAGCTGTCCCCCGCGCCCATGGTGTCCACCACGTCGCAGTCGAGGATACCCTGGGTGTAGTGGCGGGCGCCATCGTAGGCCATGCTGCCCTGGGCGCCCAGAGTGACCACCGCCACCTTCGGCCCCCTGGCCTGCATTGCCTCGAGGAAGGCCCGCCATTCTTCGGGGCTGCCGCCGTCCCGGGAGAAAAAGGCGTAGTCCACATAGGGCAGGGCCGCGTCGATCACCGGATGGGTCAGCTTGTCGGCAAAGTCGAAGGCCAGCGGCACCCCGCGGGCTTTCAGCTTTGGCAGGTCCTTTTCAATCATTCCCCACAGGCCGCTGACGACCAGGTCATGGCCGGCGAGGAAATCGATGTCGTCTTCGGTGAGGCGGAAGTGGGCCATCACGCCCTCCTCGTAGTCGCCCAGCACCCGGTCGCCGTTTTCCATCGTCACATGGGTGATGGCGGTGGCGCCGGGCGCGGTGTGCAGGTGGGAAACGTCCACCCCCTTGGCGGCGATGGCTGCCCGCATCCGCCGGCCGTGGGCGTCGTTGCCCACCACCCCGGTGTAGCTGGCCGCCCCACCAAGGCGCCGGGTGTAGACCGCCACATTCACCGGGTTGCCCCCCGGGAAGGCCTCTCCGGTGGCGCCGTAAACGTCCATGCAGTTGTCGCCCACGGCGGCAAGGCGCAGGGGCTTTTTGTCCTCAGGCGTCATTGGCGGCGCCTCCCTTCGCTCCGGTTTGTGGCATCATCCGGCGCAGCTGTTCCAGCGCGCGCCGGGCGTAGAGGGTGGGTTCGTTCATGTAGGCGGTCACCAGCTCGATGGTGGCCCGGCCGGTGTAGCCGCGCTGTGAAAGCTCGACCAGCAGCTCGGCCAGCGGGTAGCGGCCCTCCCCGGGCACCAGATGGGCGTCGCTGGCGCCGTCGCTATCCACCAGGTGCAGGTGGCGCATCCGGCCGCCCAGCTTATCCAGGTAGTCCAGCGCTGGCTCCCCGGTGGTGAAGGGCACCACCACATCGCACATCCCGAAAAGGCAGGGGGAATTCACCGCGTCCAGCACCTCGGCCAGTTCCCCGGCGGTGGTGCAGTGGTTGCTTTCATAGACGGTCAGGGTCTCCAGCAGCAGCTGGTGGCCGGTTTTTTCCGCGTGGGCGGCCAGCTCCCTGAGGCTATCCACCAGCCGGGCGCGTATCTCGGCCGGGGTGGCGGTGTTGCCGGCGTGGCCGGCCGAAATCAGGGTGTACTCAGCCCCCAGGGCCTTGCCCATCTCGATGGCGGTTTTCAGGTAGTCCAGGGCCTCCCGGCGCTGGCGCTCGCTGCCCAGCATGTAGTTGAAGGGGTAGGCGTTGTGCTCCGGGGTGTAGACGCCCACCGGCACCCCGTGGCGCTCCACCAGTTCCAGCACCGCCCCAAGGTCTCCCGCCGCAAGGTCGGGCGGGTAGGCGTGGGGGCGCCCGCCCCACAGCTCGATGTAATCGTAGCCCAGCCGGGCGGCGTCCTCGAAGACGCGGGCCAGTGGGTAGCGCTGGTAGCCGCTGGTGAACATCCCGATTTCCATCATCAGTAATCCAGCCGGCGGTAGTAGCGGCGAATCTCCATCGGATGGCAGTTGATCTTCTCCAGATGGGCGTCGATGCGCTGGGTGACTGCGTGGGTGACCAGGTGGGACAGGTTGCCCCGGTATTTCTCGCTGATGCCGGGCAGGTCGTAGTCCTTCGAGTCAATCAGGTTATACCGGCCGCAGATGCGCGGCAGGAACTTGGCCACCCGCTCGCTCAGGGGCCGCTGGGAGTCCTCCCCAAGGAAGACGGTGACTGCGGTGTCCCGGTCGATGATTTCCAGCATGCCGTGGAAAAACTCGGCCGCGTGGATGGACTTTGTGCGAATCCAGTGCTGCTCCTCCCAGTAGCACATCGCGTAGGAGTAGGTGGAGCCGTACTGGTTGCCGGCCCCCACGAAGTAGTGGATGGTGTCGTCCTTGTGGGCCTCGGCAAAGGCCTGGCCGAAGGGGTCGGCGGCCTTCTCCACCGCCACCAGGGCGGTGGCCAGGTGCCGGTCCAGCTCGGCGTAGTAATCGTCGTACTCTGGGAACTCACCATTATTATACATGAAACGGTCGGCCACCATGAAGAATTTCAGCTGCTCGTTGGCCGGGTAGGTGACCACCCAGTCCATCATGGTGGCCAGCTCGGTGCCGGCCACATCGATGAACCCGAGGATTTTGGCGCCGATTTCCCGCACCACCTTCACGGCGTCCACCATCTCGGCGGTGTTGCCGGTGACCGAGGAGATCACCACGACGGTATCTTTCCCGATGCGCCGGTTGCCGGTGACCAGGTACTCCGCCGCGTTCTCCACAAAAAAGCTGAGGGACGAGCGCTCCCGCATGTGCACCTCGGCCTGCAGGGCCGAGGCCCAGGTGCCGCCGATGCCAAGCCAGCAGATGTTGTCAAAGCCGGCCTTGCAGATGCCGTCCACAATCTCCTCGATCTGGCCGCGCAGGGCCAGGGCGCCCTGGACGCTGGCGATTTGTTTTTCCTCGTTGAATTTGAGCATGGTTACCTCCCGTGTGATGCCGGCTGCCCGGCCTTTGTGCTTGATATGGATGGGCCGCCGGCCGCTGCTGCGGCCGGCGGCTGTGGTGTTTGCTATAGAATTTTGCGTTGGCAGGGTAAGCTTAGCCGCCCACCTTCAGCTTCTGGTAGTAGTCGTTGTAGATGGTCAGGGCCTCGCCCACGTCCTCCTGGAAGAACACGTTCTCCTTGTAGGCAAAGTCGCGGGCCGGGTCGTTCTGGTAGCTCTCGGAGGCGGCGGCCACGGCGGCGTCGTTCGGGCAGGAGTAGGGGTATTCCTCCAGGTTCTTGGCCATCACCTCGGGGTCGCAGATGTAGTTGAGGAACTTCTCGGCCAGGTCGATGTGCTTGGCGCCGGTGGGGATGACGTACAAATCGAAGCCCAATTGCACGGCGTCCTCTTTGAAATCGGCAATTTTCAGGGTGTTGTTCTCGCCCAGCTCAGCCATGGCCCAGCTCACGTTGCCGTCGTAGGTGAGGGCCACCGAGGCGGTGCCGTTGGTCAGGTTCTGCTCGGTGCTGCCGTAGCTCACCACGTTCTCGTTGAACTTCACCAGCCACTCGTAGGCCTCGGCAATCTCGCTCTCCTCGGTGGAGTTGGGGTCGTAGCCCAGGGCAATCAGCGCGATGGGGAACAGGTTGCGGGCGCCGTCAATGGTGGTGATCTGCCCCTTCAGGGCCGGGTCAATCAGGTCGTTGTAGCCGGTGATCTCAACCGGGCAGGTCTCGGAGTTGTACACGATGTAGATGTAGTTCATCAGGTAGGGCACGCAGTACTCCTTGGCGGTCCAGTAGGCCTCGTTGATGTTGGAGGCATTGGGGATGGCCGAGAAGTCGATCTCCTGCACGTAGCCGCCCGCAACCAGGGACTCCATGTAGGCGTCGCAGGTCATGATTAGGTCGTAGTCCTGCCCGCCGCCGGCGGTGAGCTTGGTGATGGCGTCGGCATTGTCGCTCATGTAGGACAGGTTGATCTTGCAGTTGTTGGCCGCCTCGAAGTCGGCAATCAGCGAATCGGAGATGTACTGCTGCCACATGTAGATGTTCAGCTCACTGCTGGCGGGGGTGTCGTCGTCGCCGGTGCTGGCGGGCTCGGCGGTGGAATCGGCAGCCGCCGGGGTGCTGGCCGGGGCGCCGGAGCTGGAATCACCACCGCCGCAGGCGGCCAGTGCCAGCACCAAAAGCAGGGACAGGGCAAGCGCAAGGGTCTTTTTCATCTTCTTTTTCCTCCTTGAAAGGGTTGTGAATGGTTTGGGGCATCATACTATCCATCGCGCAGGGCGCGGGGGACACAATTTTGGGGGCGCTACTCGGCCTCCAGCCGTTTTGCGCGCCGGGCCAGCAGGGCCTTCACCCCGCCGGACAGCAGCATCGCCGCCACGATGGCGAGGATCATCAGGGTGGTGAGGGCGTTCACGTCCGGGGTAATGCCGCTCTTGTTCATCGAGAGGATCAGCACCGGCAGGGTGGAGTTTTTGGCGCCGGCCAGCATGTTGCTCATCACCACGTCGTCGATGGACAGGGTGAAGGCCAGGAAGGCGGCCGACATCACCCCCGGCATGATGCTGGGCAGGGTGACCCTAAAGAAGGTCTGCATCCGGTTGGCCCCAAGGTCCATCGAGGCCTCCTCCAGGCTGTTGCCGTCCCCGCTGATGCGGCCCTTGATGGTGACCACCGCGTAGGGGATGCAGAAAGTGCAGTGGCCAATCAGGATGCTGCCCATGCCCAGGGAAAAGCCGAAGGTCATGAAGATGATGAGCAGGGCCACGGCCAGCACAATTTCCGGCACGATGATGGGGATGTAGAGCATGCTGTTGACGAGCTTCTTGCCCCGGAACTCGTAGCGCTTCAGCCCCAGCGCCCCCAGGGTGCCCACCACCACCGAGATTACCGTGCTGAGCACCGCGATGATGACCGAGTACCACAGGCTGTCGATGATGGCCGAGTTGTTGAACAGCTTTTCATACCACTGGGTGGTGAAGCCGTTCCAGTAGTAGTTGTAGCGCTGGTTGTTGAAGGAGAAAATCATCATCACCGCCACCGGGATGTACAGCACGGTGTAAATCAGCACGGCGTAGACGTCTCCCAACACCCGCAGGGCGCGGCGCTTGCGCTGAACCTTTGTCAGGTGGTTCATCCTATACCACCTCCATGTCTTCCAGTTTGGCAAAGCGGGTGTAGATGAAGATGAGCAGGGCCGTGATGGCCAGCAGCAGCACCGAGAGCGCCGCCCCCAGTGGCCAGTTGCGTATCTGCCCAAACTGGTTTTTGATGATGTTGCCGATGTACAGCACCTTGCCGCCGCCCAGAATGTCGGACACGGTGTAGATGCCCAAAGCCGGGATGAAGGTGAGGATGATGGCCGAGAAGATGCCCGGGAAGGTGAGGGGCAGGGTGATGCGCATGAAGGTTTTGGCCGGGGAGGCCCCTAGGTCCGACGAGGCCTCCAGCAGGGATTTTTCCAGCTTTTCGATGGTGCTGTAGAGGGGCAGTACCGCGAAGGGCAGCATGTTGGTCACCATGCCCAGGGCCACCAGCCCGTCGGTGTAGATGAAGGTGATGGGGCTGTCGGTCAGGCCGGCCCACTGCAGGAAGTTGTTCACCGGGCCACTGGTTTGGAACAGCAGCAGCCAGCTGTTCAGCCGCATCAGGGAATTGGTCCAGAAGGGGATCATGATCAGCATGATGAGCCGGGAGGCCTGCTCCCGGGGTTTGCGGGCGATATAGTAGGCGAAGGGGTAGCCGATGACCAGGCAGGCCATCGTGGTGAACACCGCCACCCGCAGGGACTTGAGGATCACCTTGAAATAGGTGGCGTCCAGCAGGGTTTGGTAGCTCTCGAGGGAGAACTCGTACACCACGTCCCCAAAAACCCCGCGGGACATGAAGCTGATGTAGATGATGAACAGGGTGGGCAGGGTGACGAACACAATCATCCACACCGACACCGGCCCCGCCTGGGCCAGCGCGGGCAGGGTGTTGCGCCGCAGGTTGCGCCGCCGCATGCCGGGGCCCGGGCGCTTTGCCTTGGTTTTGCCGCTCATTTTCGCGCCCCCTCTCAGCCGGCCGTCTTTTTGATGGCCACGGATTTTTCGGGCTTCCAGTGCACGTACACCGTGTCGCCCTCGGCGCATTCGGCGTCCTGCTCAATGCGGGAGAACTTGGCCTCGGTGCCGTCCTTCAGGTCGATGGCCGTCTTCACCGCCGTGCCCAGGTAGGTGAAGTCCTTCACCCGGCCGGCCAGGTCAAAGCCCGGCACCGGCTGCTTTTCGGCCAGCAGGTGCTCAGGGCGGATCGAGATGTGCATCGCCTCACCCACGGCAAAGCCCTCGCCCCGGGTTTGCATCAGCCCGGCCGGGGTTTCCACGGTGAGCAGGGTGCCGTCCACCGCCTGCACCGTGCCGTCGAAGATGTTGGACTCCCCGATGAAGCTGGCCACAAAGCGGGTTTTCGGATGGTCGTAGATCTCCTTCGGGCTGCCCAGCTGGTCGATGACGCCGCCGTTCATCACGGCGATGCGGTCCGACATGGTCAGGGCCTCCTCCTGGTCGTGGGTGACATAGACAAAGGTGATGCCCAGCCGCTTTTGCAGACGTTTCAGCTCCAGCTGCATCTGCTTGCGCAGCTTCAGGTCCAGCGCGCCCAGGGGCTCGTCCAGCAGCAGCACCTTGGGGTTGTTAATCAGGGCCCGGGCAATGGCCACCCGCTGCTTCTGCCCGCCGGAGAGGGCGTCGGGTTTGCGTTTTTCGTAGCCGGTAAGTTGTACCAGTTCCAGCATCTTCCCAACCCGGGTTTTGATCTCGTCCTTGGGCACCTTTTTTATCGTGAGGCCGTAGGCCACGTTGTCGTAGACGTTCATGTGGGGGAACAGGGAGTAGTTCTGGAACACGGTGTTCACATCCCGCTGGTAGGGCTCCTTGTCCTCCACCGGCTCGCCCTGCACCTTGATGCTGCCGGCACTGGTGTCCTCAAAGCCGGCAATCATGCGCAAGGTGGTTGTTTTTCCGCATCCAGAGGGCCCCAGCAGGGTGAGAAACTCCCCCGCCTCGATATCAAGGTTCATTTTTTGTACCACAAGGTTGCTGCCGAAGCTCTTTTCCACATCAGTCAGCGTAACAATTGCCTCCGCCATAGGGTTCCCCTCACTTAAATCATTGTAAAATGGCATAAATTGGTTGGAAGGAGTGCCATGTCAGGTGTAAGATCCGCTTCATTTCTATTTTACGATTGCATCATAGCATACCAAAATCCAGATATCAACATAAAATTCAGATAACATCCAATCAAAATTATACCAATTTCATTTCTCGTGATTTCCTCAATCGATAAAAATCATTGATTATCGTATTATTATAATTCGCGGTCCAAAAGCACTTTTGACGACCTGTACGAAAAATTGGTATAAAATTAGTGCAAACATATCTAAAAGCCGAGATTGCGCCCTAGGCGCAACTGTGTTATATTAGTTGAAAAGCAATGCCGGAAGGAGATGACTCATTGGAGGCCCACAAACCCAGGCCCAGGGAGCTGGCCGGCGAGCTGCTGGAGGCCTACATCCTTGAGCATCGCCTGCAGCCGGGCGACAAGCTGCCCTCCGAGCGGGAGCTTTGCCAAAGGTGGAGCTTGAACCGCTCCACCCTGCGCAGCGCCATGGCCGCCATGGAGCGGGACGGCATTCTGCACGCCCGGCCAAACTCCGGCACCTACCTGGCCCCGCCCAAATTTGTGCGCAACCTGCAGGACCTGCACTCCCTCAGCTGGACGGCGGCGGACCAGCAGCGCGTGCTGACCTCCAGCCTGCTGAGCGTGGGCCGGATGGAGTGCGACAAGACCCTGGCGAAGCACTTTGGCCAGATGCTGGGATACCCGGTGTATAAAGTGGTGCGGCTGCGCTCGGTGGACAGCGAGCCGCTGATGGTGGAGACCGCCTTCATACCAGCCGAGCGGGCCGAGGGCTTGCAGGAGGCGGACCTGGAGGGCCGTTCCCTTTTCGCCGTGCTGGAGGAGTATGGCATGACCCCCGAGCGCGGCGAGGAGAGCATTGGCATCACCTACGCCACGGCGGAGGAGGCGGCACTGCTGGCGGTTGACGAGGAGGCTCCGCTGTTCTGGCTGGTGACCCGCACCTATGACCAGACCGGGGCGCTGATGGAATACTGCCGCACTGCAGCCCGGCCGGACCGGGTACGGCTGACCAGCGTGCTGCACCGGTGGGACGCGGAGACGGGAGGGCCGGACGATGAAGCCTGAGGGAACGGTTGGCCCAAACTCTCCGCTGTATCTCCAGCTGCGGGAGCTGCTGCGCAACAAGATTGAAAACGGAGAATACCCCCCGGGCACGGCCATCCCGCCCGCAGGGGAGCTGGCACAGACCTATGGCATCCACCGGCTGTCGGTGCGCTCGGCCATCTCGGCGCTGATCGGCGAGGGCCTGCTGCGCAGCGTCCAGGGCAAGGGCATCTTTGTGGTGGGCGAAAAGCTGGAGCAGAACCTGGAGAGCATGGGCGGTTTTGAGCAGAACATGCAGGCCAGGCAGGTGAAGATAGAGACGCGGGTGCTGAGCAAAACCTGGCGCCCCGCGGGGGTGGTTTACGGCGAGGTGTTGAAATGCGCCCCGGAGGAGCCGGTGTACTACATCCGGCAGATTTCCCTGCTGAACGGGGAGCCGGTCTCCCTGGAGGAGGTGTATGTTCCCGAGGCACTGGCGCCCGGCCTGAAGGACATCGACCTAAACGTGTTCACCCTGTATGAGGCCTGCGAGTTTTGCGGCATCCAGACCGTGCGTGGCGAGCAGAGCCTGGACATCACCATTCTCGACCCGATGGACGCCCGCCTGCTGAACGTGGATCCGAAGCTCGGGGTACTGGCCTTCCGCTGCGTGAACTACGACGCCAACGACCGGGTGGTGAATTACACCCGCACCTACACCCGTGGGGACAAGAGCACCTTTAGTGTGAATTATCGGCGGTAGCAATGTCTCCTCAGTCAATATCATCTAGGTAAGCGCTGATTAATTCCGCCACGCGCTGGCACGGCATCTTTGCCCGGATGGCACGTCGGCAAAATCCCCGGTAATACACCAAGTATTACCTGCGGTTTTGCCTTGGCCCCCGGCCAAATCTCCCGTACCATCACGCACCGTCATTTAATCATCACTTACCTAGGGAAGAAGTAGGCTTTATTCTTCTCAGCATGCGTAGGACGCTTTTAGAAACCGGCGGGGGAGCCGCCGGTGTGGGGGTAGAGAATGCGGTCATCCACCGCCAGGGGGGCAAATTCCGGCTTTGCCAGCAGCAAATCAGCGTTGAACAATATGGTGTTGCCGTTGTCCAGCTGTATTTCCAGTATGTTGCTGTCCAGCGCGCCAACGCGCTCGATACTTGGCACATCCATACCTCCCCAAGTTATTTACACCAGCGCAACAGGTTTTTTGGGGGTTGTGTTGCAAAGTTAAGAAATTTTGATGCAAAAAACCAAAAAATTTGCACCGTTGAATTTTGGGGCCTCTGTGACGATATTGAACTTGAAAAAGGGGATGTGGTGCGCAGGCACACATGCAACCCAAGGCTGATTGCCATTTTGCAGTGCAATTGCTATAATGGGCATATTGCGGTGGCCGCCGGGTAAATACCCAGCGGCTTTTTTGGGGGATATCATGCTTTTCAACTCCTATATTTTCGTTTTGCTGTTCCTGCCATTGGCGCTGGCGGGCTATTTTCTGCTCAACCGGCTGAATCATCAGGTGGGTAAGGCCTGGTTGCTGGGAATGTCTCTATGGTTCTACGCCTATTTCAACTTCAGTTATTTCTATATCATAGTGGCCAGCATCGTGCTGAACTACCTGATGAACCGCCTGATTACGCGTATGCAAAGCCGCCAGGGCCGGATTGCACTGCTGATATTGACGCTGTGTATCAACCTTGGAGTGTTGTTTTATTACAAATACTACGATTTCTTTGTGGGTAACATCAATGCCGTGTTTGGCACCGGCTTTGTGCTGAGGCGTCTGGTTATCCCGCTGGGCATCAGCTTTTTCACCTTTCAGCAGCTATCCTATATCATCGACAGCTACCGCGGCGAGGTGCCGGCCTACAACATGCTGGACTATGCGCTGTTTGTCACCTTTTTTCCGCAGCTGATTGCCGGGCCGATCGTGACCCACGATGAGATTGTGCCGCAGTTCGCCGATCCATCCAAAAAGCGGCTGAATGCAGAAAACTTTACCAAAGGGCTGACAGCTTTTGCCTTTGGCCTGGGCAAAAAGGTGCTGATGGCCGATATCATCGGTCAGGCGGCCGACTGGGGATTTGCCAGCGTGGGCATGTTGAACACCACCGAGGCCTTGCTGGTGGTGCTGTGCTACACGCTGCAGATTTACTTCGATTTTTCGGGCTACTGCGACATGGCCACCGGCATTGGCCTGATGTTCAACATCGACCTGCCGATGAACTTTGAGTCACCGTACCGCTCGTTCAGCATACAGGAGTTTTGGAAACGTTGGCATCGCACACTAACGCGCTTTTTCACCCGATACCTGTACATCCCGCTGGGTGGTAACCGCAAAGGCGAAGCGCGTACCTACATCAATATTTTTGTGGTGTTTCTGGTAAGCGGCCTGTGGCACGGTGCCAGTTGGACCTTTGTGCTGTGGGGCGCCATGCATGGCGCCGCCTCGCTGCTGAACCGCCGTTTCGAGAAGCAGTACAACCGGCTTCATGCGGGCTTGCGCTGGCTTTTGACCTTTGGTTTTATAAACTTTGCATGGATCTACTTCAGGGCCGAAAGCATCGGCGCGGCAAACCTGATGGTGGTGAAACTGCTGCGGCTGGATTTTGGCGCCGTAAACCCCGCAATGCTGTCGGTGTTCCGCCTGCCGGGCATCGAGTTGGCCAACCGGCTGCTGAGCACCTTCGCCGGGGTGGACCTGCTGGGTAAGGTGCCGGCACTGCCGATGATGCTTTGCCTGGCCTTTGGAATCTTTGCCATTTTGGCCATGAAAAATACAAATGAGCGCGTGCTGGCGTATAAGCCCTCCACCGGCATAGCGCTTGTCACCGCGGTACTGCTGGTGTGGTGCCTGTTCTCTTTCTCAGATGTGAGCATTTTCCTGTACTTTAACTTTTAATGGAGAGCGGCATGGATAAGTATAAAAAGACGCTGATAAAGATCGCCGCTATTGCGCTGGCGCTGCTAGTGCTGTGTGCTGGCGCCATTGCTGCTATCGACCCGTTTTTCCACTACCATGCCCCGCTGGAAGGCCTTGCATATACCATTGATTCTGAAACCCGCTTCTACTACACCCCCGGGCTGGCACGCCACAGCAGCTACGACAGTATTTTGGTTGGAAGCTCGGTGGCGGCGGCCTTCAAGCCACAGGCTTTTGCCGAGCACATGGGCCTGAACACCCACCTGGCCACGGTGGATGCCTCGTACCCGAAAAATCACGCCCTGGTGACTGAAATCGCGTTGGAGAGCGATAACGATGTGAACACGGTGTTCATCGTGCTGGATTTGCAATACCTTGGGATGCCGGCTGACCAATACCATGATGGAGACATACCGCTGTACCTTTACGACGATGACCCGTTCAACGACACCCAGTATCTGCTGAACAAACAGGTGCTGTTTACCTACGCGGGCGGCGTGCTGCTCAAAACCGCGCAGGGCGGCAGCACCCCCAGCGTTGAGAACGCTTTCGGGCGGCCGTGGGACGTCATTTTCAAAGAAGTGCGAACCCTGCAGTCTTACGAGGAGCAGATGACGGTGCCCGGCTCGCTGCTGGATTTCAGCGGGGTGGACGGCGTGCAGAACGCCCGGCGGAATCTGGATGAAAACCTGGCGCCGCTGGTGCAGGCCTATCCCGAAGTCAGCTTCAAGTTCATTTTTCCGCCGATAAGCATGGCCTATCTCTATGGCCTGATGCAAAAGGGCTACTTTAACACCGCGCTGGAGGAACTGGCGGCGGTGATTGAGGGACTGCTGGGGCTGCCCAATGCCGAGGCATATTTCTTTTTAGGCATGGAAGAAGTGGTGGCAAACCTGTACCATTATGCCGACGTTGTCCATTTCCCGGACCCTGTGGGCGAACGGCTGGTGGCCCTTATGGCCCAGGGGAAATATCGTTTGACCAAAGAAAACTGGCGGGCGAAACTGGACGATTTTGCCGCACTGGTGCAAAATTTTAATTATGAAGTGTATTTTGGCGGCGACAGCGTGCCCACCAAGTTGGCAGACGATTTGCCGGCCCTTGTGGACGCCCTGGCCGAGAATCTTGACCGCTATGTGGTGCTGGCCGGCAGCAACTGTTCCGGGGCTTTTGAGGTGCCAGCCGTTGTGCGGGAACAGCTGGGCCGTATCGGCCTGATGCGAGAGCTGCCGGCCGGCGAAGCACAAAGCTATATTGCCGTGCTGGATGGTGCCGATGTTGTGCTGGAGCAGGTGGGCGGAGACGATGTTGCCATGGTGGCGGTGGATGGTTTGCCCTGTGCGCTGGATGCGGCCGGGACGGGGTACCTGTCCATCGGTGGTGTAGATTATTCGATCTATGGCACGGGTTTTAACTTGGTGGTCTATGACAAACTGCAGGGATGCGTTGTGGATAGCGTGGCCGTGCAGTGCGCCGCAATGCCCAAAATCAGCCGTTCGCTGTTTGCCTTTGGGTGAGGATGGGTGTGCCTGAAAGGTGCCATTTCGTATATATTTATAGTATGCTGCAGGTATTTATGGGGCACAGTCCTTCTTCGCTGCACCCAATGGGCACCCCTCATGTATCGAGGGGTGCTTTTTGCTTGCCGCCTCCACCGGTGGCATCTAAATTGACCAGTCATCACATGTTTTCTGCCGAAAAAAGGCTTCTCAAGGTGCTTTGCACCCGGAAGCCTTCTTTTGTTACGTCTATGCGCCCTATAAGCAGTTGGATGGCTTTGTCTTTCGGGGCCGCTTTGTCAGCACGCCCAGTCCCTGACAGTTTCAATTGGCAAATTGGTTCCCTGAAAATGCTCAGGCGGTTTCGCTTTGGCAGACCACATCAATATCTGGCGAACCAGTGAGGAACAGCAGGTTTTCATAAACAATATCAAAATCCATGGTGCTGCCTGGCGCAATTTCCACTTGGCAGTCCGTCATATCCACAATCATGTGGTCGCTGCTGCCGCCGACAACGAAGCACCCGCCTGGGCGGGGCAGTACGCCGGTGAGGTCGCCCAGATCGCGCCGGCCCACCGCCGCAATCGCCCTGTATCGCATGCCGATGTCACGGAATTCCGGCCGATTGCCAAAGCAGTCGTAGCCGGGGTCTCCCACCGGGTAGCTTGGCTTGCGCTTCACCTCAACGATTCCAGCGCGCAGGGTGAAAACGTCGGAATGTAAGGGTGGCATCTCTGCCGGGCTGATAACGTTTTGCCAATGGGTGGGAATCAGCATCCCGCCGCCGATCCGCAGATGGTTTATGCGTGCCGGCATTGAGCCGTCCACCACCATTGGGAAGGCGGATGTGCCGCCTCCGGAGATGATTTCGAGCCGCGTTCCCGTCACTGCTTCCAGCGCCTGCGCGGCCTCGATCAATTCCGCCATTTTTGCCGGCGTGGCCCGGATGGCACCATAGCAGCCCAGGTTGGTGCCAATGCCGGCGAGGATGAGCCGGTCCGTCTCCCGGGTGACCAGAAGGGCCAGTTCTGTCATTTCCTGAAGGGTCCACGCCCCTTCCCGCAGGTCTCCGGTGTCGTACATCAGAATCACTTTATGCCTTTTATTCTGCCGCCGGCATGCTTCGTTCAGGCTGCGCAGAACGGCGGCCTCACTGTTCAGGGAGTATTCCGCATACTGCACCACCTCATCGGCCTCGTCCGGCGCCGGTGTGCGGATGAGCATACAGGGCGTTTTGATACCAAGTTTTTTACAGTGCTTCAGTTGTGTGAGGCGTGACGAGGCGACCTGGGCACAGGCGCCTGTGTCATAAAGGGCGGCAATCTTCGGCAGCCCGTTAAAGCCCTTGATTACCCCGGCTACCTCGATGCCGGCAGCGGCGCA
>JAJDIZ010000026.1 GCA_030266915.1 Ruminococcaceae bacterium OttesenSCG-928-D13 | reverse complement strand
TGCGGTGCGCTCGGTGGCCTGCTCCAGCGTTTCCGGCTTGTACTTGATGGTGTCCACCAGCTTTTTCATCAACGGGTGCTTGTGGGGGTTATCCGAAAGCATCCCATCCACGCCCAGCTTTTGGCCCATGAAATCGTCCAGCCCGTGCCACCATTCATGTGCCAGCGACCCGGCGCCGCGCATTTTGGTCAGGTTGATCACCTGCCGCAGCGGTTCATAGTGGGCCACGGCATTGCCGCCGCCCCTCGCGCCGAAGGCGATGGAAAGCGCCCCGCCGTAGGAAATATCCCTGTCGGAGATTTTCAGCGCGTCGGCAAGGTCTTTCAGAGCGTCAAAGCCCATGTTGAGGGAGGCCCGCCTGTCGTTCTGCGACATCCAGTTGCCGAACTCGCCGCCCTTGAAGTCGAAGGCGTCGAGGTAATCATGCCCGGTGGCGTCCCTGCCGCGGCGGTAGTCCGGGCCATCGCGCCGGATAGACGCAAGCTGCTCCGGCACAAACCGCTGCTTCGCGTTTGCGCCGCGCTGTTTGGCAAACTCCTGCACCCATTTCAGGGCATCGGCTTTGGTGTCAAAATTGGTCTTAATGATCTGCCGCCCCTTTGCTACAAACCAGGTGGCAGGCTTCCAGCTATCGTCCTTCGACCAGGAATTTTGCCCATCGTGATACTTGACCTCGTACCCCTTGGGCACCTTGTCCTCCTTGGGTACGCCAAACTGCGCCTTTTGAGCCTTCTCCACGATATCCCACTGATAATTACGCTCTGTGCGGAAAAACAGCGCCTTCGTCAGCTTGTTTGTGATAGCCGTATTCTCCCGGCCCGCCTGGGTGGGAGAAGCATAACGCCCGGAAGCGCCCGGCTGCACCCACTCAAACCAGCCGCCGCCAATCATGCAGGTTTCAAATGCGGCCAGGGCATCGGCCTTTGACTGTGCCTTCTCCACAACCTCCTGCACCTGCCGGACGGTATCGACATACTGTTTTTGCCGGGCAAGGCGTTTTTCTGGGGTATCGTCAGAACGGGTATACTGTGGCGCGGCAGGCAGCGCGTCGCGGGCCACCTTGATGAAATACACCACATCCACCGGCAGGCCGCCGTCAACCAGGGCCTGGTAGTCCGGCTTTTTCCACACATTGTCCTTTTTTATGTACTTGTCAGCTTCACGGCTGTTCATGCCGTCCAAATCATCGGCATACAAGCCGCGGCCCTGCCATAGGTCCTTTTTGGCGCCGCCTATCTTCTCGCCAAAATCTTCATGCTGGGTGGGGCCAGCCATCAAAACCGCCTCCTTTCCGCAGTGGTGAAATCATGGTAAAGATCATTGGCCGTCCTCCGCGCCGGCAATCAGCCTGCCGATCAGCTCCGGCCCGGCCTCATAAATCTGCATCAGCCTACGGGCAATGCTGCAGGGTCGGGCTGCCCCGGTGATCCACATGCGCACCGTTTTGGGTGATACATTCATCAGCAGGGCAAAGGCCCGCTCGTTCATGTCCAGCCGCTTCATCAGGGCTTTTACTGCGGCGGGGCTGTATTCCGGCGTTTTTGCCGCGCCCGCGATTACCTGGATGGCTGTCTTTTGCGTTTTCATGCTCAAAACCTCCGTTACAATGAAAATACCGCCTGTTTCTGGCGGCTGGGTTGTTCTCGTTCTTGCTCGATCCTGCTTTGCAGGTCTGCATTGTAGTCTTTGCCCCGGTGGGGCGGCTTCACCGACACTTTGATGCGGGAAAAGCGGCTGTCCGCTTTCAGCATGTCCTTGATTTTCTGTGCGTTTGTAAGCCCTGCACGGTCTGCATCCATGTGCAGTACAACGCGGCATATCTCCGGGTGGCGCTCCAGAAAGGACACCAGCGCCACAGCGGAGGTGCCGCCCAGGGATAGTCGGTGGCCGTTCCACTTCCAGCCGTCCCGCTCCTGCAATGTGGCATGGGAAAGGGCGTCAATGGGCGCCTCAAAGACGGCCACCTGCTTTGCGCCCGGCTGCTCCGGGGGATAGCGGAAGCTGTATCGCTTGTCGCTGCCGTACACGTCTTTTTTGAAATCTCCGCCGATACTGCGCTGGGCGGCAAACCGGGCCTTGCCCGCATCGTCGTGACCCACAAATACACAGTTATGCTTTCCACTCTCGTAAAAAATGCCCAGGGACAGGCAGCGGCTGATGACGGCAGAAGAAACGCCCCGACGCTGGAGATATGCTACGGCGTGTGTCCCGCATCGGCTGGCATAGGGCAGCTTGAAGTCCCTTTTTTTTGGAGTGGCCTGCACGGGCGCTGCCTGCCGCCGCTGATATTCTGGCGCGGCCCGCACCCCGGAGAGTGTTTCGACGGCCTCCACAAAGCCCATGCCCCGCATTTTGATCATGTAGTCCAGCGCCGACACCCCGCCAAAGCCGCCCCGGTTCCAGTACCAGCGCCCGTCATTGCGGACAACAAGACTGCTGTGGGTAACGGTGCGGTAATGGGGGCCATCCTTTTTCAGCTCATGGGATTCATAGGCTTGCAGCCAGGCAAGCAGGTTGACCTCCCGCGCCGCCTCGATCTGCTCCTTGCTTACGCCGGGCATGGGGAAAGCCCCCCGCGGCGGGATATGATGGTTTTCAGGCAGGCGCCGTCAGCGCCGCCGCAAAGGAAGCCGTGGCCGGGATAGGCGCAGCCGGCGCACTCTGGCTTGTCGAAGCACACAGGCTTTTCCGGCTGGAGCGGGTCAATCCTGCGGCGCAGGGGCGGCAAGTCAGGCGTGGCGCTGGCTCGTGCAATGGCTTCCCGCTTTTCGTCCTCGCAGCAGCAGGTTTCCAGCGGGCAGGGCTTTCCTTTCCCGGCATAGTGCAGGCACAGTTTACAGTCGCAGTCCTCCAGCGTGTAGCCGTTAAACTTGTTAAGGCGGTAGTTATTCGGTTTAATCATGGCGGGCACTCCTTTCAAAAATCCCCGGAACGCAAAAAAGCCCCCTGCCGTTATGGGAGGGAGCATAACGGCAGGGGGCGGTGTAGGATATTCGGTTATGGGTCAGACCCGTACAGATCGTGGTTGACCTCGGCCCGGTAGTAGCTGTCCATCGTGGCCGGGGCGTTATACAGGGCAGTCAACAGGTAGGCTTTGATGTTGCGAATCTTAGTGGTGTTGCTGTCCAGGCAGTCGAACACATACTCTACATGAGACGAATCCAGTTTGAGTAGCCGGCTTTTGACAGTGTTCGTCGCCTTATCATCATTTGCAATGCGGACTGTTGGACGCTTAGTGCCAAGAACCTCCAGCAGTAGTTCCATAACCTCGTCAACGCGCTCAGCGCTGTGCCGTCGTACCAGCAGGTTGTACTCGATATTCTCCATAATCAAATTGCGATAAACCTCTACCCCATCCATCTCATCAGGTCCATCTCGCGAGGATGGCGGAGGCTTTGCCTTGGGCGCAGGATGGATTGATGGATGTTTAATTGATTTATCAGTATTTGATCTATAAGTATTTAATAGTGCCGGGTTTTCCGGGTCCGGGTGGCCCATATCTGGCAGGGCCATATCAGGCTTTTCCATATCCGGGTTATCCATATCCGGGTTTCCCGTATGTGGTTTTTGGAGGAAGCCTCCCGGTTTGGGCGCTGGCTGGGGTTCTTCGAAAATGGTGTATTCTACATCAGTTATTTTACCTTTCTTGTCCCGCAGGCGGTTCCGCACCATGTACCCGGTGCGTTCCAGTTCTTTCAAGCAACTCCCTATACAGTCAACACCCTCTCTACAGATGCCGGCAAGCCCCCTGGTCGTGTAGTTCCACTCGTCAGGAAGCGAAAGCATTATGGAAAGAAGCCCCTTGGATTTGAGCGTCAGGCGATGATCTTTCAGATGATGATTGGACATTACAGTGTAATCGCGTGTTTTTGCAACCCGGAATACTGCCATGTGGGGCCTCCCTTCCTAAAATATCTATGTAAAAGGCGCCCACATGGGGCGCCCTGGTTGGCGGTATTGATGCTACTGGCCAAAATATAATGCAAGAGCATTTTCGACGATTTCCTGCACTTCTTTTGCTGGCTGTTCAGGCCGGAAATACTTTAGATACACAGTTTTATTGACTTTTACAGTGGGGGTACGGTTGGGCTTTGGGTTTGGCCCTACTTCGCCGGACAATATTAGGTACATGCTATCATCATCCAACTTGCCGTTTTCGGAGAATTGGCGTAGGACATCTGCCTTTTTCATATCAACCTTAAACCCGTTTAACTCCATACACTTGTCTAAACTCTGTTGCTGGATTTCCTGCAAAAAGGAAAGTGTGACGGCTGGGATAAAAGCAATATCGCCATTGTCCAGCCGGGTTTTGATAACCGGCGTAAGTTTGTTGATGCGAAGGTAACGGGCAACAGTGTCTTTTGAAAGGCTGTACATTTCAGCAACTTTTCTATCAGAATGAGACTTTTGCGCAACTTGCGAAAAAGTCTCATCTTTTCCAGCAGCCTGCGGGTTTTCAAGTCTATTTAACTCGGCCAGAATGTCGTTGCGCTTGCCCTGAGAAAACAGTTTGGAGTGCTGCATGGCAATTACCGCTGCTTTTTCCGAGTGGGCCATATCCGCAAATGATCGCTGCATCAGGTTGGTTTCAATCACATACACCCAAGCATCTGCGTCTGAAATGTTCTCCAGCACAATCACCGGCACCACGTCCAGCCCCGCCAGCTTCGCGGCATTTAGGCGGTTGTGCCCGGATAGAATTTCAAAGAGATTCCCCACATGCCGTATAATGATGGGAACCAACACACCATGTTTCTTGATGCTCTCCACCATATCGTCGAGGCGTTCCCCGGTATAAAGCCGGAACGGGTGCCCACGAAAAGCCGTAAGCTGTCCGACCGCCATAATGGATTGCTGTTTTTTCATCGGCTGCTGTTCCTGTGGGGTGTCCTGATCTAAAGGACTGCCGCCGCCGTTCAGCATAAAAAGGTCGTCAAGGTTTTTAAGCCGTGGCTTCGTGGCTGTTACTGCTGCCATGACCGATAACCTCCTTTGCAAATGCTGTGTAGGCCAGCGCCGCTTTGTTGGAGGCGGCAAAATCTATCACGCTGATGCTGGAGTAGTTGGCCTCGCCCACCTTTACCGTGCTGGGAATATGGGCGTCGTAAATACGGATTTTGTCACCACAAAAATCATCCAGCAGGGCCTTTGCATCCCTGAAAAGCCGAGTGCGTTCATCGCACATAGTCAGTAAGATGCCATCCACGGCAATGCGAGGGTTGATTTTGCGCTTCACTTTGAAAATCGTCTGCAATAAGTCAGTTAGGCCGGTGGCAGACCACAACTGCGGGCTCACAGGGATAATCACACTGTCACAGGCGGCAAGCGCATTGATGGTGAGTAGTCCGAGGTAAGGGTTTGTGTCGATGATGATATAATCGTAGAAGGGGCGCAAAGGCTCCAGCAGGTCGGCCAGCGTCTTTTCGCCGCCCATTTCATCGCGCAGGTTAATCTCCGTAATGGACAAATTAATGTTGCAAGGAATGATGTCCAGCCTGTTGCCACGACGGATATATACGTTTTTATCGGGCAAATCCGCACCATCCATCACCAGGGCGAGAATGTCGTGCATTGGCATTGCCAACTCGTCTGGGCGCTCAATGCCAAAACTCATGGTGAGATTGGCCTGCGGGTCAAAATCTACCAGCAGGACGCGCCGGCCCTCTTTGGAAAGGGCATGGCCCATATTGCAGGCGGTGGTCGTCTTGCCCGTGCCGCCCTTCTGATTCGCAACCGCAATTATCTTGCAGCTTTCCATATCTCGAAACCTCCTATAACTTTTTTATAATCCTCGGACGGGCTTTTGCATCTGGTGTATTTTGGGCCTTTCACAAACTCTATAAGACACGGTTTCGGGATTAAATAGGTGTCGCACTGATTGATAACCTCAATCAAATTCTCCCGAATTAACTTGCGTATAGTATTCCTGTGTAGCCCCGTCATAGCTGATACATCCGATGTAGCCAGGATGTCCGGGTAGCTGGCATATCGTTCGCTGAAATATGCCGTCAACTCGTTTTCCGTTGCATGAAATATAGGAGGTTGTTTTTTCCTCGATCCCTTTTTTGGGCTTTTGAGCGCACCGCGAGGTATTAGGCTACCCCATTGTTCACGTCGGCGTAGATAGGTAATGACATCATCCAATGCGATTTTATAGCGCCAGGTTGCATTGCTCTCGTTTTCAATGCAAGGGATAATCCCATTTTGTAACAGATAGCGCGCACCCCGCTTAGAAACACGGCATATTTGGTATAGCTGGTTGAGGCTTATGTACTCCGGGTACTGCCTCTTTAGGGATTCATACTTTTTCATTGCAATAGCACCGTCCCAATATAATATTTGTCAATGGTAGGTGATGCTATCAGGTGCAATGTGTGTCGTATGGTTAGGGGTTTCTTATCTAAACACCCGCCCCGTCAAATCTCAATGTATGCCCGATGTGTGCCCAACGTGCAAAAAAGTAGTGCAAAACAGCGTTTTTTGTGGTATTCTTGTGTGGCGGGCCTCAAAACAAAAAATCGTCCCAAAGCCCCTGTGTTTTCAAGGCTTTTGGGACGCATTATACTCTACTATTTGGTGCCATTTTCCACCAAAGTTTGGCGTGGCAAGCCCCCCTGCTAAGGGCGTAGGCGTCGAAAGGCGTGCGAGGGTTCGAATCCCTCCTTCTCCGCCAAAAAAATTGGTGGATTTAGATATTAGGCCCACAAAGCCAGTATCTACGCCAAAAAAAGTGACCTTTCGAGGCTTGACTCGGAAGGTCACTTTTTTTGGATGTAGAGAGCGACCATAATGCCGATTGTGGATATGAACCCACACAGACAAAATTGCATCAAGCGCCGGAACCAACGCAAAGGTTCCGGCGCTTTTTTCATTTCCAGATAAAATAACGATTCAGGAGGATGAAGCAATGCCAACTTACTTCGTACAGAGCACTCCCCTCGCCGGGCTGGAGAGAATGATGATGACACCGCCGAACCACCGACCCAGGGGCGGCGGTATTTCCATTTGCCGATACAAGCCCACTGCAACCGACTGCGACTGCCGATACTGCGTGAAGGCAGAAAAAAGAAAGCGGCACTGTCACGGCGTCCTCGATTGTGTCTGCTTCGAGGAACGGCTGACCGCAAACTGCTGGACGCATGGCGAGCTGGCACAGCGGCTGATCCGCGAGGTTAGGATGCCGAAGCTGTCGGAGCGAACCCGCCAGCTCCTTCCACGGCAGACCACCACCCCATTCCTGAGAGAATCACACCGCCAGAGAATGCAATCCATCACCGCCGCCGCAAAACGGGAGTACACTCCCTACACCGCGGCGGCTTTTCTTTTGTCCTCTGACCCTACTTTATGGAAGAAGTCCCGCCCGGCTCTGCGGGAGATAGCTGTAGATTTTAACAGGATCGACAGCGCCGGTACTGAAATGAGGGTTCACACCCTGCTCCAGGCCGCAAAAGACCTGTACCACGGCACCTGCCGTCTTACCACAGGCGAGCTATGCGACCGCGAGCTGATCAGCGATGAGCTGTTCCGGCTGATCGTCAGTGCCTTTGTCATCCGGCGCTACGGTCTCACCGAAAGCGCATTACAATAGCTATTCCAGAAGAATTATGGTATCTTGTCTGTTTTGAAGGAGGCGAAACGTTATGCAATATAACCGTGATCACATTAATCAAATCAAGAAGCAATATCCGCCCGGCACCCGCATTGAGCTCATATCCATGAACGACCCGCAGGCTGTTGAACCCGGAACCACTGGCACTGTATGGAAGGTGGACGATATCGGAACCCTCCACATGAAGTGGGACAGTGGACGCTCCCTCGCTGTTGTCCCCGGTGAGGATCAGTTCCGTGTGATCTCCTGCCCGGAGCAAAAGACTGCACTGCTGGATGCTGCATATTCGCTTGAGGAAATCAAGCGGGAATTAGGCGAAGGCTATAGATTTCATCAGGCAATGACAGTGGAGGATGTAAAGCAATGCCTTGCTGCCGGAGATTTTCCATCCGATACGGATGTGCTCTTTGTGCTGGAAGCCGGCAATCTTGATATAGAGGTCAATCTCTATGTCGATGAGGATAAGCCTCCGCGACTCGGCTATTTCTGCTGTGTCCGAGCAAACGGAGAATGGGAGAGCTACAACGACATTCTGGATGAAGTGAATCTTGATGCCCCGAATTTTGAGGCGGAAATGTTTCGTGTGCTGGAGAAATACGCGAAAAGCGAGAGCTTGGATTTTATGGCTCAAAACAAAAGCTATCTTGAAGCGCATGGTGAAGCATGGCCGCAAATGGGAGGTCAGAGTCAATGAGAGAGTTTGAGATAGAGATCAGCCGACCCGGTACCTTCGGCGCCCTGACCTCCGCCACACTGGAACTGCCGGCGACATGGGCGGAATACAACGACGCCATGCAAAAGGCCCGAATCACCGATGACCGCGTCATATATGAAGTGGAAATCTGCGATATCAAGCGCCGCAGCCTGCAAGGGCGAATCGGTGCGCCGGTGCATCTGCCGGAGCTGAATCTGCTGGCACAGCGGCTTGCGGAGCTTCCTCAGCACCAAAGCAGCATCTTTGACGCAATGGTGTCCATTGAGGCGCAAAAGAATCATAATGACAAGATTCCGTTGCCCCGCCTGATCAACTTCACCCACAGCCTTGATAGTTGTCATGTGGCTCCGGGCATGCGAAATGATGTCTCGCTCGGCCGCTGGCTCTTCGAAAACGACATGCTGCCACAGGAGGTTCATGACTTTGCCGCCGCCAGAATCTTTTGGGGGAGCGAAACGGAGGATGAACGCTTCGGACTGATCGGCGCAAGGCATCGCCAGAGGGAAAACGGCGTGTTCTCCTCCGTTGGCTATGTGGAAGTGGAAGCCATCCAAGAGGTGTACACGCCCGGCAACACGGTATACTTCCACCGCTCCGACGCGCCGGTTGTGCTGTCGGTCAGCAAGGGCTTCTTTAATGACCCCAGTTATGACAACGAACAGAGCATATCCATCGACCTGCCTCTCCTGACTGATAAGCGGATGAACGAGGTGCTGGAAGCCCTTGGAGCCGCTTCTCTGGATGAAATCGGATATCACTGTGCCGACTGTCAGATCCCCGCCGCAAAAGACCTGATTGACGATGCGGAGGACATTGGCGCCGTCAACCGCTTCGCCAAAGCCCTGGCGGATATGGAGCAGTATACCCACCCCGCTCTCTACAAAGCCATGCTGGAAGTGGTGAAGCCGCCTGATCTGGAAGCTGCCACAACTCTCGCAGGTGAGATACAGGACTATACGCTCATCACGGAAACCAGCGGCCCGGAGGATTACGCAAAGGAATACCTCTCCCGGCTGCGGGGCGGCAATGACAGCATTGACCTCTCCGAGATGATCAACCTCTATGCCCTGGGCGAAAAGGTCATGAAGCTTGAAAATGCCGAGTGGACATCGTATGGAATCCTCAAGCGCAAAGATGGCGGGCCGATTTGGACGATGGACTCAACGGTCGATCCTACTGCCGGCATGGAAATGGGGGGCTTGTGATGCGGGATTTCAGCGACCTGATTGCCGCTTGCAAAGACAAAATCCGATCAGGCCCCTTCGATTCCCCCGCCGATTACGCCTGGGGCATCCGAGAGGTCGGCAGTGTGGACGAGCTGATAGAGCAGTTCCGGCATGGCAACTGGGCTGTCCGCATCGGCTTCGTGCTTGGGGACCTCGCCTTTGTCGAGCAGGTCAACGGCGGCAATGAATGGCTGGCGCTGAAGTTGGAGGATGGAGAGTGGAAATCCTTTGATTCAGTCTCCTTTTATGCCATGCTCCAGCAGCGCGGCGAGGATGCCTGCCGGGATTACATCAAACACCTGATGGAAACGCCCTGGCACAACTTGAAATATCCTTCCGTACTGGAGGGACCGACTATGCAAATGTAAAGATACCAGCACCACAGAGGGGCCGTCTTTTCGGGATGTACCGCATCCCGATCAGGCGGTCCCTCTTTTTTTGTTATTCAAAAACAGAAAGACACAGCAGGAAGGAGCAATATCTATGAATTATTTTGAACAGGAGCTGCAGAAGATTGTCCGCTGCGGCGTCCCCTTTCAGAGTCCCACATATGCCGGAAGCTCCTGCTTCGGCAGACTGGACGGCGATTTGCGAGTCAGACTCCAGTTTGTCACCCTCGGTCACGCAGATCACTACACAGCGCTCAAGGCAACCGTCATCAACCGCAAAGACGGCGCTGTTGACAGCGCGCTGTTCCGCTTTGCCGATATTCTTGGGAACAAGCAGGTCAGCAACCCAAATTTCAAAAACGGGGTTATCCCCTATGTCTGGACTTGCAACGGGCAAAGCGAATGGTATGTCTACCATCCCAACCAAAAGGACTACAGGCAGCTCTGCGAGGCTGTCAGCGATTATTGCGGCGTCTTTATGGAACAGGAGATGGGCGGTCAGGGCATGGCAATGAGCCAGCAGCTTTGAGGATGGAGGAAGCTGAATGGATAAGGACGCGCTCCTCCACTACCTGAAGCGAAGATGCACCGGGCAGCGAAACGCCGTGTCCAGCCCTGCGCTGGAAGCCCTGTTCCGTGTGAGCGGCGGTAGGTTGCGCCACTCCATCAATGAATTGCGGTGCGCCGGCCACCCCATCTGCAGCGGCGACGAGGGCTATTATTATGCCGAAACCTCGGCGGAGCTGACTGCCACGATCCGGCAGCTCCAGAGCCGCATCAGCAAGATCGCCGGGGCGAAAAACGGCCTTGTGCGTGCTGCACCCCTTTATGACGCCGACCAGCTTGAACTGCCCCTGACGGAATAATTATTTTATCATGAAAAGGAGAATCTCTATGCGCAAGTTTACCTTGATGTTGTCCCTTCTGCTTTTGCTCACAGCCCTGACCGGCTGCGGCTCCAAGGATATGCTGGAAGCCGACCTGTGGGTGCTGGATGAGGAAAAGCACATCGTCATATGCCTCGACTGGGATACCGAGCAGCCCTTTGTTGAGATCATCGCCCCCGATGGCAAGAAATACGATCCCGAAAAGCTCGGAGAGGATTATGTGCTTCCGGTTGGGTCCGGCTTGATGCTGCGCATTCTGAATGCACCGGCCGGCCAGTGGAAGATGCGATACGACAAGCGCGGCAACGAATATATCGACCTCTCCTATCTGGAAACCACAGACAACGGTTAGCCGCCGTGTTTTCCCCCGAAAAGGAGGTGGTGCGTCATCAACAGCTTTATGTCCTGGATTGGCGGCAAGATGGCTCTGCGGGAGCTGATCGTCAGCCTGTTCCCAATCCAGTTTGAGCGGTACATTGAGGTGTTCGGCGGCGGGGGCTGGGTGCTGTTTCACAAACAGCCCGGCCCCTTTGAGGTCTACAACGACTTTAACAGCCTACTCGCCAACCTATACCGCTGCGTGCGCGACAAACCGGAGGAGCTGATCAACGCCCTCCAATTTGTTCTCAACTCCCGCGAGGATTTTGAAATTGCTCGGGCGGCCCTGGCACGGGACGCTCCCATGAGCGATGTTCAGAAAGCCGCATGTTTCTATCAGCTCATTCGTTACTCCTATGCCAGCGGCCTGACCAGCTATGCCAGCCAGCCCCATGATATGTGGGCGAACTTCCCCCTCATCAGGCAATCCCACCAGCGACTCCGCAAGGTTATCATCGAGAATAAAGATTGTGTGAAGCTCATCCGGCAGTACGACCGCCCGGTGAGCTTTTTCTATTTAGACCCGCCCTACTACGCCACCGAGGGCTACTACCAGAATGTGGGCGAGGACGGCTTCACCGAGGCCGACCACATCCGCCTGCGGGACGCCCTACTGCTGATCGAGGGCAAATTCCTGCTCAGTTACAACGACTGCGCGTTTGTGCGGGAGTTGTACGATGCGCCCGGTATCTACATCATGGAAACCAGCCGCATCAACAATATCAAGCAGCGGTATGACGGCGGCTGCCAGTTCAGCGAGCTGCTGATCGCCAATTATGACCTGCATGAGCGGAGCCGGCTGGCGCCGGAACAGATGAATCTTTTTGAGACAAAGGAGGGCAAAGAAGTATGGGATGTTGGGGCATAACCGCTTTCGAGTCGGATGCCGGGCTCGATGCGGTGGATTTCATCAGGAACAACTTGCCGAAGGACGGGGCATTGACTCTACGGGATATCCTTGCCGCCGTGCAGCAGGACGACTGGAATGCGCCGGCGACCATCAGTGATGGCGAGTCGCATTCCAGCCCGATGGCATTGGCTGAAATCATGTTGAAATTTCTTGACGGAGAAGTCGGCGAACTGGACTCCGACCGGGAATATGCAACAAATGAAAGCAGGTTCAGTGACTTGACCACATTTGCCGCCGACAAAGAATCTGTAGAGTGGCTCCGGAATTATCTGTCCGGTTCCCTTGATTACGCGATGGCAGATGGGAATGCCAGAGAGCATTATGGCGGATGGTTTGAAGAAAAGAACTGGATTGGCTGGCAGGCGCACATGCGAATGCTTATCAGCCGCCTGGACATTCTTCTCGCCTCTCCAGGCGAACAAGTGGAGCTGATACAGCCACAGACACAAACAGGTGGCCCCGTCATGGGGCAATCACTTTAAAAACAGGAGGAAAACAGTATGAACAAGGTGTATTTGAGTGCGGAAGTGAGCGAGGACGGCTCCCTGACCATCCCGGCTTTTGCCGCACGCGGCCTCGGCTACGAGCCGGGGGAAACGGTCCACATGACCCTGCCGGTCCAGTCCTGCATCTGCGACTGCGATGACAACGAGCTGTTCCTCTCCCGCTGCTGCGGGGAATCCGAGTGCAGCGGCTACCGCAGCGACGACGATGAACTGAACATCCCGCCCAGCCTGCTGTGCGAGGCCGGCATCCCGGTGGGCACCAATGTGTCGGTGCTGGCGGCGGACGGCGCGCTGGTACTCATCGCCGCCGAGGACACGCTGGAGGATTTGCCGCTGGAGCTGCGCTGCTTCCTCAGTGAGCTGGGCATCAACACCCATTCGCTGTATCAGGCGCCCGGCATTTTCCACCACTGGAAGGATGAGCAGAATGTCTGATTTGTACGGCCCGAAGGACTGCACCGAAACCGGCTACGGAATGTCGCTGCTCGGCAAGGTGGTGGTCATTTCCCGTGCCTCGCTGTCCGACGAGTACCCCCATCAGCTCTTTTTCTGCAAGGGCGGCTTTGGTGCAAACCCGAATCCCCGCGGTCGCGCGGTGTATGGCGTGTTCCTCTCCGACGGAGAGTATTGCCGCCTGAACCGCAGCGATGTTGTGGGAACCTTGAAGCCGGAACTTCTGCCGGACAGCGCAAGATTGCACCTCTCCCAAATCCGTCCGGGTGGGAATCCCGCCCCGAGTTCCCCTGAGTTTTTTGGGTACTGCTTCCTGTCGGACGGCCACTACAGCTCCGCTACGCCCCTAAAGGACGCGAAAGAGGCGGTGGACTATGCCCATATGCAAATGCCCTATCAGCACCGGATACTGGTGTGCGACCGGAATGACCACGCCGTAATCGAAATCTTGGAGGGGAAGCTGGAGCATCCATCGTGGGAACAGATGGAACAGCTATTGCGGGGCGATGCGCCGGAGCAGACTGGGGGTATGACAATGACTTAGGAAGGAGTGTTGATGATGAAGCCGATAGAAATGAGGCATGGCTGTGTGTATTACTATGGAAATCCGGCCGGTTATGCCGGTCAGGATCAGGGGACCGCCGTCATGGACAATATGTTCCGCGGCCCTGAGCTGGAAAGCTGGCTTGTGAAGCACGGCCTGACTCCTCAGTGGACAGACGGCGTGTATGACAGGCTTGCAAACGGCGTCCCCGCCCAGTCGGGGGAAAACGCCGCACCCCTCAAAGCCTGCCGCATCTGGCAGCTCAAGCCGGAGGTGGATGTGATGATGAAGTTTGTCAGCTATGCCGAGGTGGTGCAGCAATTTGGTGAGCCCGACCCCGTCAATTACACGCTTGCCTACGATGGACAGGTGGAAACCAACGATCTGGAGATGTTGTGGACGAAGTTTAATACCCACATCCCTCCCGGCTATACGGGGCACACCCTCTCCATGTCCGATGTAATTGAGCTCTACGACCACTCAGGCAGCAAGTTTCACTATATCGACCGCTTTGGCTTTCAGCAGATCCCCTTTGACGGACAGGAGCCGGAGCAGGCAACCGGCATGAGCATGACCATGTGATCCTGGCGGCGGCAGCCGCCTTTTTTAACGCCAACAATCAGGAAGAAAGGAGGAAAAAATATGCCTAAGAAAGCAGCACCCGTAGCACAGACACAGGAAACCCCAGCCTCCTCGTCTCTGCCTATGGAATACGATGTCAGGATTCAATCCCTGAAGATGAACGGCAATTCCAGGGCAACCGCCTCGGTCAACATCAACGGCGGCTTCGCCGTCCGGGGCGTCAGTGTCATGGAAGGCAAGAACGGTCTCTTTGTGTCCATGCCCAGCGTGAAGCTGGAAAACGGCGAGTACCTCGACCATTGCTTCCCCTGCACCAAGGAATCCCGCGCGGCCTTTGACAAGGCGGTGCTGGATGCCTACCAGCAGGTTTTAACGCACGGGTTGAATGGACAGAAACAGGAGAACCCCGCACAGCTTCCATTGGAATACACGGTAAAAATCCAATCCCTGCGCCCCGGCAGCGGCTCCCTAAAAGGGACGGCATCGGTCAATCTCAACGACCAGTTTGCTATCCGCAGGGTGAGCATCATGGAGAGCAGTAAAGGGCTGTTTGTTTCCATGCCCGGTTTCAAGGGCTTCAAGGGATATCAGGATTACTGTTTCCCCTGTACAAAAGAATCCTTCACCCAATTTCAAAATACGGTGCTGGACGCCTATCAACAGGCGATTGTACAAAGCCAGGAGGCGGGACAGCAGATGGAGGCGCCCGACCCTTTCGCGGCGCAGACGAAGAATACCGCACCAGTGATGCAGATGTAGCCCGCCAGCACGAAACCATGAATACTCTGTAAAAAGTTAAGGCCGTAGGGATGCCATCTCCCGGCCTTGCAGTTTTCTGCCGCCGGAGAAACAGTATCCCTCCGGCCTTTTCTAAAAAAGAAAGGTGGAAAATTCTATGAAAAAGCACTTTACTCAGTTCAAGGAAACCCTTGCCCGCAAAACCCGTGCGGTCACCTCCGCGCTGGCAGCCCGCCGCGGTCTGCTTTGCGTGATCGCTGCTGTGGCTGCGGCGATCACCAGCCTTGCAATCAAGGCCAAGGTCCACAGCAGCTCCGTCAAATACGCGCTGGCAAACAGCTCCGGTGAGGGCTATGTGGACACCGCCGTCAAAATCCTGATGGCTGTGGTCATCGGCGCCCTCGTCCTGGCCGGCCTCTACGCCCTGTTCGGCGACACCGTCATGCCTACCCTGACCCGCCGCATCCAGGAGATGTTCAACTACAACGGCTGATCCCGGCAAGCAGCGTGCAAAATTAAAGATCACAGGAGGTAGACAACATGCCAAGACGCAAGAAAAACCCGGAGCAGGACGGCGCCGACCAAAATCAAGTGGCACAGGCGCAGACAGACACCCCGAAGCAGGATTCCGGCTATATGGAACAGGAGGCCGCCGCAAACGGCCCCCGCCCTGACACGGCAGAACCTGCGGAGGAAACCATCCCTGAGCAGACAGGGACTGAGTTGGATGGGCAGCCTGACACCTTGGTGGGATATATTGCCAAATCCGTTAAGGACGATATCCGCGAGTTTATGCAGATGTTCGGTATCAACGGGCATCAGCCGGAGGCGGTTTTTGATGCAATCAAGGGGATTGCCGCACTGGAGCAGACTACACAGCATGAGTTTTCGTCTTACCCCAGTCCTACTTTTGATTCGGATCGATTCGACGAGTTTATTGGGTATTGCCGATCCGGCGATGTCTCTCATGATATCCTAAGCGAGATGCTGAGGGATATCGTGGACTATGAGGCGGAAACTGAAATTGCCGAGAGGACTCAAAACAGGCAGCCGGAGGTCCCTCTCAGTGTGCGGATCTCTTCTCTGGAGATGGATGGTGACACCCGCGCCTTTGCCATCGCTGAGTACGGTGATCTGACCATCAACCGGGTGCGTGTCAAGGAGGATGGCTACGGCACATTGTCGGTGAACATGCCTAAATACCGTTCGCCGGAGGGCTGGCGGGACACCTGCCGCTTTACCACCACCGAAGCCCGCAATCGCCTGACCAGCACCGTGCTGGACGCTTACCAGCAGAAACTGACTCAGTTGCAGGGAGTTTCCCAGGAGCAGACCGCCACGGACGCGCAAGCTACAGGCGATGGCCAGGTGGATGCACAGGCTGCCGATGAGTCCCAGGCTCCCGACCAGGGCGTGGAACCGACCGATGCCTCCGATATGGATGAGCCGGAACAGGGCGGCTTCGGCATGAGTATGTCCCAATGATGAGAGGCGGGATGCTTCTCCCACCCATCCACCCGGTGCGCCCGATCCCACTTCCTATAGCCAGTGAGATGCAGCTACTTGTTTTCCAAGCGGCTCTTTTTATTACGCTACTGGCTGTGGCATCCGCCATTGACATTCGCAGGAGGATCATTCCAAACAGTATCTGCGCGGGAATCGCGCTGGCGGGGCTGATATGTTTCAGCCCCGCCGACCTGTTTGGGGTGCTGGCAGCGCTTCCACTGCTGACTGCTGCGCTGTACAAGCGGGGCAGCATCGGCGGCGGCGATATTAAGCTGACTGCTGCCTGTGGCATTGTGCTGGGTTTTTCGGATGGAATTACCGGGCTGTGTCTGGGTCTTGCCGCAATGCTCTTCTTTCACGCCGGGAGCAGGATTGCCAGACGGCTGAAACAGGACGGCAAAACAGAAAAAACAAAATCCCTGCCAATGGCGCCATTCCTTTCCATCGGCTTCATTGCAATATACATTTTGAGAATCGCGGGTCTTTGACCAAAAGGAGGCTTTCCAAACTATGAATCTTTTCAAAAACCGGACAGTGATCGGAGTCCTGTGTATTTTGCTATCTTTGTTGATTTGCTTCGGTGTCGCGCCGTTTTTCAATAAAAGTGTCAGCCAGAAGGCTGAGATTGTCCGTGTCACCAGGGAAATCCGTGCCGGCGAGCTGATCACGGCCGACATGGTGACAGTGATGGAGGTCGGCGGCTACAATTTGCCGGAGGACGTCATCCGCCAGACTGACACTGTGATCGGACGCTATGCTACCGCCACCCTCTCCGCAGGGGATTATATCCTCTCCACCAAGCTGTCCGATGCGCCCGCCGCCGAAAATGCCTATCTGTATAGTCTGGACGGAACCAAACAGGCCATATCGGTCACCATCAAGAGCTTTGCCAATGGTCTGTCCGGCAAGCTCCAGAGCGGCGACATCGTCAATGTCGTTGCAGCCGATTACAAAAAGCAGGGTGTGACAGTGATCCCGCCTGAGTTGCAATACATCGAGGTCATCAGCGTCACCGCCAGCTCCGGTTATGACGCCAACACGGGGCAGCAGACCGACGAGGACGAAGAACGGGAGCTGCCCTCCACTGTTACGCTGCTGGTATCCCCGGAGCAGAGCAAGGCGCTGGCCGAGCTGGAAGCGGATGGGCGGCTGCACATTTCCCTCGTTTACCGCGGCACCGCCGAGAACGCCTCACTGTTCATTGCCGCCCAGGATGAGATTATCGCCGAGTTGCTGGCGGAGGACGCTGAGGGTGAAGATGGCGACACCCCCGACAGCGACCCCGCTGATACAGCTGACTCCCAAAACGATCAGGAGGCAGCCGATCCCGATGATGAGAGCGGTGACGCCAATGCTTAATTTCAAAAAAGGCGGCATTTTCGGGCGAGGCGGCTCCGAACCCAACATGGAGCCGGATGTGCTGGACGAGGGCGGTGTGCTGGCAGTTTGGGGCAGCCCCGGCAGCGGAAAGACAACGGTAGCCGTCAAGATTGCTAAGTATCTGGCGGATAAGAAGCGCAATGTTGTGCTGCTCCTGTGCGATATGACCGCCCCCATGCTGCCCTGCATCTGCCCCTCCTCCGAGCTGGAATGTGAGCGGTCACTGGGGAGCGTCCTCGCGGCGGCTCATGTGTCGGAAAGCCTTGTCAAACACAACTGCGTCACCCACAAGCGTCTGAGCCATCTGACCATGCTGGGGATGCTCAAGGGCGAGAACGAGTACACCTACCCGCCATATTCCGAAACCCAGGCACGGGAGCTGATCGAATGTCTGCGGGAGCTTGCCCCCTATGTGGTCATCGACTGCGGCAGTTATATCGCCAACGATATCCTGTCAGCCGTTGCGCTGATGGAAGCAGATTCCGTGCTGCGGCTGGCAAACTGCGACCTGAAATCGGTCAGCTACCTGTCCAGTCAGCTCCCGCTGCTGCGTGACAACAAATGGGACGCCGACAAGCAATACAAGACCGCTTCCAACCTACGGCCCGACCAGGCGGGAGAGCATATCGGGCGGGTACTTGGCAGCGTGGCGTTTCAGCTTCCCCACTCGCAGGAGCTGGATAGCCAATATCTCGCCGGCAATCTGCTGGCTGACCTCAGCATGAAGGACAGCCGCGCCTTCCGCAAGGAGATAGAGAAAATTTGCGGGGAGGTGTTCGATTGTTAGGCCAAAAGCGAAGCGCCTCGATGTTTGCGCCGGAAGAAACAGTCACATCCCAAGGTCAGGCAATAGTGGCGGAAATCAACATCACTGAAGAAGAAACGCCCTCGGTTCTGTCGGAACAGCCGATGCAACAGCCTGCTCTTCCCGTGCCGCCACCGGATCCGCCTGACGAAAATGATACGCCACGCAGGATGCTGTCATCGCAGAGCGCATCCACAACGCGCTCCCGCTCTCTGTTTTTTACTCCGGAAAATGACGGTCGGGATTTCAGCTCGGTGCTGGCGGATGTGCAGGAATATGTCTCTTCGAAGTATTCCACCCTGATTACAGATGGCGGCGACGGTGACGCCAAGGAGCAGATCAAACGATATATCTCTAAATATGTGCAGGATCACCGCATTGCAGTCAAGGGTCTATCGGGGAGCAAGCTGGTGGATGCCCTCTACACCGAGATGGCGGAGTTTGGATTTTTGACCAAGTACATCTTTGGCACCGGCATCGAGGAAATCAATGTGAACAGTTGGCGGGACATCGAGGTGTTGTACTCCAACGGGAAGCTGGTCAAGCTGGAGGAACGGTTCGACAGCCCCGACCACGCCATCAATGTCATCCGCAGGATGCTTCATGTGTCCGGCATGGTTCTGGACAACGCCAGCCCCGCCGTGTTGGGGCACCTCTCCAAAAACATCCGCATCGCGGTGCTGAAAACCCCACTGGTGGACGAGGATGTGGGCATCTGTGCCTCCATTCGTATCGTCAACCCGCAGAGCATGAAAAAAGAGGACTTTGTGCGGGGCGGCACGGCCACGGAGGAAATGATGGATTTCCTCTCCGAATGCCTGCGTTATGGGATATCCATCTGCGTGGCGGGGGCCACCGGCTCCGGCAAGACAACGGTGGCCGGCTGGCTGCTGACCACCATCCCCCACAACAAACGCATCTTCACCATAGAAAACGGCAGCCGTGAGCTTGACCTCGTGCGGGAGCAGGACGGCAGGGTCAGCAACAGCGTCATCCACACCATCACCCGCGAGTCGGAGAACGACAAGCAGAACATCGATCAGGATATCCTGCTGGACATGGCGCTTCGCTTCCACCCCGACGTGATCTGCGTGGGAGAAATGCGCTCTGCTGAGGCGTACACAGCCCAGGAAGCCGCGCGAACCGGCCACGCGGTGCTGAGCACCGTCCACTCCAATTCCTGCGAAGCCACCTGGCGCCGCATCGTCACCCTGTGCAAGCGCAAATATGATATGGCGGACGATACGCTGATGGATCTCGTCAGTGAGGCGTTTCCCATCGTAGTGTTCGCCAAGCAGCTCGAAAACAAAGAGCGCAAGCTGATGGAGATCATGGAATGTGAGATCCTGCCGGACGGAAGCCGCCGCTACAACACTCTGTTCCGTTTTGCCATCACCGAGAATCGGCTGGAGGACGGAGAGTTTGTCATCGGCGGTCACCATGAGGCGGTGTCCCCAATCTCCGCAGGGCTGCAAAAGCGGTTCATGGAAAATGGGATGCCGCAGGAGCTCCTTGACAAGCTGCTTGAAAGCCCCAAAGGAAAGGAGGGCGGCGAGGCGCCGCAGCCAAATCGCGCACGAAGCACTATGGATGCCGAACCTGTGTCGCTCGCGTCAGAGAAACATGACAAAAAGGAGGGGGTTACCGCATGAATACTCTTTTGCTTGCCGCCTGCATTGGCATGGTAGCAGGCTTCTTTATTTTACTTCGCCTCTCCCCGATGGAGATGACCGAATCCATCTTCCGGAGGCTGAACGCGAAACCGCGAAGCCTCAAGGATGATATCAACGAAAGCACCCACAGAAAGAAGAAATCCCTCATCCGCAGGGAAATCGCCGACGTCCAAAATATTCTGCGCATGACCGGGCGGGAGCAGAAGTTCCCGGCGATCTGCGCCATGTCCCTGCTGTTGTTTGTTACGGGAACGGCGGCTGCCATTATGCTGGGCAACCTGTTCCTGGTGCCGGTGCTGGCGGTGGGCATGATGTTCATTCCGTTCTGGTATGTCAAGCTGACGCAGAATCACTACAAGAAGGATATCGCCGCCGAGCTGGAAACAGCCCTCAGCATCATCACCACCGCCTACCTGAGAAATGAGGACATCCAGACCGCGGTATCAGAGAATGTCGGATACCTAAACCCGCCTGTGCATTCTGTTTTTCGGGACTTCCTCGCAAGAATCCGGCTGGTTGACCCCGATGTGTCGGCGGCACTGCAGGACATGAAGCTGCGGATTGAAAACGACGTCTTCCGGGAATGGTGCGACGCGCTGACCGCCTGCCAATACGACCGCAGCCTCAAGAACACCCTGACGCCCATTGTGGCGAAGCTATCCGATATGCGCATTGTCAACGGCGAGCTGGAGAATCTGATCACCGAGCCCCGCAAGGAGTTCATCATCATGCAGATCCTGCTGGTGGGCAACATCCCGCTGATGTATTTTCTCAACGGCGACTGGTATGACACGCTGATGCACACGCCCCTCGGTCAGATCATTCTGGCAATCTGCGCGGCGGTGTTGTTCGTGTCCACCGCCTTTGTGATCAAGCTGACCCAGCCGCTGGAATACAAACGATAAGGAGGAATCTCTGTGGCAATATGGCTGTTTCTTTTCGGAGTCCTCCTTGGATTGGGACTCTTTTTTATCCTCGCAGACCTGCTGAAGCTGCCCAAGGTGGCAACCCTCCGGGCTATGATTTCAGCCGGTCGGCAGGCAAAGGTCAAGACAAAGTTCACAGAAGCCCTGATGTTGGGCTGGGCAACCAAGCTGGCTCGCTTTATCCGCATGGATGAGTACAAGCGCCATCGGATGGCGGGCAGCCTAAATGCGGCGGGGCTGGACATGACACCGGAGCTGTTCACTGCCTATGCGCTGGTAAAGGCGGGCTGTATCCTGCTGGCAATCGTCCCATGCCTGCTTGTCCTGCCGCTGCTGGCGCCCTTCGTGCTGATCCTCGCGGTTCTCACATATTTCAAGACCATGCAGAGCGCCGATGAGAAGCTGAAGGTCAAGCGGGAGGAAATTGAGCTGGAGCTGCCCCGGTTTGTGGCGACCATATCTCAGGAGCTAAAGGCCAGCCGGGATGTACTGGGGATCATGGACAACTATAAGCGAAACGCCGGTCCGGTGTTTGCCTCCGAGCTGGATATCTTAACCGCCGATATGCGCTCCAGCTCCTATGAAGCGTCCCTGACCCGGTTTGAGGCAAGAATCAACTCGCCCCTGCTCTCGGACATCGTCCGCGGGCTGATCGGAGTTCTGCGAGGCGATGACGGCGCTGTCTATTTCCAGATGCTCTCTCACGACATGAAGCAGTTGGAACTCCAGCGGCTCAAGGCGAAGGCGATGAAGATCCCGCCCAAAATCCGGGTGTTTTCCTTTGTCCTGCTGATGTGCTTCCTGTTTATGTACCTCGCCATTATCATCTTCGAAATCGTGACCTCGCTGGGAAATCTGTTTTAGAAAGGGGGTGCGGAGCATGACAATAAGGGAGCTTATTACGAAGTACCCCGATGCAACACTGGATTTGATGACTCCTGGTGGGTATGTTTACCTGACGCCGGAAAAGGCACAGGCTTTGCTTAGTGGAGAGGGTACCAGTGGGCATCCCGGTGATTCACGGCACGCCATGAATATCTTTGCGGATGAAATATTATCTCAAAACATCAACAGTGCCAACTATTATAAAGGTGATTGGCGCATGTTGACTGTCAATAGCTTTAGTGAATCTCAAGTAGCCGAGCAGCAGATTGAAACCGGGATGCGAAAGTTGGATATTCAAGCCCGACTATTTGAGAAACTGGATACAGAATTTACCAATATGATGAGC
>JAJDIZ010000025.1 GCA_030266915.1 Ruminococcaceae bacterium OttesenSCG-928-D13 | reverse complement strand
CTGCATAATCACGTATGATTCTCATTTGGTTAACCATCGAATTAAGCTCCTTATCCTCGTCGCGTGATAGCCGTCCATATAGGAACACATGAGCTCCCGACCATAACTTGAGGTTAACCCTGCTTTTCTTGTGTGTCATCATGTATGTTCATCCTCCAAATAAAAAGATTGGGGAAGCAGTTACTTGCCCCAATCAAATTCTATCATTATGACGAACAAAAAACACTCATCAAGAAGATTTGGCATACATGAATCGATATGAGAGTCTTGGTTCTCTTCAGTGTGAATAATACGAAAATAGTATCGTCCTCACGATTGTAATTCGCATCTTAACAGGCACAGAGATGAAGTAATGCATGGTGGTGTTATTAGAGATGGTAGCATCCCCTCGGTGACTTTCAAAAAACAACTATGAATCGCAGTAATTTTCTAATATTTTTTTGATTATAGCAGATGTGCTCTCAAATTTCAACTGGCAGCATGACACGAGCTTGTTCTCAGCATCTCCGTGCACAAAAATATATAATAAATACATGAATACGATATATTACAAAACAGATGCTATCAAGTTTGTAAAAAATTCGGCTAAAATCACCGAGTTGTAGTTAACTAGTGTGCTGGTCAGTCTTTGTGCAATTTGCTATTTTTGAGTTCTTTGAAAATACATGATAAAATGTGTATTTTCTTAATGGCAGACACACTACATATTCGGTGTGTCTGCCGAATCATTCTTTAGGTACACTTTTAGAAATAACATTCTTTTCAAGATTCATCTTAACCACAGCTTCACGCAAAATCATTTTTCCGTCTAGCACCTGTTGTCCATATTGTTTAATCATTGATGTGATATTAAACCCCGCCATGCTTAGGCTAAACGTGGCATTTTTCATTGCTCGTTGTCTGGAAACGGTTTTCTCGGTTTTCATCGACGTGTCCCTCGTTTATGTGTTCATCACATAGCCAGTGGTATCAGTCGCGCTAATCAGCCATTAAAAAGTCTAATGCATTTATCTGACGAATACCGTTATAATCAGCTGGTGGATCGTCGTCCAGAGTTATCAAAGTCTTAGGATAATGGTCTTGAATTGAATTAAGTGACAGGAGTTCCCTTTCCAATGTATCCTTTTCGCGAACCGTCGCTGCAACTTGGAAGTATTCAGTTGCGCCTTTTCGTAGAGCAACAAAATCAATCTCCGTTGAATTGTACTTGCCCACATAGACATCATAACCTCTACGGAGCAGTTCCAAATAAATAACATTCTCCAAAATATGTCCCACATCACGTCTGGAGTCCCCCAGAATAGCGCGTCGCAAGCCAATGTCGACTACATAATATTTATCATTGGTTTTCAGGTGTTGTCTCCCCTTTACATCATACCGTTTGGCACGGTATAGAACAAAGCTGTCCACCAAGGCAGATATATAGGATTCAACCGTATGTGTAGATATCTTCCTACCATCGGCAGTCATAGTGTCAGATATTTTTTTTGTAGACATCAAATTGCCGATATTGTCGAACATGAATCGGATGACACTCTCTAGCATCATCACATCAGATATATTTTTGCGCGCAACCACATCCCTGAGGATGACAGTGTTATAAACACTATTTAGGTAATCCTGTATTCTGTCATCGTCCTTGTCCAATTCCATCGTAAACGGAAAAGCACTGTAGGTTAAGTAGTCGGTGTATTTTCTGGAAAGGTCATTGGTGCTGCCAGTGGATGCGACATACTCCTTAAAAGACAACGGAAGCGTTGCAATTTCCACATACCGGCCCGACAGAAGTGTTGCAATTTCACCCGACAACATGTAGGCGTTTGAGCCAGTGAGATAAATATCTACATTTTTCTGAATGAACAAGCTATCGACGGCTCTTTGAAAATCATGTACATTTTGAACTTCATCTAAAAAAACATAGTTCATTTTGTCGGGAATAAGGCGCTCAGAAACATAATCATGAAGTGCTTTGGCATCCGTAAGATGGGAATAGCGCATATGCTCAAAATTTATGGATATGATTTGAGTCTCACTCACACCATCACGTAGCAGATGCCGTTGATACATCTCCAACAAGGTTGATTTTCCGCAGCGCCTGATGCCGGTGATGATTTTGATGATATGTTTATTTTTAAACCCAAGTAGTTTGTTGAAGTACGTATCTCGCTGGATCATGGCAGTTGACCTCACTAGTATGAAATAGCTTCTATTGCCATACTATTCTAAAACTTTTGAATTGTCAAACATTTTAGATGTCGAGTTCTAAAAAATTTAAATTCGGCGCAAAACTGTCGAACAAGATACAAAATCTCTTCGGCCTGGCATTTTCTTAGTGTAAACCATTATTAAGGGCATAGATAGTAAACATACTGTAGCAAGAATGTTTGTGTCAAGTCATCCATGAGCTTTTCTTGACAACCATATGTTGAAATTGGGCATAAATCTTGTAAACCTTATGTCATGTCCGAACGTCGTATTGATACTGATAGTTAATTATACAGTCAATCCCAGTCCGAGGTCAGCAGGAACTGCCGGATGTTCATGTGCCTGATGCCATTTCTGCTCATATCGAAATCATCGAGGGAGACAACAAATTTTGGGTAATTATCGCGTATACCGTCATATGCTGCAAACTCTCGTGTGATGGTCTCCTCAGAAGCCAGCAGGTAGGCAACTTGGACATATATCTTTTGCCCCTGCTTTTCACAGACGAAGTCGATTTCTTTTGCGGCGGCTTTTCCTACTGTAATACTATAACCACGGCGCAGCAGTTCCATGAAGACGATATTTTCAAGGATGAGGTTGATATCTCGCATATTGCCACCAAAGACCGCTTCGCGAATCCCATGGTCAGCAATATAGTATTTCTCGTTAGTGGCGAGTATTTTTTTTCCCTGTAGGTCTTGTCGCTTGACTCGGTAAAAAAGATAGGCGTCCTCACAGGCTTTTATATAGTTCAGTATTGTTTCAGTCGCAACTGTTCTTTTCTCACTTTTAAAGTATCTTGTAATCGATGTTGCGGAAAAAGTAGTTCCCACATTTGCTATGATGTACGCGATGATGCGCTCCAACAGGTCTACTTCACGGATACTGTTTCGCTTCACGATGTCTTTAAGCACAATGGAACTGTATAAGTCCTGCAAGTACTGGCGGCTCGGTTGCTCCGCATAGCGAAGGTTGCTCAGATAGGGCATCCCCCCGATAGTCAGATATTTGGTAAAAATATCGCTTTGCGAAGTTTGGCTAATCACGTCCTGGTAGAGCTCACTAAACTCGGCAAATGAGAATGGGTAAATTACAAACTCCACATACCTGCCTGCAAGATATGTTGCCAACTCTCCAGAAAGCAGCTTCGCATTTGAGCCGGTGATATAGATATCGCAGTCGATCTCCACCCGCAGTGAATTAACGCACCGCTCCCATTCTGTCACTTCTTGGATTTCATCGAAGAAAAGGTATACTCTTCCGCTTATACTCGCTGCTCTTTTCAAGATTTCTTCGCGCAGTGCTTCAGCTGTGTTCAGACGGACGTTGCCCATTTCCTCAAAGTTAAATGAGATGAACCGCTCATCGGATATGCCTGACATGAGTAGTTCCTCGCGGATCAGCTCCAACATGACTGATTTGCCGCTGCGGCGGATGCCTGTGAGAACCTTTACCAATTCGTTTCCGATGAATGGTCGGATTTGTTCCATATATCTCTCGCGTTTTATCATAGCCGCAGTGGCTCCTTTCACTAATGCTCGCCATTAGTATACCACGGATACAACTGACAATCAACGCGAAAATTCTATATTTGTAAGTTATGACTGACAAAATATCGTCTTCGGAATATTGAAAAAAAATCTCTTGCCCATACAGGATGCGGTAATTTACGATTTCAGCCTCTGATTGTGCGCAGTGTACGCTTGATGATTCTTTTATAATCTATTCTGTTACCTTCGATGATGTCCGGCATTCAATATGCAAATATGTAAATCGAAATTGTGATTTTATATATGCATAAATACGCAGAAGTCATGTTCCATCGCATTAATCTTCAGATTCATCAGAGTCATCATCAATTTCTTCATCCTCATCGAAATCGAATGCGCTGTATCCTTCGGGGATTTCGTCCACAGAAAGGCTCTGATTATATTGTTCGGCAAGTAAAGTGCGATTGAACTCGGCAGACGGCTCCAATTCATAAACCAAATCTTCAAGTTCATCAACTGAGACCTCAAAAAATTCTTTTCTAAGGTTGATTTTGTTGACACGTTGAGTATGTGTGAAGAAGCATGCCGATATGCATGAGTGCATGTTTTCTATTGGGAATACACTGTAAAAAACTGCTCTTTGCCTTGCTCAGCATGCCGGCAATCAGCGAGCCGTCGTCGCACTGGGCGGGCACTGTGCGGAAATCTTTAGCGCTTATCCTGGCATTGTCCCTGGGGATAAAGTGAAAAGGCGAGGATGTGAATTTTTGAGACCAGTCTGTCACCAACATTGCCATATCAACGAAATCCCTAAATCCCGTTGTGGCGGGGTTAAAATTATAGGGTTTCAGCGGACTAGGGATGTGCAGGTCGTATGGGCTCCCTTTTACATAATCGGGAACATTGGAATATGCGCGGAACGCATACAGGTTGAAGTCGTCTACATACTGTGAGAACGAAGCAATGATTTGCGCCTCATCTTCGTTGAAACCGGCCGCACCTGCGAGGGTCTTTACCGCATAATAGTGATAGGCAATGTCCATGGTTTTCTATGCTTTTTTAATGTATTATGCCGCGCCGAAAGCGCTGGACAGAAAAGCATTGCTCAGCCAGCGGCAAATACCCGAAGCTCTCCAATTGCCCTCGGCGGCGGCAGCTTCGGCAGCAAAACGGGCGTGCGTATATGCTCCGTTTTTGCGTGTGGCATGCCACTGTGCCGCGTCGCCATGCCCTTAGCTCCCGGGCCGTCGGCCCAAGAGCCGCCGCTGCGCGGCGGTTGGCCTCCGGCACTAGCGCTGCGGCGCGTCGCAGGGCCGGCCCACGCAGACACCTTTGCCCGCTTGCGGGAAAGTGTCAAAGTGGGTCATATACTTCTCGTAGGGAGTATATGAAGCCCGTGTGTGCGCTGCTGGCAGGGGCCGATTTGTATATACACCCGGCCAAAATGAGCGATGCGCCCCGCCCTCCGGCTGGGCAAATCTTATGAAAATGGCCTACCATATCCAGCCGAAAGCTGCCAGAAATGGCTGCTATTTTTTTTCGTTTCCGTATGTTCTTCGCCGCGCGCTTGAAGCGAGGGGAACGCTCCATCACCTTTGTCATCACAAGGATTTCTTCATCAGTAAGATTGGAAACACTAAGACCAAGCTGCTTTGCCAGCACGGTCACTTTGGCGCGTCCTGCGTCCCTGTCTTTCTCGTCAAGGTACAGGTGCACCAAATCCTTCATCTCCGTCAAAATCTCGTTTTGCTCATCATCCAAAGCATCTTTCTTGTGGGCGGCAAACAGGCTGCGCACCACATCATTGAACCGCTCGGAGATTCTGGATGATGCTATTGCGACCGCCTTTAACCGCGTTTCACCTTCGGACATAGTCGGGTGGTTTATGCACGATAGATACTCGCTATATTAAGTTAATGCGCCCTAGTGCTGCCAAACACGCGTATCGGCAACGGCGACCAAGGGGTTCTTTGCCTTTCGCCCTCGTGGGTTTCCTTTAACCGCGCTGTGGGGCATTCCCGACATTTTCCATGGGGGCACTTCTCAAGAAATATGTGTTTGGCACCCTGCAAGAGATATGCCAATTGACGGCACATAAAAGCCTTGCTATAATATGGGACAATTGTGCGTGAGAACTGGGAGGGATAACATGAGCAGATTGTATGACCGTACCTATGATGTGGTTGTTTCAGGCGGGGGTATTTCTGGCATTGCGGCAGGTATTTGCGCCGCCAGGGAAGGCGCGCGTGTGCTGATTATTGAGAGAAATGGCTATTTAGGAGGTGCTCTTACCGGCTTTGGGGTTGGACCTATGATGAGCTTTTTCTCTGGTGAGGAGCAGGTGATAAAGGGCTTTATGCAGGAACTTGTGGACCGTATGGTAGCGCTGGGCCAGTGCCGGGGGCATGTCAAAGACACCACCAGGTATATCTCGTACCTTACCCCCTTCGACGCCGAGGGCCTCAAATATATTTTGGACGAAATGGCCTTTGAAAGTGGCTGCGAGGTGCTGTTTGGCACCCAGGTCGGGGGAGCCGAAGTGACAGGGCAACGCATTGTTCGCCTGGTGGTATGTAACAAGGACGGGCTTAACAAGGTAGCTGGCAGGGTGTATGTTGATGCCACCGGCGACGGGGATCTGATGGCCTGGGCTGGCGCGAAATTTGTGATTGGCCGGCCTCAGGACGGCGCCTCCCAGCCGTTGACAATGAACATGAAATACTGCAACGTGGATACCGCCCGCCTGAAGGCCTACGTAAGGGCGCACCCGGCGGAATTTCCGGTTTACCAAAAGAACACGGCGCTGCTGGAGTTGGATGAGCCCTTTGCCTGCACCGGCAGCCCGGCCTCCTATCTGGAGGCAAAGCAGGCGGGGAGGCTTTCCATTCCCAGAGAGGATATCCTGATGTTTGAAACCAGCCGCCCGGGTGAATATATTGTTAACACCACACGGATATCGGGGATAGATGCCACCGACGCGGAAAATCTGTCCGGGGCGGAACGGATTGGTCGGCGGCAATGCCACGAGTTGGACTGTTATCTCAGGGACTGTCTGCCCGGCTTCGAGAACGCCCTTTTGGAGTTTACCGGCCCCTGGGTAGGGGTGCGTGCGTCCAGGCGCCTGGTGGGGCGGTATACCCTTACCGGCCAGGACATTTTGGCAGCAAGGCGGTTCTCCTCGGTGGTAGCCCACTCGGCCTATCCCATCGACATTCACAGCCCAGACGGAGGGGATACAATGACCCACCGGCTTGAACCGACGCTGGGGCGTGCCTGCTATGACCTCCCCTTCGAGATAATGCTGCCGTGCGAAATTGAAAACCTGTTGGTCACCGGGCGTTGTGTTTCCGCCGATTTTGAGGCGCAGGCGGCTATACGCGTGACCCCCAGCGCTGGAGCGTTGGGACAGGCGGCAGGTATAGCGGCGGCCCTTGCTGCAGAGTCGGACGGCTCGGTGCAGGGGGTCGACACGGCAGTGCTACAGAAAAAGCTGAGAGCCCAGGGGGCTTTTTTGGACAAATAGGCGGCAAGCATGGCTTCTTCGCCCACAATAGAGGCGGTATACCACAATGGTATGCCGCTTTCTTTCTCCCACAGGCGGGGCTGTATTGGTGTGATGCTACAATATGAGGCGATAATTCTTGGTATGTTTCTACAAACATTTTTGCGGTGAATAAAAATGGGTTGACAGAGAGGGGATTCTCCGCCTATAATAAACTAACTAGTTAGTTATTTGTATGACCAACCTTCCCTTAGGAGGTAGTGATGGCGAGACGTGATGCGCAGAAAACCAGGGAGTGCATACTGAACACGGCAATACAGGAGTTTGCGGAAAAAGGGATACATGGTACACGGGTGGATGAGATTGCCCAGCGCTCCGGTTACAACAAAGGCATGATATATGCCTATTTTGGGAGTAAGGAAGACCTGTACAAAGAGGTGCTGCACACGGTTTTTGGGGTGTTCGCAGATGCGGAGCGCGAGGTGCTTATGGCCGAGCGGGAGCCGGTGCAGCATATTGAAAGCCTGATATGCTTTTACTTTGACTATGCACAAAGCAACCCGGTGTATGTCAACCTGCTGCTGTGGGAAAACCTGAATAACGGCGTTTACATTAACGAGACCGACTATGGCATTGCCCGCAAGCCCTCCTTCGACCAGATGTCCGAAATCATTCAAAGCGGGCAGGTATCCGGTGCCTTCAAGAGTGATATCGATGTGCAGCAGTTCCTGCTGTCAGCCATTATGCTGCCTTTTTCCTATTTTTCCAACAAGTATACCCTTTCCAAGCTGCTTGGCACCGACCTTTACAGTGAGGAGAGCCTGGTAGAGCGAAAAAAAAGCGTTACCGCCATGCTGCTGGAAGTCCTGCTGAACAAATAGCCGCGATGCGATGCGGCCGCCAATTTAAGAAGCCGGAGGACAAGGCTATGGGTGGCGCGATATTGGTTACCATGCCCGCTGGTGAGATGCGCGACAGTTTTTTCATTCCAGGGGTAGCCCGGAAGGCCGAGAAGCTGGGCGACCTTGTGTGGAACCCCGCTCCCGAAGATTATTCCCCCCGGATGCTTGCCGCTGCACTGGAGGGCATTGAGGTGTGCATCACCGGCTGGGGAACGCCCTTCTTTACCCCGGAGATACTGGGTGGAGCAAGCGCACTGAGGCTGATTGCCCATACCGGCGGCACGGTGGCGCCGGTGGTGTCGGCGGCAGTGTTCGAAAAGGGGATACGGGTGCTGAGTGCCAACCCGATTTTTGCGCAGTCGGTGGCGGAGGGGACGCTGGCTTACATGCTGTCCGGGCTGCGGCAGATTCCGCAATATGCCCGCCGCATGAGGATGGGGGGCTGGCGGGAAGAAAACGACAGCAGCCAAGGCCTGTTTGGCAAAACGGTGGGCCTAGTGGGCTTTGGGGCCATTCCCAGGTACCTGGTTCGTCTGCTGGAGCCCTTTGGAGTGAGGCCGCTGGCCTGGGACAAATACGTGCCCAAGGCAGAGATACAGGCCCATGGGGCACGGAGCGCCCAACCGGAGGAAATCTTCGCCCAGGCGGATATCATCTCCATCCATCTGCCCGCCACCCCGGAAACCCACGGGATGATTGGCAAAAAGCTGTTGGACAGCATCCGACCGGGGGCGCTGCTGGTGAACACCGCCCGGGGCGCCGTTGTTGACGAGAGGGCGCTGGAAACGACCCTGAGGGAAAAACGCTTTTGGGCTGTATTGGATGTGTTTGAGCGGGAGCCTCTGCCGAAGGACAGCCCCCTGCGCAGGATGGAGAACGTGACCCTGATACCCCATATGGGCGGCCCTACTCTGGACCAAAGGCCAAGGGCCGCAGAGTATATCGTGGACCTGGTTGACAGGTTTTTGGGCGGTGATACGGACCTGCCGTTTATAAGCGCCCAGCAAGCGCGCAGGATGACCAGGCCGAATGCAGAGGACCAATAACAGAACAGGGAGCATTTTATGTGGAGCGAGGAAAAGCTGGATGCCATGCTGACTGACCCATCGGACAGGCTGGTCGGGGACATGGCGCGTATCGAGGGCGATATTCTGATTTTGGGCGCGGGCGGAAAAATGGGGCCTTCTTTGGCGATTCTGGCAAAAAGGGCTGCGGAGGCCGCAGGTACCCCAAAGCGGATAATTGCAGTGTCCCGGTTTACTGATCCGGTGGCAGCACAGCTGCTGCGGAACCACGGGGTGGAGACGCTGGCTGCCGATTTACTGGACCGGGCCGCTTTGGAGCAACTGCCACAGACCGAGAACGTGATATTTATGGCGGGTAAAAAATTTGGCACCCACGGCCAAGAGACCGACACCTGGGCCATGAATACCCGGGTACCAGCCCTGGTAGCCGACCACTACCGCCACTCGCGCATCGTGGTTTTTTCCACCGGCAACATCTACCCACGGGTACCCCTTAATGCAGGTGGCTGCACCGAGGATACTCTCCCCTCCCCTGTGGGAGAGTACGGGATGAGCGCCCTGGGGCGGGAGCGAATGTTCGAGTATGCCGCCCAAAGGTATGGCACCCCTATTGTTTTGTTCCGCCTGAATTACGCGGTTGATCTGCGTTATGGAGTTCTAAACGACATGGCGTCCAATATTTTGGCGGGGACCCCCATTTCCTTATCCAACCCCTGCTTTAACTGCGTATGGCAAAAGGACGCGAATGAGATTGCCCTGCGATGTTTGCCTTATGCAAACAGTCATGTGTTCAAGTTGAATGTGACCGGGCCCGAAACCGCCGCCGTTGCACCAGTGGCCCACCGCCTTGCCCGCCTGCTGGGCTGTTCCGTCAGCTTTGCCGGCACCCCTGGCGGCGATGCCTATCTGAATGATGCGGCCAGGATGGTTGGCCTGTTCGGATACCCGCAGGTACCACTGGACACCCTGGTTGAATGGCAGGCCCAGTGGCTGCTGCAAGGGGGGCGCAGCCTTGGGAAGCCTACACATTTTGAGGAAAGCGAAGGCAAATACTGAATGAGATCTCATACACAGGCATTGGACATTTTGCAGCAGGGCACCGTTATTCCCGCTACCCCGCTGGTCCTGAACAAGGCCCGCCGTTTTGACCCGGCCGGCCAGCGCAGGTTGATACGGTATTACCTGAAGGCGGGCGCGGGTGGCATTGCGTCTGCCGTGCACACCACCCAGTTCGAGATACGGGACAAGGCGTTCAACCTGCTGGAGGAGGTGCTCAGGACCAGCCTTGACGAGATAAACTGCTTCGAGGCCAAAACCGGGAAAACAGTGGTGCGCATTGCAGGGGTGTGCGGGCCCACCGCCCAGGCCCTGAACGAGGCTAATCTGGCCCGGGAGATGGGTTACGATGCCGCACTGCTCAGCCCGGGGGGCTTGGCCGGCTATACCGAGGAGATGCTGCTGGAACGTACCATGGCAGTGGCAAAGGTACTGCCGGTGATTGGTTTTTACCTGCAACCCGCGGTGGGCGGTGTAAGACTGAGCCGGGACTACTGGAAAAAAGTGGCCGACACCCCAAATGTGGTGGCGGTGAAGGTAGCTCCCTTTGACAGGTATGCCACCGTAGACGCAGTTTACGGGGTGATGATGTCTCGCAACTGGGAACAGGTGGCCTTGTATACCGGCAACGACGACAACATCCTGTTCGATCTTTTGGGAGAGTTCGAACTGCCGGTAGAGGGCTCTGCCCGCAAGAAAAGCTTTGTGGGCGGGCTGCTTGGCCAGTGGTCCATTTGGACCTCGGTGGTGGTGGCGCTTTTTGCCCGGGTACGGCAAGCCCGCCAGGCGGGCAGCGTGCCCATGGAGTTGATGCGGCTGGCCGCCCAGATAACCGATGCCAACGCGGCCGTGTTCGATGTGCGTAATGGGTTTGCAGGCTGCATTGCCGGCATTCATGAGGTGCTGCACCGACAGGGGTTGATGGAGGGTACCTGGTGCCTGGAGCTGACGGAGGGCCTGTCGAAGGGGCAGGCGAAGGAGATAAACCGGGTGCTGGAAATGTATCCTCACCTGACCGACGATGGGTTTGTGGAGGCCTTTTTACACGAGGATTGAGGATGTGGTGGCATGGCGAAAAAAGTGGGGTGCTGCGGGTGAAGCGCATAGGCATTGTCGGTACCGACAGCACCCATGCCAGCGCTTATGCCGGCTGTATCAACGGGATGCCCGCCGATGAAGCCAGGGTGGTCGCCATTTGGGGCGAGACACCAACGTCGGCCAGAGCCCTTGCAGACCAGGCCGGGATATCCCACTGTGTGGCGCACCCACTGGAGCTTTTGGGCACGGTGGACGCGGTGATGATAACCGTGCGGGACGGCGCCACACATCTGGAGTTGGCCCTGCCCTTTATTCAGGCCGGGTGCCCGGTGTATGTGGACAAGCCATTCGCCCTGACCGGCGCCCAGGCGTCGGCCCTGGCCGGCGCAGCGAAACGGGCCCGGGTGCCGCTGATGGGCGGCTCGGGCTGCAAGTACCTGCGGGACGTGCTGGCCGCCCGGGACACCGCCCGGGCGATGATGATGGAAAACGCGCTGCTGGGCGCCTGCATCAGCTTTTCGGTGAGTATGGACAGCCCGTTTGGAGGCTTTCTCTTCTACGCGCCCCACCTGATAGAGATCGCCCTGACCGTTCTGGGCGCGGCGCCGCGGCAGGTGTACGCCGTGGCTTGCCATGGCACGGTGACCGCCACCGCCCGCTTTGAGAATTGTGACGTGACTATGCATTTTTTGAGTCACGCCAGCCGACATGGGTACGCCTTGTTCGGGCCGCGGGACATCTGCTTTGGAGAGATCGGACTGGGCGGGCTGTACCATAGGGAGTGCGAGCTATTTATGAGAATGTTGCATACCGGCGAAATGCCGGAAAGTTATGAAAGACTGGTGCAGCCCGTTTTTATTGCGGAGGCAATCATGAAATCGATAGCGAAAAAAGAACCCGTGGAGGTGGAAGGATGGAACGACAAGCCGGCGTGGCAAGGCACAGGCACAGGCCCAGGCTGAGGAAGGCGCTGTCCCAGTGGCAGCTGTATCTTATTTTGCTGCCGGGGGCACTGTTTTACCTTGTTTTTCACTATGTGCCTCTGGGCGGGCTGGTTATAGCCTTCAAAGACTATGGACTGTGGACCGGGATTATCGACAGCCCCTGGGTTGGGCTGAAGCACTTCCAGCGGTTCTTCTCCTCACCGGATTTCTGGCTGCTTTTCAAAAACACCTTCATGCTTGGGTTTTCCAGCCTGATATTCTCGTTCCCTTTCCCCATTATTCTGGCCCTGCTGCTGAACGAGATGCGGTTCAATAAATTGAAGCGCTTTACCCAAACGGTAAGCTACCTGCCCACCTTCCTTTCGGTGGTGGTGGTTTGCAGTATGGTTATCGACCTGCTCTCGCCCCAGAACGGCATGCTGGCGAAGGTACTGCAAGCCTTTGGTTTTGCGCCAGAGTACTATATTACCGACCCACGCTATTTCAGGGCTATCTACATCATCAGCGGCATATGGCAGACCACCGGCTCGGGTGCCATCATCTACCTGGCCTCCTTGAGCAATATCGACACCCAGCTTTATGAAGCCGCCGATATGGACGGCTGCGGCCGCCTGCGCAAAATATGGAATGTTACCCTGCCGGGTATGCTGCCCACCATAGCCATCATGTTCATTATACGCTCAGGCGAAATATTGCGGGTGGGCTACGAGAAGGTGCTGCTTTTATACAACCCCGCAACCTACTCGGTGGCCGATATTTTTGCAACCTATGTGTACCGGCAGGGCATAGAGGGGCAGAATTACAGCTATGCCGCCGCAGTGGGGCTATTTGAATCGGCGGTGGCCTTCATCATTGTAATTGCCTCGAATCAGGTAAGCAAAAAGCTGAATGAAACCAGTTTGTGGTAGGTGAAAAAATGCAGGTGAAAAAGAAAATCCGACTGGATGCTTTGGACATTATTGTTTTGCTGCTGGCCGTAGTTATTATTCTGGGCACGCTGCTGCCCATGCTGAACGTATTCTCCCTCTCCCTCAGCAACCCCAAGTATATTGTTGGCGGCGAGGTGTCGTTCTACCCAAAGGGCTTCACCCTGAACGCGTACAAAGAGATGCTGAGCTCCTCACGCATTCCCCGGGCCTATGCAAACTCTATTTTATACACTGGGGTGGGGGTGCTGTTTAACCTGTTCTTTACGGTGATCACCGCCTATCCGTTGGCACGTAAGGAACTGGTGGGGCGAAAATGGATCATTATCTTCATCACCATCACCATGTTTTTTAACGCGGGTATGATCCCCAAATATTTGCTGGTGAGCGAATTGGGCATGATGGACAGCATGTGGGGCCTTATCATCCCCACCGTGATATGGACCTTTTATCTTACGGTTATGCGCAATTTTTTTGAAGGGATTCCCAACGAGTTATACGAGGCCAGTGTGATCGACGGGGCCAGCGAGTTCCAGATATTAGCCCGAGTGTATTTCCCCTTGGCAAAACCGGCGGTGGCATCTATTGCGCTTTACTATATAATGGGCCACTGGAACAGCTTCTTTATCCCGTCTATTTACATCACCTCGGCGGAGAAATACCCTTTGCAGGTGGTGCTGCGTGATTTATTGAACACGGCGGTAAGCAGCAACTTCAACATGGCCGAGACGATTGCTACCCCGCCGGTGGCGCTGAAAAATGCGGTGATCTTTATCTCGATAGTTCCCATGCTGATCGCCTATCCGTTTTTACAAAAATACTTTACGAAAGGAATGATGGTTGGCGCGGTAAAGGGTTGATGACCGTAAGCTTTGCAACACGCAACATGAAAAATGGAGGATCACAATGAGAAAAATTGCCGCACTTGTTTTGGCCGTGGTTATGCTGGGGATGCTGGTGGCATGCTCGGCCCCCGCCTCATCCTCTTCGGCGGATTCGCAGCCCGTGGCGAACAGCAGCTCGCAGCCGGATGGCGCAAGCACCGCCGAGCCGGTTGACGAAAAGCTGGGTGGCGCAGTGCTGCCGCTAACCGAGGAGCCCGTCACCATCGACTGGCTGGTTATATCGGATCTGGAAAGCCTGAATGACAAGCTGATCATCCAGGAGTTGGCCAGGATAACCAACATAAACCTGAACATCATCACCTCGCCGTCTGCCAACATAGAGGAAAAGCTGAATGCCCTGGTCGCCTCCAAAAATTTACCGGACATTGTAAGCGCCCACGAGTTTATGCCCAACCTGACCAACAAAATAGGCCCCCAGGGCGCCCTGGCCGCCGTGAACGACTATCTGGACGTGATGCCGAATTTCAGCAAGATTATCTCGATGCCGGAGAACGACTACTATCTCAAGGCCTATAGTGCATCGGACGACAATTGCTACATTCTGCACGCCTACAACACCAACCGGGACATCAACCTGGGCATGCTGTACCGCAAGGATATCTTCGATGCCAACGGCATAGAGCCCTGGGGCAGTACCGAGGAGTTCTACCAGGTTTTGAAGCAGCTGAAGGAGATTTACCCCAACTCCACCCCCTTTGCCTACACCGGCGGCTCCACCTATTTCCGCAGCATGGGGTACAGCTGGGGTGGGCTGAACCAGTTCGACATGTACTACGACGAGGACGACGGGCTGTGGAAGCTTTCCACCACCGACGAGAACTTCAAGGACATGCTTGATTTTACCAAGCGGTGCTACGATGAGGGCCTGTACGACCCCGAGTTCCTGACCCTTACCCTGGAGCAGTGGAACACCAAGATGACCCAGTCTGACCAAGCCTTCGTAAGCTGGGGCTGGGTGGACCGGATGAACATCCTGAAGGTTCAGACCGCCGAGACCAACCCGGATTTTGACCTGCAATACTGGTATCCGGTGGGGCCAAGCGGCAAAACGGCGCGCGCGGCCACCTTCGGGGCCCACAGTGCCATTGTGGCCAAGGGCGATAACGCCGAGCTGTGCATGAGGCTGCTGGACTATTTGTACAGCGAGGCGGGCTCGGAGCTGATGTCCCTGGGTATTGAGGGGGTGACCTACACCCTAGACCCCGAAACCGGGATGGCCGACTATATCGGCTTTGAGGACGGGGTGGAGTATGGCATCAAAGACCTGGAGGAGAAGTACGGGCTGTTCAATTCCAGCATTTACCGTACCCTGGACAGAAGGTCGGTATACTTCAACTTTACCGAGCCGGTACAACGGGCCCAGGAGATGATGGTGGAGGGCGACAGGATATCGCCCCTGGACCCACCGCTGGCCTTCAGCGCTGAGGACAATGGTACCATTACCGAGCTGAAGCCGGATTTGATGACCAAGGGCGAGGAGTTTGCCTTCACCTATGTGCTGTCCGGCACCTCGGCGGACACCGATGCCCTGTGGGCAAACTGGCTGCAAACCGCCAAAAGCTATGGAGAGGACACCATGGTGGAGATTTATAACCGCACCCAGCAGGAAATGTACGGCTAATAATACGGCCGCCCGTACCCCCTGGTAGGCGCAGGGGGTACGGCCCTGTAATTTGCCGGGAAAGAGGCGAGGACAAGATGGCAAAATTTATCCAACTGGGGCTGCTGGGCCCCGAGATTCCCAAGACACCCTATACCGAGGACATGGACTTTTTGCGCGAGAAGATGCAGCAGTTCTGGACCCACCAGCTGAAGGGGGTCTTGAGCGACCGGCCGGACATCATTGCGCTGCCGGAGATGTGCGACCGGTATGACAATTTCACCCCACCCCAGCGCCAGGCCTATTTTTTAGCCAATGGCCGGGCCCTTTTTGAGTTTTGGAGCAATGTGGCACGGGAAAACCACTGCTATGTGGTATATGCCACTGCCGTACCCATGCCGGATGGTACTTGGCGCAACGCCGCAATTTTGCTTGGCCGGGATGGGACGGAAGTGGGCCGTTACCATAAAAATTGCCTGGTGGAGATAGCCGTTGAGCCCAACAACATGCGTTGTGGCAAGGACGTGCCGGTTTTTCAATGTGATTTTGGCAGGGTGGCCATGGCTATCTGTTTCGATTTGAATTTTCCCGAGATGCTGGCGAAGTACGAAAAGCTGCGTCCAAACCTGATTTTGTTCCCCTCCAGGTACCACGGGGGCTACCTGCAAGGGCATTGGGCATACAGCTGCCGCAGTTGGTTTGGGGGTGCCAGCGCCGGGCTGCCCTGCACAGTGTACAATCCGGTGGCCATGCAATGCGCCGCCACCACCAACTATTTCCCCTGGACAAGCACCCGGATAAACATGGACTACGAGGTGGTGCACCTGAACAGGCACTGGGAAAAGCTGCAGGCGGCCAGGGACAAGTACGGCCAGGCCATCCGGGTGCTGGACCCCGGGCTGGTGGGTGCCGTGATGGTGGAATCGCTGCAGCAGGGGCTGAGCGCCGCCCAGGTTCTGGAGGAGTTTGACATCATGCGGCTGGACGACTACTGGGCCATCGAACGGGCATGTTGGGAGAGGTATCAGGAGGATTGAGCCCGACCGGTAGGAAAAACCATATAAAAGGAAGCCACTTTTTGGCATTGGGTGCGGCTTGTGCTGGATGCGGTGAAGCGGAAGATCTTAGACACGATTGAGGCCAGGGCGGCCGATATCGCCCTGGTGGCCGAGACGGTCGGCGCCACCCCTGAGGCCGGGTATCAGGAGGTAAGGACCTCGGCCTTTATGGCAGACCGGCTGCGGCAGGCCGGGGTGAGCAATCTTGAAGCCTGTGCGGTGACCGGCCTGAAGGGCTGGCTGCCCCGCCGGCCCAAGGCAGGGGCCTCGGTGGCCCTGCTGGCAGAGCTGGACGCCCTGAAATGCCCTACCCACCCCGGGGCGGACCCCCGGACCGGGATGGCCCATGCCTGTGGGCACCACGCCCAATTGGCAGCGCTGTATGGCTGTGCGCTCGGCCTTGGGGCGGTTCGCGACACCCTGGATGGTGACGTGTGCGTTATGTGCGCCCCAGCCGAGGAGTACGGGCAACTGGGGTACCGCAAGGGGCTGATGGACCATGGCCGGATAGCCTGGTTTGGAGGCAAGCAGCAGATGATAGCCGAGGGCTGCTTCGAGGACATCGACATGGCGATGATGGTGCACGCTGCCTGCGAGGGCCCGCCGGGGCAAACCACCGATACCGCCGCCAGCCTGGGATTCATCGGTAAACAGGTCGCCTTTGTCGGCCGGTCGGCCCACGCTGGGGCGGCACCCTGGGATGGGGTGAACGCCCTGAATGCGGCCACGCTGGCTATCCAGGCCATCCACGCCCTGCGTGAGGGCTTCCGCGACGAGGACATGGTAAGGGTGCACCCCGTAATAACCCACGGGGGCGACAGCGTGAATACCGTGCCCGACAGGGTAGAGATGGAATGCTATGTGCGCGCCAAAAGCACCGCCGCCATGCGTGCCGTCAACAGCCGGGTGAACCGGGCACTGCGCGGAGCGGCCCATGCGCTTGGAGCCCGAGCCGAGATAGAAGACTTCCCCGGTTACTTGCCTATTGAGCCCTGCCAGCCCCTGGCCCGCCTTTTTGTGGCCAACGCGGCGCTGCTGCTGCCAGATATGGAATGTGGTATGGGCCAGATGTTCCCGGCCAGCACCGACATGGGTGATCTTTCCGCAGTCCTCCCCGCCATACAGCCTACTGTCACCGGATTTGCAGGGGGCCTTCACCGGGCGGACTTCCAGCCACTGGACCCATATTACGCCTATGTCTTCCCGGCCATAGTGATGGCAATGACGGTGTACGACCTGCTGAAGGATGGCACGCGGGCCGCCCTTGCGGTGAAGAGAACCGGCCGCCGGCGCACGCGGGAGGAGTACATGGAGCTGTGGCATAATGTTTTGGCAAGTCCTGAGAATGAGGAGGTGGCGGGGTATGGTCGATGAAGGTGTTCTGGGGCAGATTCATGGCCAGGTAAAAGCGGAGCTGAGCACTTGCGTGAATTTTTGGCTTCGGAACGGGCAAGACACCGAGAACGGCGGGGTGTACACCTGCCTGGATGAGACAGGCAGGGTGTTTTCCACCGACAAATCCGTCTGGATGCAGGGGCGGTGCGCCTGGACTTTTAGCCGGCTGTGCAATCTTTATGGCCGGCAGCCCGGGTGGCAGGCTTTTGCCAAAAGCTGCCTGGATTTTCTTGAGGCTTATTGCATTAACCGGAAAGCAAACGGCCGTATGTATTTTACCGTGACCGCCGACGGACAACCCCTGCGACAGAGACGCTACCATTTTTCCGAGTGCTTTTATACTATGGCCAACGCGGAGTACTATGCCCTGACCGGGGGCCGGGATTATCTGGACCGTGCCCGAAGCGCCTGGGAGATGATTTGGCAGCTGGACCAGGGCCTTGTGCCCGACCCAACCGGCCTTGCCCCCAAAGCAGACCCGGCCACCCGGCGGGGACGAGCCCTTGCCAACCCCATGATATACCTGAACCTTTGCAGCGTGCTGGAGGGCTGTGACCCGGACAACGCCGTGATATACCGGGCCCGGGCGAAGACCTGTGCACAGACCATTCTGACCCTGCACCACAGGCCCGAGCTCAAGGCCACTTTGGAGATGGTAGGCGAAAATGGTGAATTTTGGGCCCAGGTGGCCGAGGGCCGGGTGGTGAACCCGGGCCACGACATGGAGTGCGCCTGGTTTCTGCTGGAACACGCCCTTGCCTTGGGGGATGAAAAAACCGCCGATAAGGCGGTGGAGATGTTCGACTTCGCCTATAACAACGGCTGGGACGATGCGTACGGCGGTTTGCTGTACTACACCGACGTACTAGGCCATCCCCCTGAGGCCTATGAGCACGACATGAAGCTGTGGTGGCCTCATAACGAGCTGCTGATCGCCGCCCTGATGATTTACCGGTACACCGGACGGGAAAAATATCTGCGCATTTTTATCAAGGCATGGGAATATGCCATGGGCGCATTTCGCGAGCCGGTGCACGGCGAATGGTACGGCTATCTGCATCGGGATGGCAAACCCACCCTGCCGGCGGCTAAAGGCAGTACCTTCAAGGGGCCCTTCCATCTGCCGCGCATGCTGATGAAGCTTGACGGGATGCTGGGGAGCGAGAGATGTGCCCTGGAGTTGGACAATAGGGTCTGAACCGCTATTTTCACCTTGAACAGCCTTGTGTAATCGTAATAACAAGGCCGTTGCCCGCCAGCGTTACGATAATGGCATTGAGCACTGCCAACATCGTGGCGGCTGTGTTGGTTCCACCAGTGAATACCGCGGCGCCGATAATGTGGCCGATGTAGGAAAGCGCGGGGCCGAAGGCTATCTCGTGGGCGTGGTGGAACCTTGGTTGCGCCGCCCCATGACAGATATAACGTACACCCCCGCTCGGCGCCAACCTCCGCCAGCGCTTGGGTAATGCTCTCGTTCATCAGGGAATGGCCCTCCACGTGCATGGGCCAGTATTCCATCAAAATGCGGAAAGGGGGTATGGTTGGTGCTCCCCTCTGGGGGGCTGAGTGCGTCGATGAGCTCCGAGCTCCCCCGGTGGCTTTCGGTCAAGAGCGCTAATATGGGGCCGTTGGCCCCATCGGCCAAGGGCGCCTCCTACGAGTTCCACAGCGGCCACAAACCGAGTGGTGCGGGAAAGTTCCTTGTGGAAGAACAAGGCCCATATAGGGCCTAGCCAGCGTTGGGGCTGCCGGGGCTGCCTTCACGACTGTAGCGCCTTCAGCCTGGCATCGATTGCCACTTTTTCCAGCGACGCCACACCCTTCGCCACTTCCTCACAATTCACCCGGCGTATCCACAGGCCGAGGTCCTTGGCATGATCCACCTCCACCTGCATGCCCGCGGTGGCACACGGGCCGCACACCCACAGTTCATCGCACAGCCCGAGCAGCTCGCAACTCATCTCCAGCCCCACTTGGCGCCACGCCGGGTCATCGTCAGGAATGATGCCGGGATAGATGAGGTGCGGGGCAATCGGGGTGTAGCCCAGGCAGATGGCGTAAAAGCAGGCCTGGCGGGCGAAGTCGATATTGGCTTGGGTATTGCCCGCGTAGGGGGAGGATATGAACACGACCTTGCTTCTTTTTCCTGTCATTTCGCCAGCGCCCCCTTTATGGTCTGCACAGCGTGAACCGCGGTCTGCGCACCATGTACGGCGCCCATCACGTTCACGCGCATGGATGTGTCAAGGCCGAACATCCCGGCTATTCGTGGTACCTCGGTTGCGGACAGCATCAGCCCCAGCCCGAGGATTGGATGTGGTTTCATGATCAGCAGGCCCACCGTGAGGATGGTGCCCTGCAAAAAGCTGGTAAGGCACAGGCCGATGCCCTGCTTGCACCAGTTGTAGAACTGGTCGGTATACCCGCGGGAGACGCTGAACATATACAGGCTGCCGACCGATATCTGGATGAGCAGGATGCCGCCGCGCTTGAAGCTGGCAAAGAACACCTTGACGAAGGCATACACCACCATGATGACCAGCAGCAGGATATGCACCGTGCTCCACTGGCCGCCCAGGCTGCCAAGTTCATTTTTGAAATCGTCAATCGAAGTGGCATTGACGAAGGGCATCATCACGTTCTCCCAGGCGCCGTTGGTGGGGGCGCCGATGCCGGTGATCCCGCTGGTGAGCAGCACCTGTAGGTCAATGGACAGCTTGTACAGCCGCACAGGCAGGATGCTGAACAGGCTCGTTGCCATAAAGCCCTTGATGGCGGCCAGTGCGGTGTCTTTCAGGCAGGCGCGCCCGCACTGCACTTTTTACATTGCATGCGTTTCTGCGTTTCGAGGTGTTTTAGGGATGAACACTAAAGTGGTATATCATTCTTCCACGGGCAATACCAGGAAACTGGCCGTTGCTATTGCGGAAGCAATGTTTTGCGAGGCGGAGGAACTCGGTAAAGGCGATGTCCTACTCAATCCAGCTGTAGACTTAATGTTTATCGGTGATGGCACATATTATGGCCATCCCGATGCGAACACAGTTCTATTCATCTGCAGTTTGGACCCCAGTACCGTAAAAAATGTAGCTCTTTTCGCCACCTGCGGAGACAAGTCCTCTATTGGTGAATCACTAAAAGGGCTGGTGGTACAACAAGGGCTCAGCCTTGTTGGGGAACCTTTTGTCTGCAAAGGTGAGGCATGGGGACGCATTAATAAAAGGCGGCCCAACAAAACGGACATTGAAAACGCACAAGAGTACGCACGCACGATACGACGATTATGTGGACCCGAAAGCTAAAATGTCACCATCAGCAAGACCGCCGCTAATCCGGCGGTCTTGCTCTATACTCGGCGCAGCTTATGCTTTGCGCCGAAAGAACAGGGTGACGGTGATTCTTGCACCTCGGGCCCCGATGGTCGATACTGCATTGATGAATTCCCATCCGGTATTGGCATAGAAGTTCATCGCATTGGTAACCAGAACACTGTCTGCCTCATTGATAAAAGCCCCCTTGGTAGTTACATTATGTGCAAAATACTGCCATCTCTCCATTATATGGCTCTCCCTTCATGTAGCGAGTGGATGTTTGCTATGCGATTTGCTCAAGGATCGATGTGAGCTGATCCGCCAGGGCGGAGCCCTCCCCGACCTGCTCGGCGTGCTTCATGGAGCTAATATTACGACTCAGGATGTAGTGGCTCTGGAATGGGGCGCGGAGCTTGAACTTGATGTCGAGGGTGCTATCTTCATTCTCCGTAATGATGATCCGTTCCACCAATATCAGCAGAGAAGCGTTCGAGATATTGTTTTCAGCGACAATCTCTTGCAGCATCTCTTTGCTGCTTTCTATGTCAGATAATCGGCTTTTGTATGATAGTTCTGTCATGTCCAATTTGGCGATTCGGTTTTTGAAATCCTGAATCTCATCTCTGGTGCGAAGAATATCCGGCATCAATATTTCCTCGAGATCGGGATGGGTGGCCAGATATCCCACTTTTTGTGATGCTTCTTGCTGGAGTTCTTTGAGTTTATTTTGCAGATGCTCTGCCTGGGCGGCGGCAGCATTTCTGTTAGACAAGTAGGTTTGGATGATATTTCGCACTTCTTCACAGTTCTGATCGGCCACTTTCACTAGATGCTGTAGCTCGCCGTATAGTAAATTATCGAGTTCATGCTCCTTGATACGATGGTTGCTGCACGTATCCTTTCCCATTCGATGGTAATTGCTGCAGACATATTCTATATAACAGATTTCATCAAACTTGCGTCGTTTGGCCACGAAGGATGCCTCACAGTCGCCACAGCGCAGTAGCCCGGCATACCGGTGGATTTTGGCATTGGAGCTGGCACGGGGCTTAGTAAGCCTGCGTGCATCGATGACGGCTTGTACCTGTTTCCACAGGATGTCATCCAGTATCGGAGGGAAAACCCCTTCATGACGTATTTGTGCGTCCTTTGCCATCTGGACGCAAGTTTTTTTGATTTTGTTGGTTTCGGTTTTGTGATTGACCAGTGTGCCGATGTATGCTTCATCCTTCAATATGCGTTCAACTGTTTTTTCATTCCACATACCAGTTTTGCCAACCTTGGTTTTGTTGAAACCCATTTTTTTGCCAAGGAGCTC
>JAJDIZ010000024.1 GCA_030266915.1 Ruminococcaceae bacterium OttesenSCG-928-D13 | reverse complement strand
CGCTCTCCACTTACACTGGATAGTCAGATCTTGCGGTACCGCCAATCACACCCCGCACGGCGGCCAATCAAAGCCGATGGGCGTGCCGCCGCAGGCGGTGATGGCCGCCTCGGCCAGCACCTCCATGGTGTCGATGGCCTGTGCGCCGGTGTGGCCGGCCTTTTTCAGCAGAGACAGCTCAGTGCAGCCCAATATGAACTTCTGGCAGCCGGCGTTTAGCAGGCTGTCTGTCAGCGCGTTGAATTTTTCCACGTCGGCCGGGCGGCCCGCCTTGATCTCATCGTAGATGATCTCCATCAGGGCCTGCTGGCCCGCCGCATCGGGCGCCATGCACTCGATGCCGTGGTCGGCGCAGGTTTTCTGGTAAAGCCCGGTGCCCACCGTGCCGCTGGTGGCCAGCAGCCCCAGCTTTTTGCAGCCGGTGTGGGCCGCCTTCTGGGCGGTGAGGGCAATCATGTTCAGCACCGGCACCTGCACGGCGGCGGCCACCTCATTATAAAAGTAGTGGGCGGTGTTGCAGGTGATCGCCAGCACCCCGGCGCCATAGGCCTGCAACTTTTTCGCCTCCTCCGCCATCACCGGGCCGGGGCTTTCCGGGTTTTCGCCCCGGATGAAACCCGTGCGGTCCGGCGTGGACGCCCGGCTCGAGATCACCAGGTCCAGATGGTCCTGGTCGCTGTTGGCCTGGGTGTGCAGATTGATCAGGTCGTAAAAATAGGCCGAGGCGAACGGGCCAAGCCCGCCGATTACGCCCAGGATCTTTCGATTTCCATTACTCATCGTATTATCTCTCCGGTTCTTTACAGTATGTTGCATACTTTTTATGGTAACGGCGGTAGTGCTCCCACAGATAGAGCCTGCGCAGGGGGTTCAGGCGCAGGTCGTAGCCATAGCCAAGAGCGGTGCTCTCCCGGCCCTGGTCGGCCAGGGCGGCGGCTTTCTCCACCAGTTCCAGGTCATCGGTGTACTTCCAAACAATGGCGTTCGGGATCGAGTGCCAGTAGCTCTCCCCTTCGAACAGCACCGGCTCGCCCAGGTCCTTGCCGCGCACCGCATCCTCGGTCACGTAGCGGGCCAGGTTCAGCCCGGCCCCGGTGACGTAGTAGTTGCTGCGGCCCAGGCGCAGGTTGATCTCGAACACCTTGTACTGCCCGTCCCGGGTGTCGTACTTGATGTCGAAGTTGGCGAAGCCGGTGTAGCCCACCGCCTCGAGGAAGTTTTTCAGCGTCTCCATCAGCGGGCCGTTGTACTCGGTGACGATGGCCGCGTGGTTACCGAGGGCACGGGGGGTGTGCTCCTCCAGCAGCAGGTGGCCAAGGCACATCATCTTCACCCTGGCATTCCGGTCGCAGTAGGCGGTCAGCACCCGCATTTTGTCGTCGGCGCCGGGAATCATGTCCTGAACGATAATACTATCGGGATATCCGGATGCAAATATACGATTTGTTATCTCTTTGGCCTCGGCGGCGTCCTTCGCCGTGTAGACCTTTTTCATCCCTTCAAACTCGTGCTTCCAGTAGCTGATGCTGCTGGAGGGCTTCACGATCACCGGGTAGGCGAAGGGCAGGCTGTCAAGCTTATCCCCTTCACCCGCCCGCAGCACCACGGTGGCCGGGTAGGGAATGGCGTGCTCGTCGCACAGCCGGTAGAAGGACTCCTTGGTCACCAGCTTTTCCATCAGCGGCACGTCGATGTAGGGCACGGTGTAGCCGGCGGCCCGCAGCGTCTCCCGGTTGCGGATCAGCATCGCGGCGTAGTCGTCGGTGCAGCCCAGGGCCACCTTGTCCCCATCCGGGTGGGCGCGGGCAAAATCCTCCAAGGTTTTCAGCATCACCGGGTCGGTATCGAATTTTTCCACCGGGGTGAACTTCACAATGCGGGAATACTTGGTTTCTCCCATGGCCCAGCGGCCAAAGGCATGGCTCACAACGCCGTAAGCCTCGTGAAAGGCCCGCGCCATGGTGTAGCAGTTCATGTCCGCCCCGAGCAAAACCGGGATGATTTCGGCCATTCCACACCCTGCCTTTCCACTTTTTCCGCCAATATCCATTAAGCATATATTGTATCATAAAGGAATGTTGAGGTCAAAAAGTGTTCGGCATCCACTGCTGCCCAGAAATTTCTTTATTACCCAACAATCATTTTAACACACCTGTCCGATTTTAATTGGCATACAAGTTGTTGTTATGCAAATAACGATGGTTGACACTTTTTTGAGTATTAAGTACAATAAAGTGCGATTGCTAAAACCCTTCTGGCGCGCGTTTCGGGCAGCTTGCCTGAAATACGGCGGTACAAGGTTGGCGGGCCCGTTCGGCGGGCCGGGGAGGAGACTACAACATGGGTAAATTCTTACGGTCCTGGGGCAGGGGCTGTTCGGTGCCGCACCGCAAAGGCACCTCGGGCCTTGCCACAGTGACCATGCCGCTGCCCCCCAAGCTGAAACTGCTGATGCAGCAGCACATCGGCGCACCCTGCGTGCCGGCGGTGGCCAAGGGCGACACCGTGCTGGTTGGCAGCGTGGTGGGCAAGGCCCAGGGCTTTGTGGGGGCGGACATCCACAGCGGGGTGTCCGGCACGGTGACAGCCATCGAGCCGGTGCAGATGCCCAGCGGCGCGGTGTGCGACGCGGTGGTGATCGAGCCGGACGGCCAGCAGACCATCGACCCGTCCATTGCGCCCCCGGCCGTGCGGGACCGGGAGACCTTCCTCGCCGCGGTGCGGGCCTGCGGCCTTGTGGGCCTCGGGGGGGCGGGCTTCCCCACCTCGGTGAAGCTGAGCCCCAAAAACCTGGACAAGATCGACAGCCTGATCATCAACGCCGCCGAGTGCGAGCCCTACATCACCGTGGACGAGCGGGAGATGCTGGAAAACGGGGACAACGTGATCTCCGGCGTGATGGCGGTGAAGAAATACCTGAACATCCCCCACGTTTACATCGCCATCGAGCGCAACAAGCCCGAGGCCACCGACCTGATGTTCAGCCTCACCAAGGGCGACAGCGACCTCAGCGTGGTGCCGCTGCCCACCAACTACCCCCAGGGGGCGGAAAAGGTGCTGATCCAGACCGTGACCGGCCGGGAAGTGCCCTCCGACGGCCTGCCGGCCGACATTGGGGTGCTGGTGCTGAACGTGACCACGGTTTCCACCATTGGGCAATACCTGGCCAGCGGCATGCCGCTGATGTCCCGCCGGCTGACGATTGCGGGCGGCGCGGTGGCCGAGCCCAAGAACGTGGAGGTGATGATCGGCACCCCGATCGAGGAGATCATCGAGTTCTGCGGCGGCTTCAAATCCGATCCCGCAAAGCTCCTGATGGGCGGCCCGATGATGGGCGTGGCGATGACCGACGTCGGCTACCCTACCTTAAAGCAGAACAACGCCATTCTGGCGTTGACTTTGAATGAGATTGACCTGCATGAGCCGGACCCCTGCATCCGCTGCGGGCGCTGCATCATGCACTGCCCGGTGCAGCTCTCCCCCACCGAGATTGAGGAGGCCTACACCAATAAGGATATGGCGATGATGCAGAAGCTGCATTCCGAGGTCTGCATGGGCTGCGGGGTGTGCAGCTTCGTGTGCCCGGCCAAGCGCCTGTTGTCCCCGGCCACCACACTGGCCCGCCTCGCCGTGCTGGCCGAGGCCCGCAAGGCGGCCGCCGCGAAAGCAGCCGAAAAGGCCCCAGCGGCCACCGCAAAGGAGGCGAAATGATGGAAGACCGGAAACTGATCGTCTCCCCCTCGCCCCACATCCTCTCGAAGCACAGCACCACCCGCAACATCATGCTGATGGTGGTGATTGCCCTGCTGCCCACCCTTGCGGCCGCGGCTATCATCTTTGGCTGGGAGGTGCTGCTGCTCACCGGCGTCACGGTGGCGGCCTGTGTGGGCTTCGAGACCCTCTACTGCGTCATCATGAAAAAGAAGGTGCCGGTGGGCGATTTCTCCGCCGTGGTCACCGGACTGATCCTCGCCTTCAACCTGCCGCCCTCCTTCCCGTTGTGGATGGCGGTGATTGGCGCCTTTGTTGCCATCGTCATCGTCAAGCAGCTGTTTGGCGGCATCGGCTTCAACTTCGCAAACCCGGCCCTGGTGGGGCGCATTGTGCTGCAGCTCTCCTTCACCGGCCGGATGATCACCTACATCTACCCGCAGAGCTGGTCCGGGGTGGACGCCCTGGCCACCGCCACCCCGATGTACGCCCTGCACAACGGCCCGCTGCCGCTGATGGACCTGCTGCTGGGCACCCACGCCGGGGTGCTGGGCGAAACCTGCGCCCTCACCCTGATCATTGGCGGGGCTTTCCTGATCGCCACCAAGGTGATCAGCCCGGTCATCCCGCTCACCTACGTGGGGGGCGTGTTCGCCTTTAAGTTCCTGCTGGGGCTGGCCGGCGGTGCCGCGGCATCGGCATCGGCCCTCTCGGCTTTGTCCTCCATCCTGGCCGGCGGCCTCTTGCTGGGCGCCTTCTTCATGGCCACCGACTACACCACCAGCCCCTACACCCGCAGCGGCAAGTTTGTCTATGGCCTGCTGCTGGCCATCGTCACCACGGCCATCCGGGAGTGGGCCGGCATGGTGGAGGGCGTCTCCTACGCCCTGCTGCTGTGCAACCTGCTGGTGCCCTATATCAACGAGCTGTCCCGTCAGCGCCCGATGGGCGTTGGGCGCGGCAAGAGAAAGGGGGCGGCATAGATGGCTGACAAACCCGATCTGAGCTCAGGGCTGGAAGAGATGGAGCGGATGGAACAACTGCTGGAGGCCTCCGAAGCCGGGGAAAGCCCGGCGGAAGCCATCGAGACTGAACCGGCGGAAACCGCGCCGGACACCGACCTGCCCGAAGCGCCGGCGCCGGAAACGGCGGATGGCGACACCGCACAGCCGGATGAGGCGGAGGCATCGGAGCCTGCTGGCGACGAACCGCCCGCGCCCGCTGAGGCTGAACCTACCAAGGCGAAGCCCGACGACGTGGACTCCCATGGCAAAACGGTGTATAAGAGCAAGGCCCCGCCCAAGCCCCCCAAAACCAAAGAAGTGCTGGAGTACGAGAAGGCCAAGCGGGATCACTTCCGCCAGACCGTGTGGCAGCCCTTCCTTTCGCCCATCATCGCGCTGGTGTCGATCTGCCTGGTCACCAGCCTGCTGCTGGGGCTAACCAACAGCCTCACCGCCCCGCTGATCGAGGCCAACGCGGCTTCGGAGGCTGCCGCCGCCCGGCGGGAGCTGCTGCCCGAGGCCGACGACTTCACCCCCATGGACCTTGAGGGCCTGCCAGACAGCGTCACCGCGATGTACGCCGCCAATAACGGCACCGGCTGGGTGGTGGAGAGCTACGGCCGCGGCTACGGCGGCAAGGTGCCCGCCATGGTGGCCTTTGACGCCGACGGCACCATCACCGGGGTCACCTTCCCGGCCAACGATGAAACCCCCGGCCTTGGCCAGAACCTGGTGGGCAACGCGAATTTTGCCAGCCAGTTCAACGACCGTCCGGCACAGAACATCTCCTCTGGCGAGATTGACAAGATCGCCAGCGCCACCATCACCACCAACGCCGCCGTCAGCGCGGTGAACGCGGCCGTCGAGGCCTACAGCATCAAGGTGGAGGGCGCCACCGGACCGGCCACCGACCCGGCGGAGATTCGCGCCCAGCTGCTGCCCGGCGAGAGCCTGACCCCTGTCACGGTGGACGCCCCGAACGTGCAGCCCGAGGCCTTCGTGAGCGACGCCGGCAACTATATCATCTACGGCGAAAAGCCCCCCGAGAGCGAGTACTCCGGGGTTGTGGTGGCCGCCGTGGCGATCGACGACCAGGGAGTGATCCTGAACCTTTGGATCGACACCTCGGGCGAGGGCGAGCAATACGGCCAGACCCTGGCCACCAACCGCCAGTTCCTTGACAGCTTCATCGGCCACTCGGCGCCTGTGGTGGTGGACGCGGTGGCGGACATCACCAACTCCAGCCGCTCGGTGATGGAGGCCGTCAACAATGCGCTGAACGCGTGGCCACTCGTGAAAGGGGTGGAATAATGGAGAAAAAACAAAGTCTCGGACGGGTATTCACAGCGGGCTTTTTGCGTGAAAATCCCGTGCTTCGGCTGGTGCTGGGCACCTGCCCCACCCTGGCCGTCACCACGGCGGTTTTCAACGGCCTGGGCATGGGCATCGCCGCCACCTTCGTGCTCATCTGCTCCAACATGGTTATCTCCGCACTGCGCAAGGTCATCCCTTCCAGCGTGCGCCTGCCCTGCTTCATCGTGGTGATCGCCTCCTTCGTCACCCTGGTGCACATGCTGATCCGCGCCTATGTGCCGGCTTTGAACGCCGCCCTCGGCGTGTACCTGCCGCTGATCACCGTCAACTGCATCATCCTCGGCCGGGCCGAGATGTTCGCCTCCAAGAATGGCGTGCTGGCCTCGGCGCTGGACGGCCTGGGCATGGGCATCGGCTTCACCATCGTGCTGGTGCTGTTCAGCGGCATCCGTGAGCTGCTGGGCGCCGGCACCCTGCTGGGCTTTGCCATCTTGCCCGCCAGCATCGCCCCGATGAGCATCATGATCCTGCCGCCCGGCGGGTTCTTCGTCTTCGGTGTGCTGATGGCCCTGGCCATCTTCATCGAGACAAAAATGGGTAAAAAGCCCTCCAAGGACGCGGCCTGCGGCGCCTGTCCCTCGGCGGAGATGTGCCCGGCGAAAGGGGTGGGTGAATAATGGCGGCAAAACTGGCTTTCATCTTCTTTTCGATGATTCTGGTCAACAACTATGTGCTGGTCAAGTTCCTCGGCATCTGCCCGTTCCTCGGGGTCTCCGGCAAGCTGAACTCGGCTATCGGCATGAGCGTGGCCGTGGTATTCGTCATGGTGCTGGCCACCGGGGTCACCTGGCCGGTGTACACCTACCTGCTGGTGCCGAACGGCCTCGAGTATCTCAACAACATCTCCTTCATCCTGATCATCGCGGTGCTGGTGCAACTGGTGGAGATTGTGCTGCGCAAGTTTATCCCGCCTTTGTATAAGGCGCTGGGCATCTACCTGCCGCTGATCACCACCAACTGCGCGGTGCTGGGCGTCACCATCCTGAACATCGAGTCCCAGAGCCTGGTGGACCCCACCGCCCCCTACTACACCTTCCCCGAGGCACTGCTCTGCGCCGCCGGCGCCGGGGTGGGCTTCGGCCTCGCGATGGTGCTGTTCTCCGGGGTGCGCCGCACGCTGGACCGCGCAAAACCTCCCAAAAGCTTTGAGGGCCTGCCCATCACCCTGGTGGCCGCCTCGATCACAAGCCTGTCCTTCATGGGCTTCGGCGGCATGCTGGAAACCTTGTTCGGCATCACCACCTGATCTCCGGTTTGGGACAGGTCTCCCCCAACCGAAAAGAGCAGGACTGACAGGGTAAGTGGAAGGAGTAATTATGAGTGTTGTTATGGCTGTTGTAATTGTAGCCGTCACCGGCCTGATCGGGGCCGGTATCCTGGTGGTGGCCTCACGGTTTCTGGCGGTTGAGGTGGACGAGCGGGTCACGCTGGTGCAGGAGGCCCTGCCCGGCGCCAACTGCGGCGCCTGCGGCTACGCCGGCTGCGCCGACTATGCCGGCGCGGTGGTGGACGGTGCCGAGCCCAACCTCTGCGTGCCCGGCGGGGCCGCCGTAGCGGCCGAGGTAGCCGCCATCCTTGGGGTGGACGCCGGCAATGTGGCCCAGCGCAAGGCGATTGTGGCCTGCCAGGGGTCTTTTGACCACGCCACCAACAAGTACGACTACGCGGGCATCCAAACCTGTGCCGCCAACGCCACGCTGCACGGCGGGTCCAACAGCTGCCCCTACGGCTGCCTTGGCTATGGCGACTGCGCCGCCGCCTGCAAGTTCGACGCCATTGTGGTGCGGGATGGCCTGGCCCGGGTGAACCCGGAGAAATGCACCGGATGCGGCGCCTGCGAGGCCGCCTGCCCCAAGCGGGTGATCTGGATACGCGAGGTGAGCGAGAAGCCAGTGGTGATGTGCGCCAACCATCACCGGGGCGCCGATACCCGCAAGGAGTGCACCGCCGGTTGCATCGGCTGCATGAAGTGCCAGAAGGTCTGCCCCACCGGCGCCATCAAAGTGGTCAACAATGTGGCCCGTATCGATCTTGACAAATGTACCGGTTGCCGCGAGTGCGTCAACAACTGCCCGGTAAAGGCCATCGCAATTCCGAAGGTGGTCTGATATAGTATAAAATAGCAGCGCCCTCCATGTGATGCATGGAGGGCGCTTTCAGGATGAATGCAAAAGTAGTCGGGGAGAGCGGCGGGCATTCCTGGAGGGAACGTCAGCCGCAAGCTGAACTGTGAACAACGCCTTTTCGTTGTACACCGGGCAGCGCGGAAGGTAGTTCCCGGTGGGAGTGCCCGCCGCTAGGCCCCGACGGTCCGCCTTATTTTGTGTACAGGATACCCAGTTCCCGCAGACCGGAAAGAATTCGTCGGTAAGCGTCGGGGTTGGCGCAGCGGATGGTGTGCAGGTGGGCGCCGTCTGCCAGGCTGCTGAGCAGCGAGGCACCGGTGACGGCAACCTTGCTCAGGAAGGCGTCCGCGTCGAACCGGCTGCGGATATCCAGCGGCTGAACAATGCTGCCGAACATCGGGTGGTCCACGCTGACATTTACCAGGATGCCGCCGTTGTCCACAATGGTGTAAAGCTCTGCCTCCAGCAGGCCCTTGTCGTGGCGGCAGGCCAGGATGTAGCTGTCCTTGTCGGCGTCTTCATCCTCCTGATCGGATTTGTTCAGGATATAGCCGCTCTGGGTGGCCAGGATATCATGCCCGGCGGCCCGCAGCAAAGCGATATCGCCCACGATGATCTGACGGCTCACCCCGAAGCGCTCGGCGATATTGTTGGCGCTCATCGGCTTGATATCCATCTGCAGCAATTTTAAAAGTTCTTCCCTGCGTTGTTTTGTTTCCATTCTCAACCGCCTTTCCGTTTATCCAATCGGTAATATCAACACTAGATAATACATGACTTGACATTTGACCAGTTAGCTGGACACATTATTATAGCGAAGAAAACGGCGAGATGCAAGCCCTTATATCCCAGACAATAAAAAATCACCCTTACGGGTGATTTTAAGCACAGTGGTTCTGGTTAGTCGCTGACGTAGGGCATCAGCGCCAGGTGGCGGGCACGCTTGATCGCGATGGTCAACTCCCGCTGGTGCTTGGCACAGGTGCCGGTCACCCGGCGGGGGATGATCTTGGCGCGCTCACTGGTGTACTTGCGCAGGCGGGAGATGTCCTTATAGTCAATATAGGGCACACGGTCCACGCAAAAGCTGCACACCTTGCGGCGTCCACGGCCGCCAGGCCGGCCGCCGCGCTCATTTCTCTCGTAAGCCATACCGGTTTACCTCCTTTGAGGATAAATTCATCGTGTCAGATTCAATCAGAAGGGCAGGTCGGCGCTGTCATCAATGACGGCAAAGTCCTCCGGGGCGCCGGATGCATAGGACTCCGGCTCCTGGGGCAAAGCGCGCGCCGCAGGGGGCGCGCCCATCTGCTGGCCGCCGCCCGCACCCGCGCCAGAGCCCTTGGACTCGGCAAAGTGCAGGTTGTCGGCCACAATTTCGTAGACTTTGCGCTTGTTGCCGCTTTTGTCCTCGTAGCTGCGGGTTTGCAGCGAGCCGTTCACGGCAATGAGCTGCCCCTTGCGGAAATACTTGCAGGCAAACTCAGCCGAGCTGCGCCAGGCCACGATATCAAAAAAGTCGGTCTGGCGCCCACTGCCCGCGCGAACAAAGTTGCGGTCACAGGCGATGGTGAAGGTGGTGGTGCTCACATCGTTCGGCGTTTTCCTCAATTCCGGATCAGCCACAAGACGCCCCATCACAGCAATCACATTCAGCATGTCACGCCTCCGCTTCCGGTTCGGCCTTCTCCTCGGTCGCTTCCTCGCCGGCCGTTTCAGCCTCGGCGGCCGGGGCTTCTTCCTCAGCCTTCTCAGCTTCTGCCTTCTCTGCTTCAGCCTTGGCGGCCTCGGCTTTGGCAGCCTCCTCGGCACGGGCGGCGGCACGGGCGGCCTCTGCCTTGGCAGCTTCAGCCTTGGCGGCCTCGGCGCGGGCGGCAGCCTCAACGCGGGCAGCTTCCATCACCTCGTCCTTGGCAATGATCAGGCTGCGCAGCACCCCATCGGTAATCTTGTAGACACGGTCCAGCTCGGCCGGAAAATCCGGTTCGCTGGTGAAGTGGATCAGGGTGTAGACCCCATCCTCCTCTTTGTTGATCGGGTAAGCCAGGCGGCGTTTACCCCACTCCTCAACGGCTTCAATCTTGCCGTTGGCCTCAATCAGGTTTTTGAACTTGCCCACCACCGCGGCGGCGGCCTCCTCATCGAGGGTTGCGCTGGTAATCAGCATGGTCTCGTACATCGACATCTTTCTTGCACCTCCTTCTGGACTTATGGCCCCTTTGGATAAACGCTGATTGAATAGAACAAAATCAGTGGTTACTCGGGGCAAGGATAAAGTGCCGCGCACAAACGCGCAGCACTTTATTATACCAACACGGTTATTCAGAAGTCAAGAGCTTTTTTTCGGCCGGAACCGGCCTCGCTGGCCCGCAGGTTCAGATTGCAAGGCTCGCCATCAGTTCATTCATGTACGCGTAGAGCGCGTTCACCGCATCCACCCCGATGAAGGCCACAACCGCATAGTTGAAAACCATAAAAAGCACCACGCAAAGCACCACGCCAAGAACACTGACGCCGCCCTTTTTGCGCAGCTCCTCGTGGTAGACCGGGCTTGTGCCAAAATCCGCGGAGATCGCGACTATTTTCTTCGTGGCGTCTTGCTTATAAAGGTATAGGGCAAACAGGCCCGAGGCAATCCGGATTCCCAGCACCAAAAAGACAAGCACATCGTAGATCATGTACAGCGTATCGGGCGAGAGCCAGGCGAACACCATAAAACCCGCCTGCGCAACCTGCTGGATGACATTGACGAAATAGACCGCCAGGTCGATCACCAGGCCCAAAATTGCCCACAGCCACATTTTCCGGTAAGCGAAGTAATACTGCGGGCACAAAAACGCGCTGAACATGAAGCTAATTTTACCGTTCCGACGCGTCATTTGGCCCATTCGCATAAGATAGGTGGGCGCGGCAGCGCCAATGAACTCAGCCCAGTCCCGCTTGGAAATGCCGTCAATCTCGCCGGAAAAATCCATTCCACCATAAACAGGGCCATATCCCGGGGCAGCGCCGCCCGGATAAGGCCCGCCCGGGCCGTTCGGCGGGGGTGCCTGCCCCGGAGGTGGCTGCTGCCAACCCCCGCTCTGTCCGGCGGTCTCAACATTTCTCAGCGGATATCCGCATTTTTCACAAAATATATTGGTTGCGTCGTTCACAGTGCGGCAGTTCTTGCACAGTATGCCCCCGCTATTGGTTTGGGATCCCGCAGACCATGCCTGGCCGCCGGCAGCTGTTCCTCCATCCGGCTGGCCCTGTCCGGGCGCCGCAGCTTCCGGTTCTGCCCGGGGCGGTGTATACTCAAACCCAGTGGCATGCTTGTCGCTGTAAACGCACGTTCCCGCCTGCCTGTAGCATTCCCGGTGGTAGGGCGCACCACACTCGGGGCAGATAACTACGTCATCCCCGTCTTTGAAGGGCTTGTTGCAAACGGGGCAGGTCCCCGGGCGGTCGCTCATACCTTAATCTCCTTTGGCGCAGGGTCGGTGCCGGTTGGAACACCACTTCTTTGCTCGCTTTGTGAAACCGGGCTAAAATGGCAAACTGTTTCATTATTGTATCCTATCTATATTGAAAATGCAAAGTTTTTACCGACGCGGCAGGCCACACCCGGACAGAGATGTTGCACATTTCAATTTGTTAATAGTATAATGTAACGGTGGACAAGCTGACAATTTGAAGAGCCCGGCGCAAAACCGGCCCGGACGGGAGGCATTATGGTACTGCTGGACGAGCAAAAACAGCAGGTGTCGCAGCTGACGCCTGAGATTCGCGATTTGGCCGATGCCCTTGGGGTAGAAGCCAAGAAACGGCGGCTGGAGGAGCTGGAAACCCGCTCCGCTATGCCTGAATTTTACGATGACCCGAGCAAGAGCAGCCAGGTTTTCAGCGAGATGAGCGGCATCCGCTCCCAGCTGGAGCGCTACGGCAAGCTGACCGAAATGCTGGCCGACGCCGAGACGCTGCTGGAGCTTTGGGACGAGGGCGATGACGAGGCTGCCGGCGAGCTGGAGACCCTGGTGCCAACCCTTGCGGAGGAGACCGAGCGCCTGAGGCTGGTGACATTGCTCACCGGCGAATACGATGCCAACAATGCCCTGCTCACCTTCCACGCGGGGGCGGGCGGCACCGAAGCGCAGGACTGGGTGGAAATGCTGTTGCGGATGTACCAGAAATACGCCGCCAATCACGGCTTCAAAACCACGGTCCTCGATTTTCTGGACGGCGAGGAGGCCGGTATCAAGAGCGCCACCCTGCTGGTGGAGGGCGAAAACGCCTACGGATTTTTGAAGAGCGAGAATGGGGTGCACCGGCTGGTGCGCATCTCCCCCTTCGATTCTTCGGGGCGGCGCCACACCAGCTTTGCCTCCCTTGAGGTGATGCCCGAGATCGAGGAGGACAAGAACGTCCAGATTCGCTCCGATGACATCAAGATGGACGTTTACCGCGCCTCGGGCGCGGGCGGCCAGCACGTCAACAAAACTTCCAGCGCGGTGCGGCTGACCCACCTGCCCACCGGCATTGTGGTGGCCAGCCAGGCCGAGCGCAGCCAGGTGCAAAACCGCGAAACCGCGATGAAGATGTTGATTTCAAAACTGGTTCAGATCAAGGAGCGGGAGCACCTGGACAAGATCGATGACATCAAGGGTGTGCAGAAGGAGATCGCTTGGGGCAGCCAGATACGCAGCTATGTGTTCATGCCCTACACCCTGGTGAAGGACCACCGCACCAGCTTCGAGAACGGCAACGTGGGAGCGGTGATGGATGGCGAGCTGGACGGCTTCATCAACGCCTACCTGAAGGCCGCCAGCAAAGGCGAGCTGAAGGACGCCGCCTCCGCAGGAGATGACGACTGAGTTGCTGGGCTCTGCATTGATCACGCAAGACATCTATACGGATTCATGACTTGTTGCATGTATTGTCACATATAACAACAAACCGGAAGGCGAGCGCCTTCCGGTTTGTTGTTATTTTAAGCTTTTATCAAATCGTGATCAGGTCGTACTCACTGTTCCCCAGCCCAATTTTGACGCCATGCTCGATCTGGCCGTGCCAATCGGTGTCCGGGAAGATATCGGTGAAGTGATCGCCGTGGACCTGCTCACAATCCCCCATGATGCTGCTCTGGATGGCCGGGGCTGCATTCACCGCATCGATGCAAGCGTGATCCAGGGCAACCGGGTCAAAGGAGGCAAAGATGCCGATATCCGGCACCACCGGGGCATCGCTTGCGGCGTGGCAGTCGCAATAGGGGGACACCTGGTTCACCACGCTGATGTGGAAGTTGGGCCGCCCGTCCACCACGGCTTTGGAGTACTCGGCAATTTTACAGTTCAGCAGTTGGTTGGAGCTGTCTGTTCGGTTGGAGATGGCGTCGAAGTTGCAAACGCCGATGCAGCGCCCGCAGCCCACGCACTTGTCGTGGTTGATAGCCGCCTTACCATTTTCGTCATACGCGATGGCATCCTGAGCGCAGTAGCGCATGCACATCCCGCAGGCCTTGCACCGCCGGGGGGAAATCTCCGGCTTGCCCTGGTTGTGCATCTGCATCTTGCCGGCGCGGCTGCCGCAGCCCATCCCCAGGTTTTTTAGGGCGCCCCCAAAGCCGGTGGACTCATGCCCCTTGAAGTGGTTCAGGGAGATGACGATGTCCGCGTCCATAATCGCCCGCCCGATGCGCGCGGTTTTGCAATATTCTCCGCCCACAATCGGAACCTCGATATCATCAATGCCCTTCAGGCCGTCCGCGATGATATTCTGGCAGCCGGTGCTGAGCGGGTTGTAGCCATTCTCCTGGGCCGCGTCCAAATGCTCAAGAGCATTTTTGCGCCGGCCCACATATAAGGTATTGCAGTCGGTGAGGAAGGGCATTCCACCGAGAGATTTCACCTTATCCGCCACCGTCTTGGCAAAATTCGGACGCAGGAAAGCCAGGTTCCCGGGCTCCCCAAAATGAATTTTGATGGCGACAAATTTCTTGTCAAAGTCAATTTGCCCGATGCCGGCCTTTGTCATCAGCCGTTCGAGCTTATCCAGCAGGCTGACGCCTATCGGGCAGCGCATATCAGTAAAATAAACCTTTGATTTTTCCATTGTTCTCTCCCTGTTCATTTCGTGGTCGATATATCTGTCAAGATATATGTATTAACTTTGCATCGGGATAGTAATTTCCCAAGATGCGCTCATAGTCCCAGCCTTCCCGCACATATCCGCCCGCGCCGGACAGGCTGAGGCCGCAGCCGTGGCCACTTCCGTAGGTGATCACCTGGAAGGATTCGCCGCTCCAGTCAATCTCGAAAGCGCAGGAGGGCAGCAGCGGGACACCGTCTTCCACCAGCACATCCCGCCAGAAGTCCATCCCGGTTACCGTCACGTCCCCCACCTTAAGGCTTTCGACGTAACCGCTGTCGTTTTGGGTCACCCCGCTGAACCAGGTGTTCGGCTCACCGTGGAGGGTCAGGTCCAGCCCGAGCTGCCGTTCCACCACCGCGGCCATCTCCTCGGCCGTAAAGCTGAGGTATTGCCGCCAGTTTTCCATGTTCTCCTCGTAGGGCGAGGCGGCGCTTGCCAGGTAGCTCCGGTAGGCGCCAAAGGCTGTCTCGGCGTCGTTGGTGCCAAAGGCGGCCATCTGGTACCAGGGGGTGAAGGCCGGGTTTGTGCCATCACCACTGAGAATCAGGTCGGCCACCTCGGCCACCGCCGCACGGGTGGCTACCGACGGCTGCCGTCCCACCACCGGCGGCGCTTCCACCCCGGCCCCCTGCAGGTTCATGATCCAGCTGTGGGCCGCGATAGCCAGCGCCTTGATTATTGTGCTGTCCTGCCCGGCCACCTCGGCCTGGCAGATCTGCGCCAAAATATCCACAACATCGCCGGTAACCGCCTGCCCGTTCATCGTCACGGTCAGGGTATCCGGGTCCGCCTTCTGGGGTTCGGGCTTGGGGGGAACATAGACGGCCGAGCTGCTGGAGCTGGGCGCACTGGACACGCTCTCAGGCTCGGAGCTGCCGCTCCCGGAGGTATCCGACGCATCGCTGCCGCTGGCGGAAGTGGAGGTGGAATCCGGCTGGGCATTTGAGTTCCCGCCTGAGCTGCTGTCCGTGCTGCTTTCAGAACCGCTGGCGCTCCCGGAACTATCTGAGCTGGATACAACGGATTCGCTGCCGCTGGACGAGGCAGAATCCCCTGATTCTGATTCCGATCCCGACCCCGAGCCGCTCGAGTCGGACGATGCGGCGCTTTCTGATTTGCTCACGGGTGTACTCTCCGGCTCGGGCAGCTCCGACGGGTCCGGCCGGGTGTCGGCCGGGGTCACCATTGGGTAAGCGTCGGCGGTGGGCATTCCCATCAGCAGCTGCAAATCGCTGTTGCTTTGGTCGCGGGTGAGGTACCACCGCAACCAGCTGTTGTAAACCACCTTCTCATCTGGCACCTTTTTGCCCTGCCCGGTATACCAGGCGGCGGGCATCAGCGGCTCGGAGGCAGCCGAGGCTGCAACCCTGGGCGGCTCCTCCCCGGGCTGCACCAGTTTCCCGCAGATATAAAAGAGGCGGCCCTCCCCATCGGGGTCAGTCGCCGCCAATGTCATGAAGCTGTCGGTCTGTTCGGGCGCGACCGGGATGTCGTAGAGGCTGCGCGCCTTGCCACCCAGCACAAACCCGAGGAAAGCGTCGTACCCCGCCAGGTTTTCCGCCTGTGGGTCAAACCCGCCCGGCGGCTCATCCTCCGTCACAAAGACCGCGAACACTTGATAGGTTTTGGCATCGTTGGTGGTGTAATAGGTAAAGGTGGAGACCGCACCGGCGTTTTCGGTATCCTCAAGTGCCCACAGCGGCTCCAGCGCCGCCGTCCCCAGCACCAGCGTGTTGGTCGCGGTTTTTGCGGGGGTGGCGTCCTGCGCGATCACCCCGAGCGCGCCGCCATCGTCCAGATTCTCAGCCAGGGCCTGCTGGGCGCTGTTTGCGGGCCGCGCTACCAGCGCTTCAACGGTGCCGTCCTCGGCGCCGGGCAGTGCCAGAAATCCCGATATCTCGCTGTTCTCCTCCCGGGTCTGGCGCACCAGCTCTGCGGCGGCCTGGGTATAGGCTTCGGTGCCATATTGCAGCCCCTGGGCGGACGGTGTCTGTATGGCCGCGGCGGCGGGTTCACCACCGGACCGCCCGGCCAGCCACACTCCGGTGATCACCAGCGCCAGCAGGGCCGCCACCACCAAAAAGGCAACAGCTGCCCGCAGCACCGGGCCACCGCGCCCACGGGGCTTGCCCACCCGTTCAAAATCGGCCTCCTGAGACCGGGTGAAGTGCTTGGCACCGGGAATCTCAAGGCCGCGCACGATGCGCCGCAGCATGTCCAGCGCGTTTTGGGTGGCCAGCTCCCGCACATACTCGCGGCCCCGATCGCTCATCGAAAGCTTTTTCACATAGACATCCCGGCCACAGGCGATCGCAATGTAGACAAGCCCCACAGGCTTTTGCACACTGCCGCCGTCCGGCCCGGCGATGCCGGTGATACCGATGCCATAGTCATCCTTGCGGCGGCGGGCGGCTCCGAAAGCCATCTCAGCCGCCACCTGACTTGACACCGCACCATATCGCCGTAAAGTCCCGTTGCTCACACCCAGCATCTTGTGCTTGGCATCGTTAGCGTAAGTGATGGCTCCATAGCCAAACACTGCGCTGGAGCCGGGAACCGAAGTGATCCGCTCTCCCAGCAGGCCCCCGGTGCAGCTCTCGGCGGTGGCCACGGTCTTGCCGTTATCCACCAGCAGGCGCACCGCGGTGGTCTCCAGGTCGTCCATGTTGTCGGAGTAGATCATATCCCCGAGGATGCGGTGGAACAACACGGCGTACTCCTCGCACATCGCGTCGGCCGCCTCGGACGTGGTGGCCCGGGCTGTGATGCGGATGTGCACCTCGCCGGTTTTGGCATACAGGGCCGCCGTGGGGTTGGCGTTATCCAGCAGGTCGATCACCTTGTCCTCGAGGGCGCTCTCCCCGATGCCGAACACCCGCAAAGTCAGGCTGCGGATAACGGCGTCCTGCATGCCCTCAAGCAGGGGCACCGCCTCATTCAGGAACATCGGCTTCATCTCGCGGGGCGGCCCGGGCAGCAGGATGGCATACTTGCCGTTCTGCCGGAAATAGGCCCCCGGGGCAGTGCCGTTGGGGTTGGGCAGTTTCTTGCCCCGCAGCGGCACCATGGCCTGCTTGCGGTTGTTGTCTCCCATCGGGACGCCGCGCTTCTCAAAGAAGGTTTGGAGGTTCAGCAGCTCCTCCTCGTCCATCACCAAAACGTCACCGAAGGCTTCGGCAATCGTCTCCTTGGTCAGGTCGTCCGCCGTGGGGCCCAGCCCGCCGGTGAAGATAAGCACGTCGCTGCGCGCTTTGGCCTCATTCACCACGCTGCGCAGCCGGCCGGGGTTATCGCCAACCACGGTCTGGTAAAACACGCTGAAGCCGAGGCCCGCCAACTGCTGGGCCAAAAACTGGGCGTTTGTGTTCAGGATGTCACCAAGCAACAGCTCGGTGCCCACCGAGATGATCTCGGCACGCATGGCAGGCCTCCTCTCCAAATATTTTGTAGCATTGCCAGAAAATAGCAACACATTTTTGAGCAGCGTACTTTCCTATTATAATGAAAATAGCGCCATCCCGCTACCCCTTGGCCGGAATATCACGTTTAGAAGACAGTATATCACTATTTGCAAGGCATTATCAGCTCAAATTCAGCTTTTTCAGCCGCTTCTGCTTCAAGGGTGTTCAGCTCCGGCATCACAGCCTCGAAGCGCTCCACGTCAATCATCTTTGGTTTCGTCTTCGGGTGGGGCGGGGTGAAGATGGTGCAGCAGTCCTCATAAGGCTGGATGCTGGTTTCAAAAGTGCCAATCTTTCGCGCAATATCGGTGATTTCCACCTTGTCCATCCCGATGCAGGGGCGCAGCACCGGCAGATCCTGCACAGCGTCTGTGCAGGCCAGGGCGCTCAGGGTCTGGCTGGCCACCTGGGCCAGGCTCTCGCCGGTCACCACCGCCTCACACTGCTCCCTTTCGGCAATCAGCCGGGTGATGCGCAGCATGCTTCGGCGCATCATCACAGTGAAATAGTCCTGCTTTGGCAGGGTGTCGCGCAGATACTCCTGTGCGGCGGTGTAGGGTATATAGTAGTAGGGGATCGGCCCGCACCATTCGGTCAGAATCTCCGCCAGCGTCCGCACCTTAGCTGCGGCCCGGGGGCTGGTGTAGGGCGGGCTTGCAAAGTGCACCGCAACCAGGCCAAGGCCGCGCTTGGCCATCAGCCAGGCGGCCACCGGGCTGTCGATCCCCCCGCTGAGCATCAGGGCGGCCCGGCCGCTGGAGGGCACCGGCAGTCCGCCTGCACCTTTTTGCCGGGCGCCGTGCAAATAAGCCGCGTTCTCGCGCACTTCCGCAACAACTGTAAAGTCAGGGTTATGGACATCTACTTTGAGATGTGTATATTTCTCTAGTAAATCGCCACCCAGTTCGGCGGCAAGCTCCAGACTGTTCAGCGGGAAGGACTTGTCGGCCCGCCTTGCCTTCACCTTGAATGTCTTGGCGGCCAGCAGCTCTTCCTTTAGATAGTCCGCCGCTGTCGCGCTGATCTCGGCATAGTCCTTTTCGCACACCGCGGCGCGGGAGAGAGCCGCCACCCCAAACACCTTGGCGCAGCGCTCAAACACCTGCCGGGTGTGCTGCCGGGCAGTCTCGTCCATCGGCTCGATGTAGATGGCGCTCTGGGCGGTACGCACCTGCCAGTTGCCCAAACCGTCCGCCCGACGGCGCAGGGTTTTTAGCAGGGTGGATTCAAAAGCCTTCCGGTTCAGGCCTTTGAGGGTCATCTCCCCCATAGTCGCCAGTATAATCTCCCGCATGCATCAACTTCCCCATTTTTCTATTTGCATCTTGCGTCGCGAATCGTGTTTGCAAAGTGTTGAAATTCCAAACTATTACTGCAAAATTATTATGCTTTACAAGCCATGGCTTTGCGCTTTACATCATCTTTTCCCCGGACGGCCGTGTGCCCGGGCCGCAAAGCCCTCTTTGAGCCCCCGCAGCAGGGTGTCCACATCCTCTGGGGTGTTCCAGCCTGAAAAACTCACCCGCAGCGCCGTGTCGATCTGATCCCCCGGAACGCCCATGGCGCAAAGGGTGTGGCTGGGCTGCCCGCCGTGGCAGGCCGACCCGCTGGACACCTGAACATCAAAGCCCTCGTCCAGATGGTGGATCATCATTTCGCTGCGGTAGCCCGCGGGCAGGCTGAAAAAGACCGTGCCAGGGTAGGCGTCCTGCGGGGAGTGTACCCGGCAGCCGGGAATCTCCTCCAAGCCCTTCAGCAGTGCCGCCTTAAGAAGTGTAACCTTGGAGACGGTTGCCTCCCGCTGGGCAGAGGCCAGCTTCACCGCCCGGCCCAGCGCGGCGATGTGGGCGGTGTTCTCGGTGCCGGGGCGCACACAGCGGTTTTGGCTGTCCGCCTCCTGCCCGCCGCCGGCCATCAGGGGCACGAAATTGCCGCCGGCCCGCAGATACAGCGCGCCCACGCCCTTGGGGGCGTGCAGCTTGTGTCCGGACAGGCTGTAGCTGTCAATTTTGGTGTCGCTGGGCTTCACGCCCAATTTGCAAAAACCCTGAATGCCATCCACATGCACAAAGCATCGTGGGTTCTTCGCTTTTACAGTGGCGGCCAGCGTGGCCACGTCCAGTGTGGCTCCGGTTTCGTTGTTCACCTGCATCGCGCTCACCAGCGCGGTTTTTGGGCCCACCTTGGACACCAGTTCACTGATATCCACCTTGCCGTCCGCCCCGGGGGCAACCTGATGCAGCGTGAAGCCCTCCCGCGCCGCCAGCATCTCCAGCGGGCCGGACACGCTGGGGTGCTCGTAGCCGGTGGTGACCAGCTCATTCCCCCAGCTGGCGCGTACCCTGGCCGCACCAAAAATGGCGATGTTGTTGGCCTCGGTGCCGCTCCCGGTGAAAAAGACCTCCTTGGGGGTGCAGCCCAGGGCCTTCGCAAGAATCGACCGGGCCTCCTCTATGGCTGCCTCAGCCTCCATGCCCGCGCGGTACAGCGCGGAGGGATTCCCCCACACCTGCCTGAGAATATGGCTGGCGGCGTCGGCAGCCTCCGGTGAAACCGGCGTTGTGGAAGCATTATCCAAATAAGGCATATTTTCACCATTTTCGTAATATTTGCGATACACTTTTTGCTATATCAACCGAGATTCAGCTAATTCTCCGTAATTTTTTCTGGCTTTCCTTCCGCTGCTTGATCACCTTGAGGCGGGTGAACTCCTCGCGTTCGTGTTCCTCCAAAACCCCACTGATAAACTTGACGGCCGCCTCGTAGCGGGGTACCACCACGTTTTCCAGCATGTTGGCCCGCCGCTGGGTCTTCTTGATGGCCATTGCCAGCCGGTAGACGCTGTTCTCGGTGCCGGCCAGCCGCGCGCTCAGCTCCTTCACCCGGTCGAACAAAATGTAAGTGGAATCCATGTAGGCGTTGCTGCCCCAAAAGCCATAGAAGGGCTTGGGCTGGGTGGCGTTCAGGCTGGTGGTGGGCAGGTCCACCCCCATCACGCTGCGGGTGGTCATCTCAAACCCGGTCTCCTCCGGGGTGAAGTTTTCAAGGGTGGTCTCGATGCCCATGGTCACGTTTGCCATCTCGAGGCTCTGGTAGGCGCGGGAGAAGGTATCCCCGATGTCACGCTGCAAAATGACCGCCTGATCGATCAGCCGCATCATTTCGCGCATCAAAACATTGCGCTTGCGGTCCAGCAGGTCGAAGCCGCTTTTCGCAAGCTCAAGGTTTTTCTTGATGGCCAGCAGGTTGGCCTTTGTGGGGGTAATCTGGTCCGCCATGGGTCATTCTCCGGGTCGCGTCTTTAGGCGCATGGGTACAATATAATTGTGATTATATTTTCATTATTTGCAAAATGCAATACACTCAATTTTGTTATTGATGCAGCTTATATCCCGCTTGTCTTTGCGTCGACCGGGCCGAGCTTCTCATCCAGTAGCTTCTCGTCCAGCCGATCCAGCTCACTGCGGGGCAGGATGGCAAGGATTTCCCAGCCCAGGTCCAGGCTCTCGTCAATGCCCCGGGCCTCGCGGGCGCCCTGCTGCAGGAACTGCTTCTCGAAGGCGGCTCCAAACTCCAGGTAACGCTTGTCGGTCTCGCTCAGCTCCTCCTCGCCGATGACATTTGCCAGGCCCCGGGCATCGCTGACCTTGGCATAGCTGGCGAAAAGCTGGTTGGCCAGATCCTGATGGTCGGCCCGGGTGTAGCCCTCGCCGATGCCGTCCTTCATCAGGCGGGACAGGCTGGGCAGCACGCTCACCGGCGGGTAGATGCCGCGCTGGTCCAGGTCCCGGTCCAGCACAATCTGCCCCTCAGTGATATAGCCGGTCAGGTCCGGCACCGGGTGGGTGATGTCATCGTTGGGCATCGTGAGGATGGGCAGCTGGGTGACGCTGCCGGCACGGCCCTTGATGACCCCGGCCCGCTCGTACAGGCTGGCAAGATCGGAATAGAGGTAGCCCGGGTAGCCCTTCCGGCCGGGAATCTCACCTCTGGACGATGAAAATTCCCGAAGCGCCTCGGCGTAGCTGGTCATGTCAGTGAGCACCACAAGAATGTGCATCCCCTTCTCGAAGGCCAGGTATTCGGCGGCGGTCAGGGCGCAGCGCGGAGTTAGGGTGCGCTCCACAATCGGGTCGGAGGAAAGGTTCAGGAACATCGCAACGTGCTCAAGGGCGCCGCTGTCCTCAAAGCTGCGGCGAAAATAATCGGCCACGTCCTTGGTGACGCCCATGGCGCAAAACACGATACCAAAGCCGGCGTCGTCATCCTCATGGGCGCCCTTGGTGATTTGGGCCTGCCGCACAATCTGGGCGGCCAGGCGGTTGTGGCTCATGCCGCTGCCCGAGAAAATGGGCAGCTTCTGGCCGCGGATCAGGGTGATCAGGGTGTCGATGGAGGAAATGCCGGTGCGGATGTAGTTGCGGGGATAGCTGCGGCTCACCGGATTGATGGCGCTGCCGTTGACATCCCGTTTTTCCTCGCTGAACATCGGGCCAAGGCCGTCGATGGGCTGCCCGGCCCCATTGAAAATCCGGCCCAGCATTTCGCTTGCCAATCCCAGCATCATCGGCTTGCCGGTGAAGCGGGTGTTCACGTCCTGCAAGCCCAGCCCGGTGGTGCCGCTAAACACCTGCACCACGGCCCGCTCCCCTTCAAGGGATACCACGCGGCCAAGGCGGGTTTCGCCGCCGCTGCGCAGCTGCACCATCTCCTCATTGGTCACGCCGGACACCCCGTCCAGCACCACCAGCGGGCCGCTGATCTCAGAGAGGCCCAGATATTCCATTGCCATGGTGCAGCTCCTTTCGTTCCAGCGCTTGGCTTTCGCCCTGCTTTATCGTTTGATTTCTATGATCAAAGTATTTTATGACTATATGG
>JAJDIZ010000023.1 GCA_030266915.1 Ruminococcaceae bacterium OttesenSCG-928-D13 | reverse complement strand
TTATTTTGATACTGCAAGCGGAACGTGAACAGGTGGTGGAGTACGGCAAAAAGCTGATAGAGCAGGGGCTTACCGTGGGCACCTTTGGCAACCTGAGTGTGTATAACGAAAAGGAAAACCTGATGGCCATCAGCCCCTCGGGCATGGATTACTTCAAAACCACCCCGGCGGATATTGTGGTGCTCACCCCGGACGGGGAAAAGGTGGACGGCGACCGTAAGCCCTCCAGCGAGTACGACATGCACCGCATCTTCTACCAGAACAAGCCGGCCAAGGGGGGCGGTTATCCACACCCATTCCACCTGGGCCACCACCCTGGCCTGCCTGGGCTGGGAGCTTGAGCCCATCCACTACGTCATCGCCTACGGCGGCCCCCGCGTGCCTTGCATCCCCTACGTGCAGATAGGCACCTACGAGCTGGCCGAGGCCGCCCACAAGGCCATGGGCAGCACCTACGAGGCCTGCCTGCTGGGCAACCACGGCCTGCTTGCCGCCAGTGGCACCCTCGGCTACACCCTGGACATCATCCAGCAGGTGGAGTTTGTGTCTCAGATGTACTACAACGCCCGGGTGGCCGGGGGCGGCAACATCCTGGGCAAGGACGTTATCGACAGCGTGCTGGACGTATTCAAGACCTACCGCGCAAAATAAAGAGACCGGGGGTAATCAAAATGACAGAACTGAAGGGCCTGGCGGGAGCCTCCGGCTGCGTGGACGCGGTGGCGGTGGTGCTGAGCGCCCAAAAGCTGGATCTGGAACGCCGCCCGGTGGCTGACGGCGAGGCCGAGGTGGCGGTGCTGGAGGCCGCCCGCGGACGCTACCGCCAGAGCCTGGCGGCCCTGCGTGCCGAAGCCGGCGAGGAGAGTGAGACCGGCAAGATATTCTTTGCCTATGGCGAAATATTGGATGACCCGGTGTTTTTTGCCGGGGTGGCAAAGCTCATTCGGGAGGAGCTGGTGTGCGCCAGCTTTGCCGTGGAGCAAAAACGGGCCGAAACTGAGGCCCTGTTTGCCGGCATGGACGACGCATACCTGAAGGAGCGGGCAAACGACATTAACAACGTGTGTAACGAGCTGATGGCCGAGCTGCAGGGCATCGTCAAGGGAGACCCCTTTGCCCGGGCCGAGGGGGAGCGCCTGGTGGTGTTTGCCGAGGATTTGACCCCTGCCGACACCGTGCGGCTGGACAAGCGCCGGCTGGCGGGCATGGTCACCGAGAAGGGCGGGGTCACCTCCCACACCGTTATTCTGGCCAAGGCTCTGGGCATTCCCGCGGTGGTGGGGCTGCGCGGGGCGCTGGGTCAGGTGGCCACCGGTGACGGCGTGCTGGTGGATGGCGCCGACGGCCGGGTGGTGCTGCGGCCGGACGATGCCACCCGGGCCGAATTTGTGCACCGGGTGCGCCGGGACGAAGAGCTGAAGGCCCTGCACCGGGCCTGCCGGTGCGAGCCCGCCACCACCAGGGACGGCCTGGCCATACGGGTGAACGTGAACGCCGGCGACAAAGAGAGCGTGGAAGACTTTGCCGCCTCCTGCGCCGGCTGTGACGGGGTGGGCCTGTTCCGCACCGAGTTCCTGTACATGGATCACGACGACTATCCCGACGAGGAGGCCCAGTACGCCGTTTACGCCAAAATGGCCGAGCAGCTGGAGGGCAGGGAGCTCATCATCCGCACCCTGGATATTGGCGGAGATAAGCAGCTGGGTTACATGGACATGCCCCAGGAGATGAACCCCTTCCTGGGCTACCGGGCCATCCGCCTCTGCCTGGACCGCACGGAGATGTTCAAAACCCAGCTGCGGGCCATTTTGCGGGCGGGCGCCAAGGGGGACGTGAAGGTGATGTTCCCGATGATTGTGACCCTGGAGGAACTGCTGCGGGCCAAGGAGCTGCTGGCCGAGGCCGCCGCCGAGCTTGCGGCCAAAGGGGTGGAGCACAACCCGAATATCCCGGTGGGGGTGATGATAGAAACCCCGGCTGCCGCCCTGCTGAGCGACCAGCTGGCCAAGCACGTCAGCTTTTTCTCCATCGGCTCCAACGATTTGATCCAGTACACCACCGCCACCGACCGGATGAACGAGAAGGTCAGCTATCTGTACCAGCCCTGCAACATCTCGGTGCTGCGCTTTATTAAAATGGTGTGCGAGAACGCCAAAAGGGAAGGGGTGCAGGTGGGCATCTGCGGCGAGGTTGCCTCGGAGGTGGAGCTCATCCCCCTGTGGGCGGCCCTGGGGGTGGACGAGTTAAGTGTCGCCCCGGCCCTGGTGGGCCAAACCAAATACACCCTGGGCAGGTTCTCGGCGGCAGAGGCCCGCCGGCAGCTGGAGGGCCTGCTGGACACCGGCCTGATAGACGAGGTGAAAACCACCCTTGCCCGGCTGAGCGCCACAGAATAAAACCAGACAGGAGAGAGGTATATGGCAGCCAATGCGGCCCCGATAAAGGAGACCACCATGGACAAATGTGTGTATTGCGGCAGAGACCTGCCCGAAAATCCCCCCACCATCCGGGTGAAGGAAACCGATTTTGAGGTGTGCAGCGAGGCCTGCAGGCAGGCCGGCAAAAAATACCTGGCCCGGGACAAAAAGCTGAAGCTGCCCCTTTACCTGATCATTCTGGCGGCGGCGGTGGTCATCATCCTCACCGCCGTTACCCGGGCCAGCATGATAGGGGCCAACGTGATGCAAATTGTGGTGGGGATGGCCTTCATCCTGCTGCCCTATCCCATTGCCAACTTCACCACCTTCCAAAGTGTGCCGGTGCGCCGGGTGATACTCATCACCCGCATCATAGGCATGCTGCTGGCCGTTTGGGGCATTGTTGTGCTGGTGGGGGCGCTGATGTAGCTCATTTACTGTAACTGTATGCCGCTTTCTCCACAGGAAGCCCCACGCATAATCGCTTATTATAAGCGATTATGCGTGGGGCTTGTTGATGTGCTTTTCGAGCCTCTGAGCTAGGGGTTGACAAGAACCGCTTCCGGCAAAAGCGCCAGGTTTGAGATGGGCGTATCCATGCAGTACAGCATTTTTAGCTTGCCCAGCCCGGCCAGCGGCGCAATGTCGGTGACATAGGTGTTCGAAATATCCAGCGCTTCCAATTGCCCCAGGTTTTCAAATGGGGCGAGGGAGGAGAGCAGCGTGTCGGAAATCACCAGCTTTTCGAGGGAGGCCATTTCGCCCAGCAGCGCTGCAAACCCATCGATGCCGGCGTCCTCCTGCACAACATTGCCGTTTTGCGAATAATTCCACCTGCAGCCGGCGGAGATAAAACTGGTGAGCCGCGGCGGCGTGGTTATGCTCGATAAATCAATGGTGACGCTGCTTTCTGTGATTTCCAGTGTTTTCAGGTTTTGCAGGTTGAACACCGCGGCTGCGTATCCTTCCCGCCAAAGGCTGACATCATTCAGCGAGAGGGCGGTCAGGTGCTGCATCCCGGCCAGCGCGCCAGGCTCCAGCAAATCCCCGTCCACTATGCGCAGGGTGTGCAGGGCGGGCAATCGTGCAATCTGGAGGCAATCGGCATCCCCCTCCACCGTGAGGTCCTCCAATGTGGGGTGATCTGCCACCATCTCAAAATAGTTCTTGTTGACATAAACGGTTTTAAGCTGGGTCAGGTTTTGCAGAGAGGGCGCCTGTGCCCCGGAAAAACAGCGAAAATACAACTCCTGCAAGCTTGACAGGCTGGCAAGCGCCCCAAGGTCGCGCAGTTCGCTGCATCGGTCGATGAAAAGCGCGCGCAGGGAGGTTTTGCCGCGCAAGTGCTCCAGCGTGGTGATTTCCCCACTGTCGACGCGCAGCTTTTCCAGCTTTGGCATGCTGGTGACAAAGGAGATATCCTTGAGGTTGCTGGCGTAGGCAAGCTCCAGCTCTTTCAGCGCGGGCATTCCATACAGAACGGAAAAGTCGCGCAGGTCCGTCCCGCCATCCAGCCTCAGTGTTTCAAGGGAGGTCAGGGCGGAAAGCCAGGCCACGTCACCTGTGCTGCTGTTCAGGTCCAGCGATGTAAGGGTGCTCACTTCGCCTATGGCAGAGATGGTGGGCAGGGCTTCTTCAAACAGATAGCTTACCCGGAGATGCCGAAGGCTTGTGAACTGCTTCAGCGCCACCGGGTCATCGGCGGTGCGCAGCCCGGTGCTTAAGCTTTGAATGGCCGCCGGGTCGGCAACAAGTTTTGCAATTTCGGCGGCGTCCTGGTTGGGGGCGCCGCCATACCAGGTGAGCCCGGTGAGCGGCAGCAGGGTTGCCCCGCTGGAAGAGCCCGATATGCTGGTGGAATTCAGGACCAGCCGGGTCAGCCCGGTGAAGCATTGCATGTCCTGCCATTCGATGCTTTGGGTGATGTTGCGCGGGAGGTAGATGGTGTGGACGGTTTCTTCAAACCTGTCTGGTTGTGCCGCCCAATCGGAAAAGCTGTACCGGAAGCTCCAGTGGTCAGACGCGGAGCGCCTGCCTGTCTCCCCAATTTCCAAAAACCGGATGGAGGCGATGTCACCGGCGGTTATCTCCTCCTCGGGCTTGCCGAAGGCATAGGACAAAAAGCTTTTGACAGCCGGGGACTCGGGCATGGTCCGGTAGCTTTCCGAAACTTGAGATGTGCGGGGGCTTCCGTCAAATAGTCCGGTCATCCGCTGCAAAAGGAAGGCGCCGCCAATGAACACCAGCAGCGCGGCGGCAACCGCAAAGGCCGCCACGCCCCGGCCCCGGCGGCGCTGGCGGCTTGGCCGGGCGGTGTAGTTCACGTTGACGGGGGTATAGTCCACATCCGTATAGTTCACAGTGGTGTTGTTTACATAGGTGACGTCATTGTACACCACGTTGGTGAAGTGAATGCTTCCTGTTGTATCCTTTTTGCCCTCATAGGTGAAATTGCAGCCGCACCACTCGCACTCGGCGGTGCCGGCGGGCAGGTTTTTCCCGCGCGGGGTGATCTCCTTTTGGCACGCAGGGCAGTTCAGGGAGGGCGCATAAGAAGGCTGGCGGCTGGCGCCCTCCTGCGGCGTTCTTTGCTTGCTCATTATTGTCCCTTCCACGAATATTCTGGCATCTTTCATCAGTATACTGTAAAAGGTGGGCGCAAGGCAATTGCAAGACATCCCCGCTGACGCCCATGGGTCAAAAATCACTGCTTGACAGGCTGACTACTTCGTGTTACTATGTAGCGGTAGTAAGTGACACTGAATATCAGTCACACACATTAGCGGGAGGCGACTGAATTGGAAAACCTGACCGAGATGCTGAAGGGCGTATTGGAGGGTTGCGTGCTGGAGATCATCAGCCGCAGGGAAACCTACGGCTACGAGATCACCCGGCAGCTGAACGCCCTGGGCTTCACCGACGTGGTGGAGGGCACGGTGTACACCATCCTGGTGCGGCTTGAAAAAAATGGTCTGGTGGACATTGAGAAAAAGCCGTCCGACATGGGGCCGCCCCGCAAGTTTTACGCGCTGAACGAAAAAGGGCAGGCGGAGCGGCGGCTTTTCTGGGAAAAATGGGACTATGTGGCATCGAAATTAAGCCAACTGAGGCAGGAGGGTGGCGGCCATGCTTGACGCATTCATCAAACTGGTGATCGGCGACCTGGACGAGAAAAAGGAATACCGGAAGATGGTGAAAAGGGTGAAGGCCCTGCCCGAGGATTACCGGTATACCTATGAAAGGATTCAGAAGTACATCTGGATTTTTGGGGCCGGCCTTGACATGGGCGGCCTGCTGGAGCTATTCGAGGACAGCGCGGCCGAGGGCAAGCCGGTGCTGGAGATCACCGGCGATGACGTGGCCGCCTTCTGCGACGAGCTGATCCGTGCCTCGGGGGCCGGGTCGGAACCGCTGGGCGAAAAGATCAACCGGGAAATCCGCGAGCATTTCCAAAAGGAGGGCCGGTAACCATGCCAAACTTCATCGAGCAGATGGTGGGCGCCAAAAAGGAATATTGGGCGCATCAGGAGCGCATAAGGGCCCTGCCCGAGGACTACCGCTTCGTGATGGGCAAAATTCAGCAGTATATCTGGGGCTTCGCTTCGGGGGACGGCACCGACATGCTGAGGGTGCAGGACGGGCTGATTGACCTGTTCGAAACCAGTGCGGCCGAGGGCCGGTTTGTGCTGGACCTGACCGGGGAGGACGTGGCGGCCTTCTGCAACGACCTTTTGCGGGAGGCCAAGCTGTGGACCGACGACTACCGCGAACGGCTGAACCGTGACATCATGAAAAAGCTGGGAAGAAAGGAGCCGCCGCTATGACAGAACCGATCATCCGCGCAAGCGGCCTCACCAAGGCCTTCAAGGGAACCGAGGTGCTGAAGGGCGTCAGCTTTGGGGTGCGGCCGGGCGAGATCTACGCGCTGCTGGGCGCCAACGGGGCGGGCAAAACCACCACCATCAAAATTCTCACCACCCTGCTGAGGCCCGACGGCGGCAGCGCCGGCGTTTGCGGTTTCGACGTGGCGCAGCACCCGGAAAAGGTGCGGGAGAAAATCAGCCTCACCGGGCAGTTTGCCGCGGTGGACGAAATGCTGACCGGGCGGGAGAACCTGGTCATGATCGCCCGGCTGCGCGGCCTGGCCGAGGCCGGCCGGTTGGCGGACGACCTGCTGGCGCGCTTTGGCCTGAGCGAGGCGGCAAACCGCCGGGTGGGCACTTACTCCGGCGGCATGGCCCGCCGGCTGGACATCGCCATGAGCCTGGTGGGCGCGCCCGCTGTCATTTTTTTGGACGAGCCCACCACCGGGCTGGACCCGGAGGGGCGGCTGGAGGTGTGGAAAACGGTCAAGGAGCTGGCCGGCGGCGGCACCACCATCCTGCTGACCACCCAGTACCTGGAGGAGGCGGAGCAGTTGGCCGACCGGATCGCCATCCTTCACGGCGGGGTGATCATCGCTGAGGGAACCCTGGCGGAGCTGAAACAGCTGTTCCCACCCGCCGAGGTAGAGTATGTGGAGAAGCAGCCGTCACTGGAGGAGATTTTCCTCGCCATCACCAGCGGAAAGGGGGCAGGCAAATGAAAGCGTTGCGCGATACCGGCGTCCTGTTTGGCCGCCAGATGCGCCACATCCTGCGCAGTCCGGATACCATTATCACGGTGGCCATTGTGCCCATCATGATCATGCTGATGTTCGTTTTCGTGCTGGGCGGCGCCATACAGACGGGCGCCGACAACTACCTGGGCTACATGCTGCCCGGCATCCTGCTGATGGCCATCGCCAGCGGCATTTCCTACACGGCGGTACGGGTTTTTTCCGACGTGCAGAAGGGGCTCTTCCAGCGCTTCCACACCATGCCGGTCTCCCGCGGGGCGGTGCTGTGGGGGCATGTGCTCACCTCGCTGGTGTCCTGCCTCATCTCGGTTGCGCTCATCATTCTGGTTGCCCTGCTGATCGGCTTCCGCTCCTCCGCGGGTTTGCTGCCGTGGCTGGGGGTGGTCGGGATACTACTGCTGTTCACCCTGGCCCTCACCTGGGTTGCCATCATCCCAGGGCTGAGCGCAAAATCTGCCGATGGGGCCAGCGCCTTTTCCTATCCGCTCATCTTTTTGCCCTTCATCAGCTCGGCCTTTGTGCCCACTGAAACCATGCCCGCCGCCGTGCGAGTGTTTGCCGAGAACCAGCCGGTCACCGCCATTGTCGACGCCGTCCGGTCGCTGCTGGACAACCAGCCGGCCGGCGGGGACATCTGGGTGGCCCTCGCCTGGTGTGTTGGAACAGCCCTTGTGGCCGGCTTTTTCGCCCTGCGGGTTTACCGGCGCACCGCCTAGACGGTATAATAAAAAAGCCCGGCGCACAGGCCGGACGAATGGCGTATAATGGAGGCACTTATGGCACAGATAGAGAGCGGCACAACGCCCTGGCCGGCGGAAGCCATGGAAAGCTACCGGTGGCTGGACGCGTACCTGCTGAAGCAGCCGGCCACCGAGAAGGAATTCCAGCCCGCGTGGCAGGCCTACAAATACCTGCTGCGGGGCAAGATGTATGCTTATGTCGGTGTGGACGACCGGAACGGCAGGCCCATCGTAACCCTGAAGCTGGAGCCTGCCTACAGCGAGCTGCTGCGCAGGGAATATGCCGACATCGTGCCGGGCTACTACATGAACAAAATCCACTGGAGCAGCGTATACCTGGACGGCGCGGTGCCGCGGCAGGTGCTGGCGGATATTGCAGGCGCCGCCCACAGAACGGTGCTCTCTTCCCTCAGCAAAAAGGCGCAGCGGGAGATATTGGAGGCCTAACCGGCCGCCGCACGCGGCCGCGTTACAGCAGCGTTTCGAACAGCCCGCCCTGGATTTCCAGAATATCCGCAATCGCGATTTTTTCACCGCTCACCATTACAACAACCCGCTCGACGCCGTCGATTTGCTTCACCGCGCCGGTGGTGGTGACATAGGCGCCGCCCGCCTTTTTCCCGTCCGGGCGGAAGTGGGTGATCGCCGCCTCGGGGCGGTCGGCAATGTTATCCGCCAGCATGCCCAGCTTCATGTCCAGCTCGGCAATGGCGCCCTCGGCCAGTTCTATCCGGCTGCCGGTGAGCCGGGCGGTCTCCTCGATGGCGGCGTCGTAGCCGGTGAGGGCCGCAAACGGGGAGAACTGCGCCGCCCGGGTTTCCAAAGGCATTCCGGGGCGGGTGGCCGAGACGTGGTGGGGCAGGCCGATGATGTCATCGTAAGGCCCGGCTTCGCCTTTAGGCCCGGCTTCGCCTTTAGGCCCGCCTTCGGCTTTAGGCCCGACGTTGGGCTTGCTCATGCCTTGTGCCCCCCAATCTGGTCGTTCCGTGCAATCGTCATGGCGCCGTCCTCGAAGTTCACACCTTTGAGGATGGCGTTTTTGCCGTATTTCTTCTGGATGGCCAGAATGGCCTTTTGCCGCTTTTTCTCCCGCGCCAGCGCGGCCTCCTCCTCGGCCTGCGCCGCCCGGGCGGCCTCCTGGTCGGTGAACAGGTCAAGCTGCTCAACCGCCGGCTCCTTTGACAGCCTGGCTTCGGAGACCACGTTGCCCGCCACCACGTAAACCCGCCGCACCAGCAGGTCCTTATCCACGATGCGGTCGTACAGCTCGGACATCGCCGCCATGATGCGGCTGGTGGAGGAACTGTACTTTTCAAGATTCGCGGTGCCGTGGGCGTGCTTGGGAACGGCCCGGCCGTAGTGGTCCATGTTGACGGCGCCCTTGTATTTTTTGCGCCGCTCGGGGTCCCGCAGGCTCTCCACGTCGTAGCCCACGGTGAGTATCAGCTGGTTCGTTGCAAGGCCCTTGTCCACCAGGTCCAGCACCAGCAGGTCGGTCATCTCCCGCACAATCAGCCGCGCCTTGGCAAAGGTGTAGGGCCCTTGCAGCACCTGGCCCGTGCCCATGCTGCTGGATTCGGGCTTGTAGGCCTTGATGTCGGCCATCCGGCAGGGCTCCCAGCCCCAGGCATGGTCGATCAGCAGCTCGGCGTTCACCCCGAACAGCTTGTACAGCAGGGCTTCATTGTGGTAGTCGTTGGATTTGCCCAGGGAACACCGCGCCACATCGCCCATGGTGTGAAGCCCGTGCTCCTCCAGTTTTTTGGCGTAGCCCCGGCCCACCCGCCAGAAATCGATGAGCGGGCGGTGCGCCCACAGGCTGCGCCGGTAGCTCATCTCGTCCAGCTCGGCTATCCGCACGCCGTTTTTGTCGGGCGGGATGTGCTTCGCCTCGATGTCCATGGCCACCTTGGCCAGGTACAGGTTGGTGCCGATGCCCGCCGTGGCCGTGATGCCGGTTTCACCCAGCACGTCGAGGATGATCTCCATCACCAGCTGGCGGGCGGTGAGGCGGTAGGTGGCGAGGTAGGCGGTGACGTCCATGAAAACCTCGTCGATGGAGTAGACGTGGATGTCCTCCGGGGCGATGTATTTCAGATAGATGTTGTAGATTTTGGTGCTGCAGGCCATGTAGTGGGCCATCTGCGGGGTTGCCGTGATGTAGTCCAGCGCCAGCTCGGGGCGGGCGGCCAGCTCGGCCGCGTCGCAGGAGGCGCCGGCAAGGCTGTGGCCCGGCGCCGCGCGCTTTCTTTCGGCGTTGAGCTGCCGCACCCTTTGCACCACCTCGAACAGCCGCGCCCGGCCCGGGATGCCGCGGCTCCGCAGGGAGGGGGAGACCGCAAGGCAGATGGTTTTTTCGGTGCGGCTGGCGTCGGCCACCACCAGGTTTGTGGTGATGGGGTCCAGCCCGCGCTCCACGCACTCGACCGAGGCGTAGAAGCTTTTCAGGTCGATGGCGACATAGGTTCTGTTTTTCATGCCCCGGTCACCTCCCGGCCGGTTTCACCGCTTCCTTTTCAGATAGACCATGTCAACCAGCTGAATGCCATCCTCGTAAATGGGGTGGTCGTAGTGATCGGTGAAGAAGTTTTTTACCCTGTGGGACTCCGCAAAGCCGCAGCTTTTGTAAAAAGAAAGGGTCGAGGGAGCGTCGCCGGTTCCCACATACATGGTGGCGCAGCCGGGATAGTGGGCAAACAGAAAGTCGATCAGGCGCTTCCCGTAGCCCCTTCGCTGGCAGCCGGGCAGCACGGCGATGTTCTTGAGCTCATAAACACACTCGGATTCCCGGGTGACCACGCACTCAGCCTTGGCACCGCCATCTGCGCCGTCCTCCAGGACAAACATCTCGCCCCGCTCAAGGTACCTGTCGATCATGCTCTCCTGCTCGTCGGCCAGCAGCAGAAGCCCGATGTATTTTTTCTTGTCGCGTGTGACTTTCTTGATATTCACGGGTGCTTGCTCCTTGGGAGGCGGCGCCGCGGCCGGTCAAACCTCCAGCAGTTCGGTGGCACGTTTCAGTTCGTCGATGATGTGAATATGCTGGGGGCAGGCCTGCTCGCACTGGCCGCAGGCCACACAGGCCGAGGCCTTGGCTCCGTTGGCCGCGGCCCAGCCGTAGTTACCCTTGGCGGCCGGCATATTTTCGTAGACGAGCCAGGTATTCATCGCGCTGAACACCAGCGGGATATTGATGCCCTGGGGGCAGTCCGGCACGCAGTAGCTGCAGTTGGTGCAGGGGATGCTGGGGCTGGCCTCGAGCAGTGCCTGCGCCTTTTCAATCACGGCCCGCTCGGCGGTGTCCAGGGGTTTGAAGCTGTCCATCGTGGCCAGGTTGTCCTGCATCTGCCCGAGGGTGGACATGCCCGACAGCACCGTGACAAGGCCCTCCAGCGAGGCGGCGTAGCGCAGCGCCCAGGAGGCGAAGGAGGCCTCCGGATTTGCCTGCCGGAACAGCTCTGCAACCGCCTTGGGCGGCTCGGCCAGGTTGCCGCCCCGCACCGGCTCCATGATGACCACCGGCTTTTGGTGCTTGCGGGCCACCTCGTAGCACTTGCGGGATTCCACCGAGGGGCTGTTCCAGTCGGCGTAGTTAATTTGAAGCTGCACAAACTCTATCTCGGGGTGCATTGTCAGCACGGCGTCCAGCTGGTCGGCCTTGTCGTGCATCGAGAAGCCCAGGTGCCGTATCAGGCCCTTGGCCTTCTGCTCGGCCAGAAAGTCCCAGATGTGGAAGTCGTCAAAGAATTTGGTGCGGGTGTCCCCCAGGTTGTGCAGCAGGTAAAAATCGAAATAGCCGGCGCCGGTGCGCGCAAGGGAGGTGCTGAACATCTCCTTGGCCTCGGCCTCGGTGCTGGCGCTCCAGGCGGGAAGCTTGGTGGCCAGCTGGAAGCTTTCGCGAGGGTGACGATCCACCAGGGCGGTTTTCACCGCCGCTTCGGATTTGCCGCCCAGGTAACCCCAGGCGGTATCGAAATAGGTGTAGCCATGCTCGAGGAACAGGTCCACCATCTGCTTGGTTTGCTCGATGTCCACCTCATCCTCGAGCATAGGCAGGCGCATCAGGCCGAAGCCCAATTTCGGAATGTCTTTGCCCAGATAGTCTTGCATGGTCTTCCTCCACTTTTCTTTTCCGGTTTGTTTGATTCTGCCCGCGCAGGGTGCGCAGGGGTGTATTGCGCGGTTACTATATTTTATCACAATCGGTGGGCGAATTCCATCTTGCCCGCGCCACAGAAAAGACGCGGCCGTGACGGCCGCGTCTTGAAAGCTGCATTGCCTATTATTTTGCGTAGCCAACCCCCGGTGTCAATTCCACCGTAATGGTGTCGGAGCCAAAGGTGATGCCCAGCTCCTCCGGCGGAACCATTTTCAGCGCATAAGTTCCGTTTTGGCTGACCATCGGGTCATCGAAGGCGTATGTGCCGTCCGCCTTGGTCTTGGTGGCGGCCACAAGGCGGCCTTGGGGGTCCCACAGTTCGATGGTGATGCCGGACTGGGTGTAATTGCTGCCGTCCCCACGCACAAGGCGGCCGGTCACCGGGGTGGTCAGGTGCAGGGTCAGGTGCAGGCCGGTGACACTGTCCGGGTTGTCCTCTCCAATCTCAAGGGCGGTGCGCCCGCCAAGGTTCAGCCAGTAATAGGCCGGATTTTCGGCTGGTTCGGTGCTGCCCTTGCCGCTTTCATCAGTGGCGGCTTCGCCAGTGGACTGGCTGTCCGGGTCGGCGATTTCGGTTTCCGGGGCGCTGTCTTCCACCACAAAGTTTCCCGCGTCGTGCAGGACCTTGGCGCCATAGGGCAGCTGGACACGCACCTTGTAGCGCCCGGCGCCGAGGCCGGTGAACTCGAAACGGCCGCCGTCGGGGCCGCCGCTGGTTTCGGCGGTTTGCAGCACGACGCCCGGATGGCTGGCCAGCACCAGCTCCATGCTCAGGCCGTCAAGGCCGCGATAGGCGTTTGGATCGATGACATTGCTGTTGTCCAGCACCACAGTGCCGCTGATGCTGCCGTTGCCCACCGACAACACGGGAGGGGCAACGGCGCTGCCCGCACCGGGGTCTGCCTGGCCGGAGACCGCGGCGGTGGGATTGGAGCCGGCGGCAGAGCCGGAGCCGGCGCTTGGATTGGGGCCTCCGGTGATGCCATACCAGACGCTGCCGGCGGTGACCGAGACGGCGAGGGCCGCCGCTGCCACCTGCAGCGCCACTTTGGCGGTGAAGCCGGTGGCGGCGCCTGCGGCCGCGGTTGTTCCGGCAGTGAAGGCCATATACACGCCGCCGGCCTCAAGGCAGGAGGAAATCAGCCCCGGGGTGACGGTGACATCGGCCGCCTTAATGAGTGTGGCCCCCAGCACGGCGCTCACCGGCACCAGCGGAATGCCCCGCTCCTTCGCCTCGTCGCCGAAGGCGTTCTCGAACTCCAGCTTCAAAATTTTGCGGGCCATGCGCAGGTTGTTGTCCACTGTGTTGCGGCCCACATCCAGCACCTGGGCAATCTCGTCGTAGCTCATGTTTTGGTAATAGTGCAAAAGCACGCAAGTGCGGTATTTATCTGGGAGCTCATCGATCAACTGAACCAGACGCCGGCGCTTGTCAGCATCCTCGGCAAACTCCTGGGGGAGCCCGCCAAGGCTTTCATCGACAAAGGTGTCGTTGAAATCTTCAATTGACAGTGCGTCTTTGTGCCTCATGTTGTTGCGCCTCATGTTGCTGCAAGTGGTCACCACAATGCGGTTTAGCCACACGTTGAAGGCCTCTGGTGCCTTCAAATTGGTGATATAACGCTGAATTTTAAGAAAAACTTCCTGGGCGGCGTCCTGCCCGTCATGCTCGTTGCCAAGTTCCCGGGTGCACAGGAAAATAATCTCCCTGGCTTTCAGCTCACAGAGGGTTTCAAAAGCTGACTGGTCCTTCTCGGATGCCCGTTTGACGAGCGCCAGCAGTTTTTTGTCCTTCATTGGGCCTCCCCCAGGATACACAACCATCACTGGCTGTCATTAATAAGACACACGGATAAGCGCACGGTCGGGATGAAAACGATACATTTTGTATACTTTTTTTTGGCGGCGCCCGCCGGGCGGGAAAAATCAGCCTTTGCGCATGGCCCGGAGGGCCGCCAGCAGTGCCAAAATCATGAAGATGGCTCCCAGCAGCATGCTGATCTGGATGGACAGGGCGGCGGCCGCCCCGAGGATCAATGGGAACAGCGTTGAGGCCAGCCGGTTGCACAGCATCAGCACCGAGGTAGGCAGGGCGGCGTCCATGCGGTTGCGGCTGGCGGCGGTGTTCAGCATCAGCGGGGTGCTGTGCCCGCTGACAAGGCCCACCGCGCCGGCCATGGCCACCATGACGATGGGACTGCCCGAGAACACCCCCACCGCGTGCAGCACTCCGCCCGCCGCAAGCCCAGCGGCCACAAGGCCCATCGAGGCAGACTTGAGCCGGGGCAGGATGAAGCGGTTGAGCGTGGTGCAGCCCCAGAACAGTGCCACCCCCACAGCCCCAAGTCCGGGGGCGTCATAGCGCACGGTCATGTAGCGCACCAGCCAGCCCATCATGCCGTACTGCCCGGCATTGTACAGCAGGTAGCACAGCGTGATGGCCAGGTTCACCGGGTCCTTCAGGTAGGCGCCCAGCTGGGTGAAGTCGGCCTTTTGCTCCGGCGCGGTGGCGGCTGCCGCCCCGGCGTGCCTTCGAGACAAAACAATGAACAGCAGGGCGATGAGCCCGAGCGGCAGGGCCACAATCAGGTAGAGCCGGCGCCAGCCAAGGTCCAGCAGGGTGGTGGCCAAAAGGGGGGTCACCACCGCGCCGAGGCCGTACACCCCGTGCACCATGCCCAGGAAGCGGGCGCTGTTTTGGCCGTGGATGTCGATGATGAAGGCGTTGGCGTAGACGTCGATCAGGCTGCCGCCGGCCCCGACAAGGGCCACGCAGGCCAGCATCAGAAACAGCGTGGGCGAAACGCCGGCAAGGGCGGTCATCACGGCCTGCAGCAGAGCGCCAAAGCCCAGCAGCGCGGCCTTGGTGGCCCTGCCGCCCACGAAGGGGATCAGCAGGATGCAGACGAAGCTGCCCGCCTGGGTAACGGTGGCCTGCAACCCCTGCCCGGCGCTGGAGAGGCCGAACTCCTCGATGACCTGATTGATGACGGCGGCGGCCGAGGTGTTGCAGAAGGCAAAGCCGAACTGCACCAGCAGGATGACCGCCGTGAGCTGCAAGGCCGCGCCTTTGTGCTTTTGTGCCATGGGTGGTGTGGGCATAGGGTTCCTTCTTGGGCGGTGATGGGGTGCATCTGTGCCTACTGGTCGCGCCGCCATGTGCCGTGGCACTCCGCCGCGAACGTGCGTTGCACATCCTTAGCCCTAGGTTCGCTCTGGAATGCCCCGGCCCACGGCGCCGCTACCTTTAGTTTAAAATTGAAATACGGTACACCCGGTGAAAGAGCCGCTCCGGCCGGAACGGCTCTTGTTATTGGGCGCGGCGGCGGGTTTACTTGCGCAGCAGGCGGCCCGGCATCCGGCCATTGTAGAGGTTGTCCTCCACCACCACGGTGCCGTTCACAAACACCTTGGCGATGCCGCTGTTTTTGGCGTTGAAGTTCTGGTAGTCGGCATTGTCAATCAGGGCCTTCTCGTCGAACAGGGTCAGGTCGGCGTCCATGCCCACCCGGATGAGGCCCTTGGTGCTGAGGCCGTACACCGCCGCCGGCATGGCCGTGATCTTGCGGATGGCCTCCTCAGGGGGCAGCAGGGCCTTGTCCCGGGCGTAGCGGCCGAGGAAGCGAGGGAAGGTGCCGTAGCAGCGCGGGTGGGCCATCCGGCCGCCCGGGGCGAACAGCCCGTCGCTGCCGATCATCGTGCGGCGCCACACCATCAGGTTCTCCACGTCATCTTCGCTCATCGAGTGCATCACGCAGAGGGTCTCGAAGCGGTCGTCGTGCAGCACGTCGAACAGGGCGTCAATCAGCGTGATGCCGCGCTCGGCGGCGATGTCCAGCAGCATCTTGCCCTCGTCGGCCGGGTGGGAGGGGCTCAGGGTCACCCGGATCACGTCCACGAAGGGATCGAGATCGCCCCCCCGGCTCCACGCCGTAGTATTTTTCCATCGAGGCGCGGATCTTGGCCCGGCCCTCGTCGCTCTCGAACAGGGCCACAATCGCGTCGGTGCCGAGGGCGTGGATGTCCCCTGGAATCAGGGAGCGCAGCCCGGTGGAACAGGCGCTGTAGGGGTACTGGTCGATGAAGATGTCCTGCCCCTCGTCAACGGCCTTTTGCAGCATGGCCAGGCTCTTTTTGGTTTGGCCGAAGTTCCACTTGTACTCGGATTTCTGATGGGACATGATGCCCCGGCAGCCAGAGTTCTTGGCCACCCGCAGCATCTCCTCAAGGGCGGGCAGCAGGTGGTCGTCCTCGTTGCGCAGGTGCACACTGAAGGTGCCGCCGTACTCGGCCACCACCTTGCATATCTCGGTCAGCTCCTCCTCGGTGGCGTAGCTGCCCGGCGGGTAGATCAGCCCGAAGGAGACCCCCAGCGCCCCGGCTTCCATGGCATTGCGGGTGTGTTCCTTCATCTTCTCCAGCTCAGCCGGGGTGAGGGGCCGGTCGGCGTAGCCGCTCACGGCGGCGCGCATGGCGCTGTGGCCCACCTGCATAAAGAGGTTGGGGCCGTAGTTCACCCCGTCCATCTCATTCAGGTATGAGGCGAAGTCAGGCCGGGCGTCGTGGTCGAAATCGGTGCTGGCAAGGTGGGAGAAGGTGCGGATGCAGTCGGCCTTGAAATCCTGGGAGATGGGCGCGCAGGTGTTGCCGCAGCAGCCGGCAATCACCGTGGTGACGCCCTGCTCCAGCTTGTAGTAGACCGAGGGCTCAAGGTTCAGGTGGTGGTCGTCGTGGGTGTGGCAGTCGATGAAGCCCGGGGCAAGGGAAAGCCCGGCGGCGTCCACCACTTTAGCGCCGCCCGTGAGGTTGCGCCCAATGGCGGCGATGCGGCCGTCCTTAACGGCCACGTCCCCATAGAAATGCGGGGTGCCGGTGCCGTCGAATATTTTGGCGTTCTTGATGATGGTGTCAAACATCAGGTGTGCCTCCTGTTCCCCAAAGAGGGTGGATAACGTTCATTTTTAGTCTACCATTTATAGGAAGAAAAACCAACCCCCAAAGGTGAAATTGGGGGTTGGTACATTGAAATTTTGCAGATGCCCGGCGCCTTGCACCTCAGGGCCTGCGCGGCTCGAAGGTGGCCAGCGGGAAGCTGCGGGCCACGGCGGCCCGGGCGTCGGCAAGGTTCGAGAAGGCCCCGTCGGCGATCATCTGGGCCATCAGGTTGCCAATCACCGTGCCCTCAATCGGCCCGGCATGCACCGGCAGGCCGGTGGCGTCGGCGGTGAGCTGGTTCAGGTACACGTCCTTGCTGCCGCCCCCCACAATGTGGATGGCGTCGAAGCTTTTTTGGGTGATCTCACGCAGGTTTTCGATGGCCCTGGCATAGCAGGCGGCCAGGCTGACGTAGACACACTGCACCATCTGGCCGAGGGAGGACGGCACCGGCTGGTTGGTTTCCATGCAGTAGGCCCGGATGGCCGTCTTCATGCTTTTGGGGGACAAAAAGCGCTGGTCGTTCACATCCACCTGGCTGGTGAAATCGGTGGCCTCCCGGGCCATCGCCTCCATCTCGGCGTAGGAGTATTTTTTGTCGTACTCCCGCCGGATGGACTGGATCATCCACAGGCCCATGATGTTCTGCAAAAAGCGGATGCTCCCGGTGTAGCCCCCCTCGTTGGTGAAGGCGGAGTCGCGGGCCTTGTCGGTCAGGATCGGGGTGTCGATCTCGAGGCCCAGCAGGCTCCAGGTGCCGCTGGAGAGGTAGACCGAGCCGGCGCTTTTGGCGGGAACCGCCATGTAGGCACTGCCGGTGTCGTGGCTGGCGGGCAGCACCACGGCGCAGCCAAAGCCCACTTCCTTCTCCACCTCGGGCAGCAGCCGGCCCACGGTGCTGCCCGGCATGGCGATGGGGCCAAACAGCTTTTTGGGCAGGCCCAGCTTATCGATGATGTCAGTGTCCCAGTCCCGGGTTTTGGCGTTCAGCAGGCCGCTGGTGGAGGCCATGGTGTACTCCTGCTTTTTCACCCCGGTGAGGCGGAAGTGGTGGTAGTCCGGGGTGAACAGCAGGCTTTCGGCCTCGGAAAGCAGGGTCGGCTCCTTGCGCTTCAGCGCCATCAGCTGGTAGATGGTGTTGAAGATGTTGCGGTGGATGCCGGTGCGGGCATAAAGCTCCGGGTAGGGAATGATGGCGTCCACCGCGGCGTCCATGCCGTCTGTGCGGTGGTCCCGGTAGGCCACGCAGGCCCCGAGGCGGCGGTCCCGCCCATCCAGCAGGGCAAAGTCCACCCCCCAGGTGTCGAGCCCCATGGTGATGGGAATTTTGCCCAGCCTGGCACATTCCTTCATGCCGGCCTTGATGTGGGCAAACAGGCCCTCGGCGTCCCAGCAGAGGGTGCCGTCCTTTTCCTCCAGCTGGTTATCGAAGCGGTAGACCTCCTCGAGCTCGATGCGGCCATCCTGAACGCAGCCCAGGATATGCCGCCCGCTGGAGGCGCCAATGTCGACGGCCAGGTAGTACGTCATGTGCTCACACCCCTTCGGCGGCCCGGCGCAGCTGTTCCACCGGGTTGAAGTTGTTCACCGTGGCCACATGGCCCGGCAGCGGCAGAATCTTCTCGTTGATGGCGTCCAGAATCCAGCTTTCCTGGGGGAAGAATTCGTTGTCAAACTCGAAGGGCGGGGTGATCCAGTTCTGGGCGCCCACCACCACGGGCGGGGCGTCCAGGTCGTCGAAGCAAAGCTCGCCGATGTTGCGGGCGATGTCGTTGAGGAAGCTGCCCCGGGCGCAGGCGTCGCTAGCCAGCAGCACCTTGCCGGTCTTTTTCACGCTGGCCATGATGGGCGCGTAGTCCAGCGGCACAAGGCTGGGCATGTTGATGATCTCGGCGGCAAGGCCGTACTTCTCCTGCAGGATATCCGCCGCGGCCGCCGCCTTGTAGAGGGTGGCCCCCACGGTGAGGATGGTGATGTCGGCTCCGTCGCGAATCTTGTTCACCGCACCCCACTCGATCTCGTAGCTGCCCTCGGGCACGCCGCCCTCGTGGAACTGCTCGCCGATGTCGTAGAGGCGCTGGCTCTCGAAGAACACCACCGGGTCGGTGCCGTTCAGGGCCTTGGTCAGCAGGCCCTTGGCCTCCCAGGGGGTGGCCGGGAAGGCCACCTTCAGGCCCGGAATGTGGGCCGGCAGGGCCACCCAGTCCTGGCTGTGCTGGGCGCCGTACTTGCTGCCGACGGACACCCGCAGCACCATCGGCATCTTGAGGATGCCGGCGCTCATGGCCTGCCACTTGGCCATCTGGTTGAAAATTTCGTCCCCGGCGCGGCCCATGAAGTCGGCGTACATCAGCTCGGCGATGACACGCCCGCCGCACATGGCGTAGCCCACGGCACTGCCCACAATGGCGGCCTCGGAGATGGGGCTGTTGAACAGGCGGCTGTAGGGGATCACCTCGGGCAGGCCGCGGGTGACGGCGAAGGCGCCGCCCCAGTCCCGCACGTCCTCGCCGTAGCAGATCAGGGATGAGTCCTCGTAGTATTTATCCAGGATGGGCTCAAACAGGGCGTCCCGGTAGTTGAACACCTTCATCTTGGAGACGGGTTTGCCGTCCTTGAAGGCGAAGCGCTCCTTGCCGGCAATTTGCTTGACGCGGGAGCAGTCCTCCTTTTTGCCGGTGACCGAGGGCTTGCCGGTGCCGAAGCTGGGCACGGTCTCGTTCGAGAACATCAGCCGCTCCACCACGGCTGGGTCCTTCGCGAAGCTGATGTAGGGGGAGACCTGCTCATCCGAGGCCAGCTTCACCACGCTGGTCAGCAGGTCCACCACGCCCTTTTGCATCTCGTCGAAGGCCTTGTTTTTGGCAACCCCGGCCTTCACCAGGGCTTCGCGGTAGGTGACAATCGGGTCGCAGCCGGCCCAGGCGTCGATCTCGTCCTTCTCCCGGTAGGCGTTGGCGTCGGAGGTGGAATGGCCCACCAAGCGGTAGGTGAGCACGTCCAAAAGCACCGGGCCGTCGCCCTTTTTCAGGATGTCGAGCTTGCGGCGGTAAGCGTCGATCACGGCCAGCGGGTTGTAGCCGTCGATGCGCTCGGCGTGCATCTGGGTGGGGCTGAGGCCGGCGCCAATCCGGGCCAGCATGTCGTAGCCCATGGTTTCGCCCCGGGTTTGGCCGCCCATGCCGTAGCCGTTGTTGTTGATGTTGAACACCAGGGGCAGGCCGCCGCGCCGGTTTTCCTCCCAAAGCTGCTTGAACTGGTCCATCACCGCGAAGTTCATTGCCTCCCACACCGGGCCGCAGCCAAGGCTGCCGTCGCCGATGTTGCAGATGACGACGCCCTTCTGGTCGTTGCACTTCTTGTAGAGTGCGCCGCCCAGGCTGGTGGGGCCGCTGCCGCCCACGATGGCGTTGTTCGGGTAGATGCCGAAGGGCAGGAAAAAGGCGTGCATGCTGCCGCCAAGGCCCAGGTGGAAGCCGGTTTCCCGGGCGAAAATCTCGGCCATGGTGCCGTAGATGATGAAGTTATAGGCGGTGGACTTCACGTCGGTGGAGCTGTCCATACCCTCGACCACCTTCAGGATGCGCCCGCCGAGGTACTCCTTCATCACGGTCATCAGCTCATCGTCCGGCAGCTTGTGGATGGCCGAGAAGGCTTTGGCAAGAATCTCGCTGTGGCTGCGGTGGCTGCCGAAGGTGAAGTCGTTTTTATCCAGCAGGAAGGCCTGGCCCACGGCGGCGGCCTCCTGCCCGAGGCTCAGGTGGGCCGGGCCGGCGTAGCTGGTGTCGATGCCGTTGTAGCTGGCCTGATTTTTGATGGAGGTGAGGGCGGCCTCGAACTCGCGCAGGATGGCCATGTCGCGCCAGATGCGGAGGAACTCCTCATCGGTGAAGTTTTTGGCCTCTTTCTCCTGCTTGACGGTTTTCTTGTAGGCGTTCACCGGGATGTCCACAAAGGTGATTTTCCCGGGTTTGCGCTGGTCGGCCGGCATATACATTTGGGATTTGGGCATTTTATTCACTCCTTCGATTGGATGTGGCTTGTTTTCTTTGGGGGCCTGGTGCATTGTGGGCCGCCGGGGTCGCCGTCGGGCATCCCCCGCCGGGCCTACCTTCCGCGCTGCCTCAAGTACAACGAAGGGGCCGTTGTTCTTGATGCCGCTTGCGGCTGACGTCCCTGTGGGGGACGCCCAACGTCGGCCCCGGCTACCTGGGCGCGCGGTAAGGCTTTTGCCTGCACTAAAGGCAGGCGGCGTGGGTGGACGGCGCACATAAGAACGACGTCAGCCGCAAGGCGAACCGTGAACAACATCCTTTCGTTGTACACGGGGCGACGCGGAAGGTGGGCGTTCGGTGTGCGCTGGCCGGCCATGCCGCCGGGCGGCGATGCACTCAAAGCTCAAAAAGTGTCTCCCGGATGATCTCGCTCACCGTGGGGTGGGGGAACACCAGCTCCTTGATGTTGTCTATCTTCATCTCGGTTTCGATCATCAGCCCGGCGCCGAAGATCATCTCGCTGGCGTAGCTGCCGATGATGTGGCAGCCCACAAGGGTGTTGTAGCGGGTGTCCATGATCAGCTTGCAGAAGCCCTCGCCCCGCTCCACCTCGGCCACGTAGCGCCCGGCGTAGGCCATCGGCAGCTTGGCCACCTTCACCGGGATGCCCTTTTCGGCGGCGGTCTGTTCGGTTTCGCCCACGCCGGCCACCTCGGGATTGGTGTAGATGACGCTGGGAATGGCGTTGTAGCGCATTTGGTCCCGCTTGCCCACCATGTGGTTCACGGCCACCTCGGCCTCCCGGTAGGCGGTGTGGGCCAGCATGCTTTTGCCGTTGATGTCCCCGGCGGCGTAGACCCCGGCCACATTGGTCTGCATGTGCTGGTCGGTGACCACCGCCCCGCGCTCCACCAGCACGCCGATGGCCTCGAGGCCGAGGTTCGCGCTGGCGGCCCGCCGCCCGATGGAGAGCAGCACCTTGGCGGCCTTGATCTCCTGTTTGCCGTCCGCCGCCTCGAAGGAGACGCTGTCTGCCCCCACGGCGGTGACCTTGCAGCCCAGATGGAAGGTGATGCCCTTGTCGGCGCAGGCCTTCTGCAGGGCGGCGCTCACCTCGTTTTCGGTGGGGCCGGCAATCTTGTCCAGCATTTCAACCACGCTGACCTTGCTGCCGATGGTGGCGAAGTAGCTGGCCATCTCGAGGCCGATGACCCCGCCGCCCACCACCACCAGGCTCTCGGGCACCTCAGTCAGGTCCAGAATCTCCCGGCTGGTGAGCACGAAGCCGCTCTCGATGCCCTCTTTCACGCCCGGGATGGGCGGCACAATGGCCTCGCTGCCGGCGCAGATCAGCAGCTTTTTGCCGAGGATGGTCTCCTCCCCGGCCTGCACCGTGAAGCCCTCGGCGGTTTTGCCGGTGATGCCCCCCTCGGCCTTGAACACCGGCACCTCGTGGGCCTTCAGCTTGGCGCCCACCCCGGCCACCAGCTTCTTCACCACCTTGTTTTTGCGGCGCACCACGAAGTTATGGTCGATGGCCGCGCCGGTGGTGGTTACGCCGTATTTGTCGCCGTGGAGGGCGTAGTCATAGATTTTGGCGGAGTTGAGGAAGGTTTTGGAGGGGATGCACCCCTCGTTGAGGCAGACGCCGCCCAAAGCGCGCTTCTCGATGACGGCGGGCTTCAGGCCCGCCTGGGCGGCCCGCTCGCCGGCAAGGTACCCAGCCGGCCCGCCGCCGATGATGACAAGGTCAAAACTCTGCATAATATCTCTCCATTTCCGCAACAGATGACATCGGGTTCAGTTTATATTGCCAGCAGCAGCGTGAATTTTTCCAGCGTGTTGCACACCTCTTTGGCAAAGCGGCTGGCTGGGGCGCCGTCGATGGCGCGGTGGTCGTAGGTGAGGGAGACGCCCATGGCCGGGTAGAGCTCGATGCCGCCGTCCTTCGCTTTGCGGGGCCGCTCGATGATGTTGTCCACCCCGAGGATGCCGGTTTCGGGCGGGTTGATGACCGGAGTGAAGCTCTCCACCCCGAAGGCCCCGAGGTTCGACACCGTGAAGGTGCCGCCGGAGAGGGCGTCCGGGTTGATGCTGCCCTCCTGGGCGGCTTTGGCAAGGGCCTTGGCCTCGGTGGAAATCTGAGCCAGGCTCTTGCGGTTGGCCTGCATGATCTTTGGCACCATCAGGCCGCGGGGGGTGTCCACCGCCATGCCCAGGTTCACGTCGCTGAACTTGCGGATGGTGGTGCCATCCAGCATGTGGGCGTTCAGCTCGGGGTACTTGGGCAAAATGCGGC
>JAJDIZ010000229.1 GCA_030266915.1 Ruminococcaceae bacterium OttesenSCG-928-D13 | reverse complement strand
GCCCTTGATGCTGTCCGACGGGCCGCGGGTGGCCATGCCGGCCACGCCGTAGCCGCTTTGGGCGGCCATGCTCACCAGTTCGGCAAAATAGCCGGTGGTCATACTCACCTTTCCGTTGGTGTTGTAAAACGATATCACGGCTTAACCTCCTTTATATGGCGCGTTGAGGGTGATGCCCATATTCTGTTATACGGTTGTTTTTGGTGCGCCGGCCAAACGGGCGCAATTCCAGAAATACCAATATATTATACTACCCAAACGCCGTATTGTACAGAAAAAGAACCTCCCGCGGGGCTTAACCGCGGGAAGTTTCTCACATCTTTCATACTTTGGCACATTTGCGCCCCTATTCCCGGGTGAACACCGCCTCAATCTCGCCCACATAGACGCGGTGAAAATCCCCTTTGGGATAGTGGGTCTGCACCAGGCCGGGCTCCACAAAGCTGTCCCCGGTCATATCCTGCCGGTAAAGCTTGCGGCACACCAGCACCAGGGCTGCCGATTCGAAGCCCGGCACGTTTTCGGGACCAAAGCCCGCCACGGTGAGCCCCGCCTCGGCAATCTTGTCGCCATCGCGGCCACTTTTGCTGCCCATCAGCCCCAGCTCCTGGCGTTTTTCGCCCGGGGCAAAGAAGCTGAGGCTGTAGCGCGCCTGCGCCTCCACAAAACCGTAGGTGTGGCGCTGGGGCCGCACAAAGCAGGTGGCCACCGGCTTGTTCCACAGCACCCCCACCTGGCCCCAGCTGGCGGTCATGGCGTTGCAATTGTCCGGTGTGCCGGCGCACACCAGCATCCAGTCGGTGCCGATGCGCTCGAAGAAGTTGTCCTTCAGCTCGCCGGGATTAACCGTTTTAAAGTGCATTTCGGAGGACATGGATGACTCTCCTTTATTTCTTCATATCGCTCCAGAGCGGTGTGGGATACTGCCCGGCCTTGTGCTTTTCGGCGATGGCCGCCATCACGCCGGGCTTGTCCTCCTTATAGGTGACACCATACCACACATCGCCGCTCTGCAGCACCTTCACGTCGGCGGTGCCGGCGCGGATCATCTCGTCCACGCTGCTGGGCAGCAAGTACTCGCATTTCTCCGGGTTCACCGGCAGGTTTTTATCCAGGAAAGCCGGGAAGCCCTCCTCCGCCTGGCGCAGGAAGCCCGGATCGAAGCCCCAGAAGTTCATCGACACCAGGGTGCCGGGGGGCAGATCGGTCCAGCTGGCGCCGTCATCCTCGGTGTAGCGGGCGCCGGCGCCGTGCTTGGCCACCTTCAGCCGCTCCACAATCGCGGTCAGGTAGCCGCTGCCGTCGGCCTGGCACACCCCGCGGGCCACGGTGCCCTTATCGGTGACGGTGTTCTCGATCAGGTAGCCCACCATCGCGAAGTGATCCTTGCCGTCCGCCGGGCGCTCGGTGCTTAAAAAGTCGTACAGCACCTTGTAGGCCTCGGGGCCGTAGTAGTCGTCGGCATTGATCACCGCGAAGGGGCCCTTGATTTTATCCTTCGCCGCCAGCACGGCGTGGGTGGTGCCCCAGGGCTTCACCCGGCCCTCGGGCAGGCTGTAGCCGGCGGGCATCTGGTCCACCTCCTGGAACACATACTCAACCTCGATGTCGTTCTTGATGCGGCTGCCGATTACCTCTTTGAAGTCGGCCTCGATCTCATGCTTGATGATGAAGATCACCTTCTCGAAGCCGGCCTTTTTCGCGTCGTAAATCGAGTAGTCGATGATCACCTCGCCGCTGGGACCCACCGGGTCAATCTGCTTGAGCCCACCGTAGCGGCTGCCCATGCCCGCCGCCAATACCACCAATACCGGTTTTTCCATAAGCTTTTACTCCTTTAAGGTCAAAGTATAAAGTCAAAATATCGACCGAAACTTTTTTGAAAAAAAGTTTCATCAAAAAACTTTGGGGCGCCTCGTTGTGGCGCGAGGCAGGCTTGCACATGAAATGTGCAAACTGCCGAACCCGCCGCATTTATGCGGTGGGTTACATTATATTGCGTCAAACGTACGTTTGTCGCTGTTT
>JAJDIZ010000228.1 GCA_030266915.1 Ruminococcaceae bacterium OttesenSCG-928-D13 | reverse complement strand
GACAGTTTTTTTGCTGACACCCAACAAATCTCCAACTTGCTTTACATCTAAAATATCCGGGTATTCCTTAAATACAATGCGATATATGTCCTGCGATTTTATTTCCATTAGATTCACCTCCGATAGCATCAAAATCACATGAATACGCCAGCCACCAAGACAACAAGGAGGCCGGCGCATTGTATCTGATTTCGATAGCAGTAAAAAAGGGGAGCCGCGCCGCCCAGCAATCGCCAAGTTAGATGGTTTTGCGCTACGAGCGGCGCGGCTGTAAAAGGTTTGTTCGTACTTGTCCCGCCGTATTTGCTACGCCCCCCGGCAGGGTGGCCCTTGTGGGCCTGGGTGTTATTTCAGGCGTGGGCAGCTTTGCCACATCCCAGCCCCGCATGTATCGCCGTGCTGCCAACACAAGCGTATACCGCAGGGACTTCCCCCTATCTACGGGAGAGCGTGAGCGGGTATCCTTAACCCCCGTGCGGGTCATTGCGCCCAGCCTGCCACAGCCGGGTCCAGGGGTTGCGTTGATCGCCGCCCGGAATGATTGCCGGACATTTCGCGCCGCCCCCTGTGTCGCTCGCCAGCTTTTGCCAGCCACACGGGTTTTATTCCTGAAATACCTTATATAAGCGGGCGGTTGCCCTCTGTTTGTCAAAGTGCGATATGAAGGGTGGGCGGCAGATGCTTTCCTCTGTACTGCGGCGAAACTGGAGCCTCATTGAGAGGCGGTTGCTCCCGCGTACCCTGCGGCTGTTGCCGCCCGAATATTTGTCCCTTCATATATCCCTCACCTTGCGGGGGTGTTTTTGGGAAAATCAGGTCAGTTTCGCAAAAATTATTTTAGATTTCTTTTTTGCGGCCTGAACGGATTCGACAACGGACTTATCATTAACCCCCTCACGCTGAGCAATCTTCCGGTATGTCAATCCATAAAACTGGTGAAGTATCAAACGGCGCCACTGGGTCGCAGTGCAGGCTTCGAAAAGCAGACGGTATGCACGGCGACAACTGTCAAGGCGGATTATATAATGAGCACGTTCCACCGCCGCTGCCTCTCGCAATGCTCCCAAGCACTGATCCTCGGTGCTGAACCCGGTTGACAAATCTTGCAAGTTGCTCCATGCCTGATCCTCAAAATGCAACAGACCAAAATGACGGTCGTCAATATTCTCCAGCTTTTTCATGTAGCTGTCGTTCTCTGCCAGAAACGCCGCCACGTCCTCACTAACTATTTCTTCAACCTTCCGTCCAGTCAATGGATCAGTGACTGGATTTTTATCGTCGTCTTTCAAAATAACTGTAGGCATAATAGTCCCTCCTGACTCTGATTGATGGTTTTGGGTCACTAACAATCGAAGTCAAAAGGTGGAGAGCGGCAACCAGCCCCTCCCTTGCCGGGCCTGCCCGAGACGATGTAACAAAAAAGGCGCACCTGTCCAAAGACAGGCGCACCAGTAGAGAAGGCAATATGATGTTTTGAATTAAGAAGCGCCGTAATCCCATGTGGGACTACGGCGCATGGGGCCATGCCAAGACATGACACCTTCCAGCGATTAAATGGAATCCGCCCCATATATTCCCCCTATGGGGCGAGGACAGTCGCAAAGCTACCTTCTTTCTATTATTTCCTCGCCCCTATGAAGGGATTATATGAAAGGTACCCGAAACTGCCCCGAATATAAAAGGAATACAACTCGAAACTTGTCGTGCTATTTCGACAAGAAACGCCCAGGGTACTTGACCCTGGGCGTTTATCCAATAATTAAGTGGGGAGAAAAGCTATATCCCACGCCACGTTTTGTCTTAATGTATTGCGGTATATCAGGCTTCCATTGTAGTTTCCGGCGCAGGTTTTTAATCTGTGCCCACAGCATTTCACTGGGGCTATCACAATAATCGAAGCCCCATACCTCCCGGTAAATCTGCTCATGGGTGAGGATATGCCCTCGGTGTTCCATCAGAAGGCGCAGTATCAAAAATTCCTTCTTATGTAGTTCAATTTCTCGTCCGTCCACATGGGCGCTATATCGCCCGATG
>JAJDIZ010000227.1 GCA_030266915.1 Ruminococcaceae bacterium OttesenSCG-928-D13 | reverse complement strand
TCAGCATAAAAACAGGAGGCGCTTTAGCCGCGTTGACATAAGAAAACAAAGAGAAACCCCATGAAATCAATGTTTTTATGGCAACGGGCAAGCGGGAGCGGTACGAAAAACTGAATACCGAACGTGAAAGGGATACTATGTGAATAGTATCCCTTTTCCGTTGTCCGGCTACGCCGTAGATTTTGACCCCGAAAATCTACGGCGTTTTTTTTGTGTCATTTTTCAAAATGAAAGGAGGTATCCCCCTATGGCAGTATTCCGGGTAGAGAAAAACAAGGGCTACACGGTTATGTCAAATCACCACTTGCGAAACAAGGAATTGACCCTAAAGGCAAAAGGCTTGTTGTCGCAAATATTGTCCTTGCCGGAAGAATGGGACTATACCCTTGCTGGCCTGTCCCATATCAACCGTGAAAAAATCGACGCTATCCGCGAAGCCGTCCGGGAGCTTGAACGCGCCGGATATATCCAGCGTTCACGGGAGCGCGACGACAAAGGCCGGTTGCGCGGCGCGGATTATGTGATATACGAGCAACCGCAGCCGCCTACGTTGGATTTACCTACATTGGAAAATCCAACATTGGATAATCCTACGCAGGAAAAACCTATGTTGGAAAAACCTACGTTGGAAAATCCAACGCAATTAAATAAAGAAGTATTAAGAACTGACTTACCAAAAAAAGATTTATCAAACACAGAGGAATTAAATACCCATTCCATTCCTATCCATTCCCCTAACCCCTTGCCTTATGAGGGCGCAGCGGCTACACCGCCGGAACGGAAAGGAACGGAACCGACCGACGCATACAGGATTTATGAGGAAATTATCAAGGACAATATCGAGTATGACCTACTGGCGCAGGATAAGCATATCGACGTTGACCGGCTGGACGAAATCGTGACCCTTATCCTTGAAACCGTCTGCACAGCGCGTAAGACTATCCGCGTTGCCGGTGACGACTACCCCGCCGAGCTTGTGAAAAGCAAGTTGATGAAGCTGGACAGCGGGCATATCCAGTTTGTTTTCGATTGCATGAAAGAGAACACGACCAAAATCCGCAATATCAAAAAATACCTGTTGGCGGTGCTGTTCAATGCGCCGTCCACTATGGACAGCTACTATACCGCCCTTGTCAATCACGATATGGCACATTGGGGCGAATAGTGCGCCGTTTCCTTTGACGGCGCGGAAAGGAGGACACTTTGCTACATGAAGAAGTCAACCGGGAAAGTTTGCAGCTTGGCGCAAAAGTCGCAAAACTGACCGCCGAGGAAATCCGCAAAGCCCTTGATAAGCTGATTGCCGAGCTAAAACAGGGGCAGCACTCCACCGTTGTACACGGCAAGCAGAGCCTAAAAGAGCTTTCAGCCCAAAATGCCGGGCTTTCCAGCATGGAACTTAAAAACCCGGATTTACGGCAGCTTAACCGGGAAATGAAGAAAAGCGGCATTGACTTTGCGCCGGTGAAAACCGGCAAAGGTGAATACCTTTTGTTTTTCAAAGGGCGGGACGCGGACACTATGACCCACGCCTTTAACCAATACACGAAAAAGTTAGTCAAACAGGCCGAAAAGCCGTCTATCCGCAAGGTGCTATCTGACTTCAAGGAAAAGGCGGCGGCCATGAACGCGCAGCGTGCCGTTACGAAAAACAAGGATAAGGGGATTGAGCTATGAAGAATATCGACGCAAAAAAGCTGATTATCAAGGCTTTGCCCTTTGTCCTGTTCTTTTACCTGTTCGGCAAGGCCGGTCAAGCGTTCCGGCTGGCGCAGGGCGTTGACCTGTCCGGCAAAATCCTAAATATTGGCGGTGGCTTTGCCGCAGCCTTTCAAAATCCCTTGCCGAGTTTTCATGTTCAAGATATGCTTGTCGGCATTGTGGGCGCAGCACTTGTCGCCCTTGCGCTGCAAGTGAAGCGGTCAAACGCAAAGAAATACCGCAAAGGCGTTGAATATGGTTCTGCCCGTTGGGGAACCGCGCAGGATTGGAAGCCATACGCCGACCCTACTTTTGATAACAATATCCTGCTGACAAAAACAGAAT
>JAJDIZ010000226.1 GCA_030266915.1 Ruminococcaceae bacterium OttesenSCG-928-D13 | reverse complement strand
CTTGCCCGCCAACCCATTTTGGATTATTATACTATATAATAGTTTCACCATTGACAGGGGGAATATCAATGGCACAAGAGCTTAACCTGATCTATACCAACGACAACTGCACCGGCTGCAACCGCTGTATCACCGCCTGCACCGTGCCCGAGGCCAACATCGCGCAGATGGTGGACGGGGCGAACAAGATCACCATCGACGGCCAGAAGTGCATCAACTGCGGCAAGTGCATCGACGCCTGCCCGCACAACGCCCGGGACTTTTACGATGACACCGACCTGTTCCTGCAAAAGCTGGCCTCGGGGGCCAACATCTCACTGCTGGTGGCCCCGGCCGCCCGGCCCAACTTCCCGGCCCTGCCAAACCTTTTGGGGGCGCTCAAGAAGCTTGGGGTCAAATCGGTGTACGACACCTCCTTCGGGGCCGACATCTGCACCTGGGCCTACCTGCGGCAGCTGCAAAAAACCGGCAAGACCGGCAGCATCTCCCAGCCCTGCCCGGCCGTGGTGAACTACATCGAAAAGCACGACCCCGAGCTGCTGAACTGGCTGATTCCGGTGCACAGCCCGATGATGTGCGCCGCCGTCTACATGCGCAAGTACGCCGGGGTGAACGGTGAGATCGCCTTCCTCTCGCCCTGCATCGCCAAGAAAAACGAGATCAACGATCCCAACACGGGCGGGATGATCCAGTACAACGTCACCTTCAAGAAGATCGCCGAGGCGCTGGAGCGCAAGGGCATCAACTACCGCAACGCCCCGGCCGCCGAGTTCGACAACGCGCCCCACGGCCTGGGCTCGGTGTACTCGATGCCCGGCGGGCTGCGGGTGAATGTGGAGCGCCACCTGCCCGACGCCTGGGTCTACCAGGTGGAGGGCCAGCCCGAGGTGAAGCACTTCCTGGACCGGTATGACAGCTTTGCCCGTGCGGGCGGGGAGAACCCGCTGCTGGTGGATATTCTGAACTGCCCCAAGGGCTGCAACATGGGCACCGGGGCCCTCTGCCACGATGACCAGGGCCCCGAGGTGGGCCGGGTGATGTATAATGTAACAAAGCAGGCCAACGCCAAAACCAAGAAGAAGCTGGGCAAAAAGGATTTTGTGGGCCCGAGCCTTGCTGAGTTTGACAAGGCCCTCAAGCTCAGTGATTTCATCCGCAAATACGACAACAAGCTGGTGCCCGAGATCGCGGTGACCCCGGGGCAGGTGGAGGCGGCCTACCAGGCCCTGCACAAGCAGACCCCCGCCCAGCGCCGGGTGGACTGCTGCTCCTGCGGCTTCGAAACCTGCGAAGCGATGGCGCGGGCGGTGGCCAAGGGGCTGAACCACCCGGAAAACTGCGTGGAATACCACAAGAGCGTGCTGCAAAACCGCCAGAGTGAGATCGAGAGCATCATGGCCCAGCAGCAGTCCGGCAGCCAGATGCTGCGGGACAACGCCGAAAAGATCTTCGAATCGGTGAGCCAGTCCTCGGTGCAGGCCGAGCAGGCGGCCGGCAAAATCGCCTCCATCAACGAGGAGCTTCAAGCCCTGGAGGAGATTGCCACCAAGCTGAACCAGATGGTGGACGAGCTGGCCGGGCAGATCAACCGCTACACCGACATGAGCGGCAAGATTGTCAGCATTTCGTCCCAGACGCGCCTTTTGGCGATGAACGCCTCGGTGGAGGCCGCCCACGCCGGGGCCTACGGCAAGGGCTTCGCCGTGGTGGCCGAGGAGATGCGGGACCTCTCGGAAAAAAGCCAGGAGTCGGCCAAGGAGGTGCTGGACGGCAACCAGCGGGTGTTTGCCGTGCTGGACGAAGTGCGGGATTTCAGCGAGGTGCTGAACAGCCGCACCCAGAACATCGCCACCAGCACCCAGGAGATGGCCGCCGCGGTGCAGACCATCAGCCAGACCGAGCATGAGATCGAGGCGGTGGCCGCCGGGCTGGTGCAGGCCGATTCCACCGGCCCCGAGCCCGCCGCGCTGCCCGCCTACGAGGGCGCCCTGTCCTGACCTTGGGCGTTTCGGGCCGTTTGCCACCATCCAAACAAACCGCCAGCCCCGGCACAAAAGTG
>JAJDIZ010000224.1 GCA_030266915.1 Ruminococcaceae bacterium OttesenSCG-928-D13 | reverse complement strand
TCTCATACATATTTGTAAGCAAAAAACCCAAATGCGAAAAAGCAGGAAGGAAAAGTGCAACGTTGAAGTGCCTCATGCGGGACTATCAGTTACAGCCTTGACAATTGTTGTGGCGGGGCAGGTGCCTTGGGTTTCAATAAAATATATCGTGGAATTTGTAGGAGCTGTTGCTGCTGTTAATTCTACATTGGGAATTAAAACAAGAATACGATATGTACGAATGCAACGTATCAATATTATGAACGCACATGTACTTTTTACATGAATGGTAAGTATTTTTCAGGCCCTCATAGCGACTCTGGCAAAACACGGTTGTGAGGCTGAGGTGAGCTGGCGAAAGAAAAACCATCTATATGTCATTTTTTGCAAAAAGGAAGGATAGCTGTGAAAACCACACCAAAAATTGTGATAGCTGTGGTACTATCCATTGGCATTGCCCTGTTGGTGCCACTTATCAATGAAAACGGATTCGGCTTTTCTACATTTGCCCTTTTGGTAGCATCGTGTATATTTATCATGCCAATGTTGATAACCAGAAATGCGCTTGCGTTGAAACACAAAATCGCATTCACAATTGCAATGTTTGTTATAGGCTTGATACTGCTATTACTCATATACGGTGTGGATGTAAAACTGGTGGTTTACATTTTCGTATGGATAATTGTTACTGTAGTCAATTTTGGCCAGGTGTTATACAAAAATAAGCAGTAATCGGGCTGCAGATGTTCCCAAAAGTGACAATAGCAAAAAGCCGGCCACAATTTGTGGCCGGCTTTTATATGGCAGCCCGTGTTCCAAACAGCCGAAACACCCCTAGTGGGCTATTGGGTGGAAACCCGCTCTCGCTGACCCTGCGAAAGGTTTTGTTATGTTAAAGCCAGGCTCAGTAGTTCTCGGCCTTGATTTCGAAGAAGGCCTTCGGGTGGACGCACACCGGGCAGATTTCGGGCGGGCACTTGCCGATGACGATGTGGCCGCAGTTGGCGCATTTCCAGATGGTGTCGCCGTCGCGGGAGAAGCACTTGCCGCTCTCCACGTTCTCCAGCAATTTCAGGTAGCGCTGCTCGTGCTCTTTCTCAATCTCGCCCACCTTCTCAAACAGGAAGGCGATCTTGGCAAAGCCCTCCTCTTTCGCCTCTTTGGCGAAGGTGGCGTACATGTCGGTCCACTCGTAGTTCTCGCCGGCGGCGGCGTCCTTCAGGTTCTGCTCAGTGGAGGGAATCTCGTCGTTGTGCAGCAGCTTGAACCAGATTTTGGCGTGCTCCTTCTCGTTGCGGGCGGTCTCCTCAAACAGGTCGGCTATCTGCTCGAAGCCATCCTTGCGCGCCTTGGACGCATAGTAGGTGTACTTGTTGCGGGCCTGGCTCTCACCGGCAAAAGCGGTCTCCAGGTTCTTCTCGGTCTTGCTTCCTTTCAGTTCAGGCATGTTTCTTACCTCCAAGTTTAAATTTACAATCTATTGCGCAATCACGACTGTTTGCCGTGCATTGTCCGTTTGGGGCTGCCTGTGGCATTACAATCCGGGCACAGGCCGGTGAACACGATGTCGTGGGTCTCATAGACGAAGCCGTCCAGGTTTTTCAGCCCGTTCAGCAGGCCCGCCTGGTAGTCGGTCTCCACGTCGAACACGGCGCCGCAGCTGCGGCAGCGGAAGTGGTAGTGGGGGCCGGTGTTGAAATCGAAGCGGTCGGCGGCGTCCAGATGGCTCACCCGCAAAATTTCGCCCCGCTCGGCCAGCTGGCCCAGGTTGCGGTACACCGTGGCCTTGCTGATGCCCGGATGGCTTTTGCAGATGTGGGCGTATATCTCCTCGGCACAGGGATGGTTGTGCAGGGCCTGCACCGCCTCCATCACCAGCCGCCGCTGGATGGTGTTCTTTGGCATTGAGTTTGCCTCCTAAATAGGAATAGCTCCTAATTAGGATTATATCAACTATTATTTTAATTGTCAAGGGTGAAAATTCTGCGATTGTGTTGTATAGTAATTTAAATGAAAACCTTCCTCTTTCCCCTTGATTCCTGAGAAGAGAAGTGTTATAGTGGGAATATAAACTATACCATTTTAGTAGCTTTTGACCGTGCGGCCCCCTGTGGCGGCCGCG
>JAJDIZ010000225.1 GCA_030266915.1 Ruminococcaceae bacterium OttesenSCG-928-D13 | reverse complement strand
ACCAAAACCATTAACATCACCAAGCAGGAAACCTGCCCCGACTGCAATGGCAGCGGCGCCGAGAAGGGCACCACCCCCGAAACCTGCCCCGAGTGCAACGGCAGCGGCTTCGTGGTGGCCCAAAAGCGCACGGCCTTCGGCATGATGCAGGAGAGCCGGCCCTGCACCCGCTGCGGCGGCAAGGGCAAAATCATCAAGAGCCCCTGCAAAACCTGCCACGGCAGCGGCCGGGTGGGCACCCCGCGGCGGCTTGAGGTCAAAATTCCCGCCGGGGTGGACGACGACCAGAACATCGTGCAGCGCGGCAACGGTGACGCCGGCCTGAACGGCGGCCCGGCCGGGGACCTGATTGTCATCATCACCGTGCGGCCCGACGCGATGTTTGAGCGGGACCGCTACGACGTGTATGTGAACGTGCCCATCACCATCACCCAGGCTGCCCTGGGCGCCAAGGTGACGGTGCCCACCATCGACGGCAAGGTGGAGTACACCGTGCCCGACGGCACCCAGAGCGGCAAAACCTTCCGGCTGAAAAACAAGGGCATCCCCTATGTGAACGGCAGGGGCCGGGGCGACCAGTACGTCAAGGTGACGGTGGAGATTCCGAAGAAGCTCTCCAAGTCCCAGCGGGACGCGCTGTCCAAGTTTGACAACAGCCTGAAAGAGGACAACTACGAGCAGCTCAGGGCCTTCAACAAGGGTATGAAAGAGATGTACAACTCAAAGGACTGATTCATCACGCCCAATGATTGTCACCATTAAACGCACAAACCCATCCCGATGTTTCGGGATGGGTTTGTTATTATATCCATTTTCAGAAATATCAGGCCGGACGCCTTTTCAGCATCACAGTCACCGGCTTGCACACCGCGCTGGTGCAGATGGCGCACACCACAGCCTCGGGCAGGCCGTTGGTCAAGATGGTGCCCAGCACCAGCAGGTACATCACCTCGCCGGCCACTGTGGAATACTGCTGGCCGAAAAACAGCCAGATGCCGCCCACCACTCCGAAGGTGTTCACCAGGCTGCCGGCGGCGCCAGCCAGCGAGAAGGCCAGCACGTTTTTGCCGGGAGCACGGCGCATAATCAACTGGTACAGCAGGCCCGCCACCGTGCCGGTGAGCACCCGGGGCACCAGGCAGATGATCAGGCTGCCAATGTTGCCGGAAAACTCGCCCAGGGTGTAGAACGGGGTGAACACAAAGGCGGTCATCGGGTTCGGCGGGGTGAAGGTCCACACCGTCAGGCTGAACAGCCCGGCAAAAAGGCCCATCAGGGTGCCGGCCTTCGGCCCCAACAGCACGCCGGTGATGCACACCGGTATCATCGCCAGGGTTGCCACAATCGGCCCCAACGCCGGCAGGGACCCCAGCGGGGTGAAGCAAAACAGCGCCTCGATGGCCAGCAGGATGCTGAACTGGGTTAAAAATAAAGTTTTATTGCGATTCATCGTTTTTCCTCCCTACAGTGCGCGGCTCCAATCAGCGGTTGTCGGAGCAGGCCTCAAGTATCATGGTTTTCAGTATGTTAAGCTGGGTCTCCAGCACCGGCTCGGGCACCCGGGCGGTCATCGCCTTGAGGTTCAGCCCCTCTATGGTGAACAGGATGTGGTCGGCCAGCGGGCCCACCCGCTCGGGCGGCAACTCGCCGCGCCGCACCCCGTAGTCCAGCACCTCACAGATCACCGCGCGCGTGCCGGCGTACAACTCCTCCAGAAAGGCCTGATCCGCCTCCCGCTCCCGGTGGCACAGGCCATACTCGATGGTGGCGGCCAGCAGACTGCGGTCCATGTTCTGCAAGCGCTCCTTCTGGTAGGCAAAGTACTCCTCCAGCAGCTCCGGGAAGCTCTCCGCCGCCTCGGTGAGGCTTCTGAACATCTCGGCCGCGGTGCGTTTGCGGCTTTTCAGCACCTCGGTGAAAATCTCCTCCACCGAGGAGAAGTAAAAATATAGCCCGCCCCGGCTGATGCCGCATTCCTCGGTGATGTCTTTCATGTTGGCGGCGGCAAAGCCCTTCTGTAAAAAAACTTTCCGCGCGCCCTCCAAAATCAGCTCCCGCTTCTCGGTGGATTT
>JAJDIZ010000223.1 GCA_030266915.1 Ruminococcaceae bacterium OttesenSCG-928-D13 | reverse complement strand
ATCTGGTTTGACCCGGTGTGGGAGGACCTCTCCGAAGCCGAGGCCGCCTACACCGAGGAGCGGCTGAAAAGGCACCTGGCCATCGCCAAATACCTGACCGACCACGCCAAGGATGACTACCTCGTGGGCATGCCGGACAGCACCGGCACCCTGGATGCCCTGGGCCACCTGTACGGCACCGAGAACGTGCTGTTTGCCATGTTGGAGGAACCGGAGCTGGTGCGGCGGGCCGTGCGGATTCTGAACGACGGATGGGCGCGCACCAACGAACAGTTTTACCAGATCAGCCGGGCCCACAACGGCGGTGGGGTGCACGCCTGGATGCACCTGGCGGCCCCGGGACGGCTCACCCACATGCAGTGCGACATGTCGGTGATGTTCGGGCCCGACCGCTATGCCGAGTTCGTGCTGGACGAACTGACCCAGCAGATGGAATGGCTGGAATATCCGGTGTACCACTTCGACGGCATCGAGCAGGCCCGCCATTTGGACCTGCTTCTGAGCCTCGACAAGCTCCGCGCCATCCAGTGGACCCACGTGGCCGGGCAGCCCTCGGCGGTGCACCACCTGCCGGTGCTGCAAAAGATGCAAAAGGCCGGCAAGGCGCTGATTGTGATGCTGCCGCCCGGTGACGTGGCGGCATTGCTGGACGGCCTGTCGGCCAAGGGGCTCTACATCCACACCGAGGTGGAAACCCCAGAGCAGGCCGACGAACTGGTGCGGCTGGTGGAAAAAAACAGCAGGGAGTGGGTGTGAGAATGAACTATCCGGGATATGCGCATCATTACCCGGCGCGGGTACTGAACTGCCGCTGGCAGGGCCACGAGGCGCTGGTGGAATGCCTTGACAACACCGGCGCGCCCCTCCGCTTCTCCCTCGGCTTTTTCGCCCCGGGTCGGCTGCGGGTGCGGCTGTGGACCGACACTTTCACACCACCGGCCTTCCCGGTGGTGGACGAGACCGCCCTGCGCCCGCTGGCGCTGTACCCGGTGGAGGATCCGGACGCCTTCCGGATGGGCTTCGGCGGCCACAGGCTGGAGCTTTATAAAGACCCCTTCGACCTGCGGGTGCTCAACGGTGCCGGCCAGGTGGTGTGCCGCCAGAGCCTGCGAGATGTAGACTCGGTGGCCGAGGGGCAGAACCGGGTGCCGCCGCTGGGCTACAGCTGCGGGGAGAACGGCACCCCCGCCGGGATGAACATCGGCATGGTGCTGCGGGGGGACGAGCACATCTACGGCCTGGGTGAGCGCTTCACCGCCTTCGATAAGGCCGGCCAGCGGGTGACAATGCGCAACTTCGACACCCTCGGCTGCCGGGGTTCCAGCAGCTATATCAATATCCCGTTCTATATCAGCAGCTATGGCTACGGCCTGTTTGTACACAGCCATGAAATTTTCGACTTCAACATCGGGGCAGAATCCCTCGCCACCGTCAGCCTGCACACCCCGCCGCCGGCGCTGGAATACTACCTGATTTTCGGTGACAGCCCCAAAGCCATCCTCTCGGACTACGTGGCCCTCACCGGCCCGGCGGCCCGCCCGCCGGATTGGTCCTTCGGGCTGTGGCACTCCAACGGATTCAAGGGCAGCAGCCGGGCCGACGTGGAGGCCGACGCCGCCCGCTACGAAAAGGAGGACATCCCCCTCTCGGTGATGCACTTCGACTGCTACTGGATGCGGGACGACCACTGGTGCGATTTCGTGTGGGACAGCGCCCTCTACCCGGACCACCGCCGTATGCTGGCCGATCTCAAAGCCCGGGGGCTCAAGGTCTGCCTGTGGATCAACCCCTACCTCACGGTGGTGACCGAGCTGTACACCGAGGGCCGCGAGAAGGGCTACTTCGTGAAAAACGCCGCCGGCGAGCCCTATCAGGCCGACCTGTGGCACGGCCTTCTGCCGATGTGCGTGATGGTGGACTTCACAAACCCCGAGGCGGCCGCGTGGTACGCCGAAAAGGTAGCCGCCGCCCTTGGGGACGGCGCCGACACCCTGAAAACCGACTTCGGCGAGGACATCCCCGAGGATGCCGTCTTCGCCAATGGGATGACCGGCCGCCAGATGCGGAACGTCTACTCCCGGCTCTACAACAAGGTGGTGTACGAAGCCATCGCCCGGCAGAGTGGAACCGAAAACGCCATGGTGTGGGCCCGCAGCGGCTGCGCCGGCATGCAGCAGTTCCCGGTGTG
>JAJDIZ010000222.1 GCA_030266915.1 Ruminococcaceae bacterium OttesenSCG-928-D13 | reverse complement strand
GAGAAGGGCTTCATCAAGGAGAAGGACGAAAACCTCCAGGGCAACGACGTGCGCGAGGGCATGACGGCCATCATCAGCGTGAAATTGCAGGATGCCCAGTTCGAGGGACAGACCAAGGCCAAGCTGGGCAACACCGAGATGCGCGGCATGGTGGAGAGCCTGGTGTACGAGAAGGTGCGGGAGTTCTTCGAGGAAAACCCGGCCGACGCCAAGGCAATTTACGACAAGGCCCTCTCGGCCGCCCGCGCCCGCGAGGCCGCGAAAAAGGCCCGGGAGCTGGTGCGGCGCAAATCCATCATGGACACCAACCGCATGCCCGGCAAGCTCACCGACTGCCGCGAGCGCGACCCGGCCCTCACCGAGCTGTTCATCGTCGAGGGCGACTCGGCCGGCGGCACCGCCAAGCAAGGGCGGGACAGCATGACCCAGGCCATCCTGCCACTGTGGGGCAAAATGCTGAACGTGGAGAAGGCCCGGCTCGACAAGGTTTACGGCAACGAAAAGCTGATGCCGGTGGTGACGGCCCTCGGCTGCGGCATCGGGGAGGAGATCGACCTCGCCAAGCTGCGTTACCACAAGGTCTTCATCATGGCCGACGCCGACGTGGACGGCAGCCACATCTGCACCCTGCCGCTCACCTTCTTTTTCCGCTTCATGCGGCCACTGATTGAACACGGATACATCTATGTGGCCCAGCCACCTTTGTTTAAGCTGCAAAAAGGCAAGGACATCCGCTACGCCTACTCCGACGAGCAGATGGCCGCCCTTTCGGCCGAGATGGGCGAGCCCAAGGTGAGCCGCTACAAGGGCCTGGGCGAGATGAACGACGAGCAGCTGTGGGAGACCACGATGAACCCCGAGAACCGGATGATTGTGCAGATTTCCATTGCCGACGCCGAGGCCGCCGACGAGACCTTCACCATTCTGATGGGCGATAAGGTTGAGCCGCGCCGTGAGTTCATCGAGACCAACGCCAAGTATGTGAAGAATCTGGATATTTAAGGTGAGCGGCGCAGGCGTGGGATATTTCCCTCCCTCGCGTGCTTCGCACATCCTTAGTCCTAGGCTCGGTCAAGAAACATCCCCCACCTGCGCCGGCAATAGCTAAAGGCTGCTGCCACAGATGAGAAGTAAGACACGGAAAGAGGATCATAAGTGGAAAAGGACATAAGAAGCGCCCCGGAAGGGTACCCGAACGCAACCTTGATTATTCGCGACATCGAGAAGGAGATGAAGGACAGCTTCCTCGAGTACTCGATGAGTGTGATTGTGGCCCGCGCTTTGCCCGACGTGCGCGACGGCTTAAAGCCGGTGCATCGCCGTATTCTCTACACAATGTACGAACGCGGCAACGACCCCCAGCATCCTTTTAAAAAGAGCGCGGACACCGTCGGCTCGGTGCTGGGCAGCTACCACCCCCACGGCGACGCTTCGGTTTATGACGCGATGGTGCGCCTGGCCCAGCCCTTCTCGATGCGCTACCCGCTGGTGGAGGGCCAGGGTAACTTCGGCAGCGTGGACGGCGACCCCCCGGCGGCCTACCGTTACACCGAGGCCCGCCTTTCCCGCATGGCCATGGTGATGATGTCCGACATCGATAAGGACACCATCGACTATTCCCCCAACTACGACGAGCGCCTGATGGAACCCACGGTGCTGCCCAGCCGCTACCCGAACCTGCTGTGCAACGGCTCAACCGGCATCGCGGTGGGCATGGCCACCAACATCCCGCCCCACAACCTGGGCGAGGTGGTGGACGGCGCCATCGCGCTGATCGACGATCCGGAGATCGACCTGCCCGGCCTGATGGAGCACATCAAAGGGCCGGACTTCCCCACCGGCGGCATCATCATGGGGCGCAGCGGCATCCGGGCGGCCTACGCCACCGGCCGGGGCAAAATTGTGCTGCGGGGCCGCGCTGAGATTGAGGAACAGAAAAACGGCAGGTTCCACATCATCATCACCGAAATTCCCTATATGGTGAACAAATCCAAGCTGCTTCAGGACATCGACCGGATGGTGAAGGAGAAGCGGATTGAGGGCATCACCGACATCAACGACGAATCGAACCGCAAGGGGATGCGCATCGTGGTTGAGGTGCGCCGGGACGGCAACCCCCAGGTGGTGCTGAACCAGCTCTACCACCTGACCCAATTGCAGGATTCCATCGGTGTGATCATGCTGGCCCTGGACCAGGTGGACGGCAAGAGCGTG
>JAJDIZ010000221.1 GCA_030266915.1 Ruminococcaceae bacterium OttesenSCG-928-D13 | reverse complement strand
ACCACGGTTCCCATCGGTTTAAAACCATGGTATACTGAATGGTATGGATAAAACAGCGAAACCCCAAACCGGGCCGGCCGAACATCCCCAAAGCCTGTTCGCGGTGGCCCACACCGATATCGGCCCCATGCCCTTCAACAACCAGGGCCGCACCCTGCGTCTGGTTGTGCCCTGCAACGTGGACACCCACGCCATGCAGGTGCGCTTTGCCAACCCCCACAGCGTCGGCCCGCTGCCCGTGGGGGCGGCCAGCCTTGCCCTGTGCGATGAGCATGGCGTGCTGCAGCCCGACACCTTGGTGCCCCTCACCGTGGACGGCAAGCTCTCCTTCGAGCTGGCCCCCGGCGAAGAGCTGCTCAGCGACCGGGCGGATTTCGCCCCCAAAACCGGGGACCACTTTGCCCTGAACCTCTACTACCCCACCGGCGAGCGGGTGCGCAGCGGCAACTGGGTGGGCCGGGGCGGGCTGCGCAGCCGGCCCGGCAACTTCTCGGCAGACCTCACCCTGCCCGGGCCGGGCCTGGTCAGCCGGGTGGCCCGCACCGTCATCGCCACCGACATGACCGTCACCATCACCACGGTGGCGGATATTGTGGCCTTCTGCGACAAGCCCGCCACGGTGATCGGCTGCTTCGGCGATTCGGTGACCCAGCAGGGCAACTGGACCGGTGCGCTGGAAAAGCTGCTGCACCACTGTTACCCCGGGCAGGTGAGCCTGTGCAACCTGGGCATCTCGGGCAACCGCCTGCTGGCGGACGCGCCCCCCTCATCAAACGGCCTGCTGGGCATCGCCGGGGTAAAGCGGTTCGAACGGGACCTGCTTTCCCTCTCGGGCCTCACCCATGCGGTGCTGGCCCTCGGGGCCAACGACGTGGGCCTGCCCGGCAGCGAAGGGCTGCCCGTCACCGACATTCCCGACACCGAGCTGTACACCGCCACCCTGCGCCAGATGGCCGACACCCTGCACCAGCGCGGGGTTTTCGTCATCTGCGCCACCATCACCCCCCGCTGGGTGAGCGGCCACTTCACCGAGACCGCCGAGCGCATCCGGCAGGACTGGAACGCCTGGATACGCGAGGCCGACTACTTCGACGCCGTCTTCGACTGGGACAAGGTGCTGCGCCGCGCCGACGGCAAGCCCGGTATGAAGGACAAATACCACCTGCCCGACGGGTTGCACCCCTCCCCTCTGGCCGGGGTGGTGATGGCCAAATCGGTGGACCTTGGCCTGTTTGCGGAGGGATACCATGGCTGAAACGAAACGCGGGGACGGCCGCTGGCATCGGCTGGACAACACCGCCAACCTGTTCCCTGTCATCACCTCAAAGCGGGGCTCCAACGTGTACCGGCTGTCCATCGACCTGACCGAGCCGGTGGCTCCCGAGCTTTTGCAGCAGGCCCTCGAGCGGGTGCTGCCCTGGTTCGACGCCTTCCGGGTGCGGATGCGCCGGGGGCTGTTCTGGTTCTATCTGGACGCCAACAACCACATCCCCCAGGTGAAAGAGGAGGACGACTACCCCTGCCAGGCCGTCAACCCGACTCAAAACGAGGAGTTCCTGTTCCGGGTGACCTACTACGAGAGCAAGGTCAACCTCGAGGTGTACCATGTGCTGAGCGACGGCGCGGGCGCCCTGCAATTCTTCCAGGCCATCTGCTGCCAGTACCTGATGCTGGCGCACCCGGCGGCCTTCTCCGCCGAGGACCGCCAGCGCCACTGGTTTGCCGAGCACGCCGCCAACACCGAAGACGGCTACGTGCAAAACTACACCCCCACCAAGAAGGCCACCTTCAAACTGGGCCGGGCCTACCGGCTGAAAGGGGAGCGGGACGCCCTGGCGCGGCTGAGTGTGATCCACGCCCACATCCCGGTGAAAGAGATTTTGGCCCACTGCCGGGGGCTGGATGTCTCCCTCACCCAGTACCTCACAGCGGTGATTGGCTGGGCAATGTACACCCAGCAGCTGAATGGCCGGCCGCCGAAGCACCCGGTGAACATCTTCTTGCCGGTGAACCTGCGCAGCTTGTTTGAAAGTAACACCACCCTGAACTTTTTTTCAAACGTCTACATCACGCTGAAATTCGACGAGCAGCCAATGACCTTTGAAACGCTGCTGGCCGAGGTGAAGCGCCAGTTTGAGGAGAAGATCAGCCGGCAGAGCATGCTGGAGAAGATCAGCTACACCGTGGGCAGCGGCTACAGCCTGCTGATCCGTATGGTGCCGCTGCCGCTGAAAAACCTGGC
>JAJDIZ010000220.1 GCA_030266915.1 Ruminococcaceae bacterium OttesenSCG-928-D13 | reverse complement strand
CAGATCACCCGCACCTCTTTCAGCACGCCGGCCAGCAGCTGCAAATCGGCGTTGTCCCGCACGTCGAAGATCAGGTAGCCCCCGGCGGCACGGTGTTTTTCCACCAGCGCGCGCAGGGCGTCGGGGCCGCCGGCGTAGGCCTCGTAGTACACGTTATCAACCGGCCGCCTGGTCTGGGCGGACAGGATTTTGGCCAGTGCCGACTCAGCCATCGGGTTCACCGGGTCGTGGCGGAACTGGGACTCGGAAAGCGGCACGCCGTGCACATGGTGCACCCCGTGCAGGGTGGTGCGGCCGTTGTCCGGGAAACCCAGCACCACCGCGCCGAAGTTTTCGCCGGTGGCGTCCAGCACCGCGTCGAACTCGGCGCCAATGTTGCCCCGGAACACCGAGCACTGCTTGCTGAAATACTGGTCAACACCCTGCCCCTCGAAGCGCTTCACCACCGCATAGGTTCGGCGGTAGGCCTCCTTGGGCGGGACAAAGCGGGAGTCGGTGTCCACCACCAGCTTTTCGGTGCCGGCAAAGCTGGCCCGTTCGGCGGCGAACCAGGGGTATAGCAGGGCGGGGTGCCCGCTTTTGTAGTACATCACGCCGATGTCGTCCGCCCCGGTGATGTCGTCGGCGGCCACCAGCACCCGCCTCATGCGCCGGCCTCCGCGGGGTAACGCGCCGCCTTTCCGGCGCTCAACAGGTAGTGCTCCATCCGGTCGGCCACAAGGTTTTGCACCGCCGCCCGGGCGGATTCCAGCGCCTCGGGGCCGAGGCCCTCCAGCTGGGCGTCGGTGCGGTGGCCGGCCAGCCCCAGGGCCCCGAGCATCGCCAGCTCCAGGTCGGTGGCGATGTTCACCTTGGCCACCCCGCCCGAGGGCAGGCACGCCGCCCGCACCACCATTTCACTGGGCACCCCCGAGCCGCCGTGCAACACCAGCGGGGTGGGGGTGAGGGCGTTGATCGCGGCCAGCCGATCGTAGTCGATCTTCGGCTGGCGCACGGTGTACACCCCGTGGGCGGTGCCAACCGACACCGCCAGCGCGTCCACCCCGGTCAGCTCACAGAAGGTCTTGGCCTGCTGCGGGTCGGTGTATTGCTCCTCGTCGGTGTCGGTCTCCACAAAGTCGGTGGTGCCGATACGGCCCAGCTCGGCCTCAACCCCGGCCGCTTTGGCATGGGCGAGGGCCACCACCTGCCGGGTGACGGCCACGTTGTCCTCAAAATTCATCTCGGAGGCGTCGATCATCACCGAGCTGAAGCCGCAGGCGAGGGCCCGGCGGATGATCTCGAGGTCCTTGGTGTGGTCCAGGTGCAGCGCCAGCGGCACGGCGGGCCGCAGCTCGGCGCAGGCCGCGAAGAACTCGTCGGCGAAGCCCTCGAGGTCCACCCCGTGGCGGGTAAGCTCCTTCTGGGAGATCTGCACGATGGCGGGAGAATCTGCCGCCATCGCCGCCAGGATGACAGGGCGGATCATTTTGGTGTACCGGGGCGAGAAGGAGCCCACGGCAAAGCCGCCCGCCCGCGCCGGGGCGAGTATTGTCCCAAGGTTTAGTATACTATCCATTCTGCTGTTGTTCCTCCTGTTGTTTCCCTTGATGTTCCCGGGGCTGTGCTGCCTCGGCGCTCAGCCAGTCAACCAGCCCCTGGTAGCGGTGATGCAGGGCGGCGTAGGCCGGCGCGAGAGTGGTGTTCGGCGTATACAGGGCGCTGCAGCCCTGCGGCCGGGCGAAGGGCGCCCCCAGCTGCCTCGCCAGCAGCCCGGCCGCCCCGTACAGCGCCCCCTCGCGCAGTTCACTCACCCGCAGGGGCCGCTGCATCACGTCGGCTTTCAGTTGCATCCACGGGGCGGAGTTGGCCGCCCCTCCGGCCACCAGCAGCGGGCCGTCTGCTGCCGGCGCGAGGGTGAGGATGCTGCGCCCCTGCAGGGCAACCCCCTCCACCACGGCCTTGAGCATCTGGGCAAAGCCGGTGTTTTCGTCCAGCCCCAGCAGGCAGCCGCGCAGCCGCTCGTTGTAGGACGGGGTGCCCATGCCGGACAAAAACGGCCCGAACAACAGCCCCGACGGCCCGGCGGGCTGCCCGGCCAACAGCCGGTCTACCGTGTCGTAGTCCACCGGTGGGGTGCCCGGCGGCACGACGCGGCGCAGCCACTCCACCGCCATGCCCGAGGAGGGGATGTTGGCCATCCAGTAGAAGGTATCCGCTTCGATGAAAGGCCCGTAGGAGAGGCCGCTCTCGTACTCGGCCCGGCCCAGGGGCCG
>JAJDIZ010000022.1 GCA_030266915.1 Ruminococcaceae bacterium OttesenSCG-928-D13 | reverse complement strand
GCTTTCGCGCTTTCCACATTAACTGGATAGTCAGATTTGTGTTTATCCCAGGGCCGGGTCGTACAGCGCCATCGGCACCCCGCTGGGCAGGGCTTCGGCGGCGTCCAACATCGCCTCGGCGTCGCTTTTGGGCAGCTCGCTGAAAATGCCGCCGATCAGCTTCGCGATGCGGGACTGGCGGTTGAAGCTGGGGTAGAAGGGCTCGGCGCCGGTCTCCTCCTTGAAGGCCTCGAGAACGGTGTCCCAGTCGGTGATCTCATCCACAAGGCCGAGGTCGTGGGCCTGTAGGCCGGTGTAGATGCGGCCGTCGGCCAGCTGGCGCACCGTGTCGAGGGGCATTTCCCGCCCCTCGGCCACCAGGGCAATGAACTGCTCGTAGGCCTCGTCCACCACGCTCTGGTACACCGCCCGCTGCTCCTCGGTGATCGGCACCCCGCTGGTGCCCACGCCTTTGTTGTCCCCGCTGCGCACCAGCACGCTCTCGATGCCGAGCTTCTCGTACAGGCCTGAGGTGTCGGTGAGGGCGATGTACACCCCGATGGAGCCGGTGGTGGTGTTGCGGTTGGCGGTGATGTGGTCGGCCGCGGCGCAGATGTAGTACCCGCCCGAGGCGCAGGTGTTGGCCATGTAGGCCCACACCGGGCGGCCGGTTTTTTCTTTGTAGTCCATGAGGGCGAGGTAGACCTCGTCGCTCTCGTACACCCCGCCGCCGCCGGTGTTCATGTACAGCAGGATGCCGGTGTTGCCGTCGTTCTCGGCCAGGGCCTTGATGTGGGAGACGGTGTCGCTGTGCTGGTAGCTGGAGGCGTTGGTGGTGTAGGCGTCGTTGGCGCTGCTCTGGATGGTGCCCACCACCGAGACCACGCTGAAGGTGCCGCTGGGCGGGGTGGTGTAATAGGCGCCAGGGGAAAACAGGCCCGAGATACCAGAGGCGGCGCTGTAGAGCATCCAAAGCAGCAGCCCCACCAGCACCACCAGGCAGACCGCGATTACCCATTGGGCGGGCCGGCCCGCCCTTTCGGCTTTTTGGCCCACATCACGGCGGGCCTTGTCCCTGCGGGGCAGAGCCACGGCCTTGCCGCCGGCCGGGGTGTCCTGCCCGATGGATGATTTTCCGGTTTTGTCAGCACCCCGAATGGCCGGGCCGGGCTGGGGCTGGTGGGCCAGCGGGTCGTAGGCCTCGCCCGGGCGGGAGTAGTTCGAATAGGCCGGGGCGGCCTTGGGGCTTTTGCCCTGGGAATCGTTCAGTTTCATGGCTGGGTCTCCTCTGTGGGCTCGGAGGGAGGCGGATCTTGGGGCGGGTCATCGGCGGCGTTTTCGGCGCCATCCGGCCGGATGGGCACCGCGGTGCGGCGGATAAACCGCGAGCCGCGTATCGTCTCCACCGGGTTCAGCCCCTCGCCGGCGTAGCGCCGCAGGAAGATGCTGACGGCCACGAAGCCGGCCAGCAGCGCCAGCAGGCAGGTCAGCATCTCTTTAATGGCCGAAAAGAAGCTGTGGGTGCGGAAGTAGGTGGGGACGCTGAGGACGAAGGGGACGTTGCGGCCCACCTCGGCGCTGAGCACCACCTGGTACCACACCTGTTCCAGCGCCAGAGTTACCAGCAGGGACGCCAGAAGCACGCAGAGGCCGGCCAGGTTTGCGTTTGCCTTGCCCCGGCAGGTGCGGTACATCAGCCCGCTGAGGATGGGCACAAAGGCGTACAGCGCCCAGCTGATGCTGCCGCTGGACATGGCGATGGTCCAGATGAGCACCCCGCCGATGAAGGCGCCGGCCAGCGCCCCGAGCATCCCGGTGGCCAGGTGGCCCCGGGTTTTCCGCGGGGGGGTGAAGTCCATCTCCGGCACCTCGAGGCGGGTGTCGAGGCAGGCCTTATGGGCGCCCCGCCACTCGCCGTCCAGATAGGCGTAGCTGTCGCAGCCGGGCAGGCCGCACAGCGGGCAGGCCGTCGGCGCGGCCAGGCCCTGTGCGGCCAGTTCCGCCGCGGCAGCTCCCAGCAGGGTGTGGAAGCCCGCGCGGGCGTAAAAATCAGTGGACGGGCTGAAAATGGCAACCAGCACCCCGCCCTCGTTGATGTCGCCCTCGCCGTGCCAGCGCAGGCCGGTGGTTTTTTGGGCGTTCAGGTTTTTTGCGGCGGCCTTGCAGCTTCCGTTCACCGCAAAGCGCACCGCGAACTGGCTGCTGTCGCCGGAATCCAGCTTTTCAACGGTGAAGGGGCAGCCGTTCTGCGCCCCGAAGGCCACCCGGCCATGGGGCTGCCAGCCAAAATCGGTGGCCAGCTCTTCAAAATAGGTGGTGGTCAGTTTGTCAAACCTCCTTGGTGTGTGGGCGGTGTTTGGGGCGGCATGGCGGCGGGGCTGCCGGGCCCGCCATGGGCGGATTCATTGGCCGCAGGGTGGCGGCGCTGAAGCTGGCCTGCTGCCAGGTGTGGCTGTTGCCCCGGCGGATGATGCCGAACACAATCACCACGCCAAGGCCGACAAACAGCAGGGTTTTGCCCAGCTCAACAATCATGTCGGCGGCGTACTCCTGAAACAGCGTGAGATAGTCCGCCGGGGTGAGGAAGTAGCCGATCTCCCGCAGGAAGATGAAGGCGTAGGAGAGGTATTCGGTGACCGGCACCATGAGCAGGGAGACCAGAATCACCGAGAGGAGCGGCACCGGCCCGCTGAGCCTGCCCCGCAGCAGCTTGTAGCCAAAGTAGGCCCCCAGGGGGATCAGGGCGCACAGCCAGGCGCTGATGACGTTCAGGAAGACGATGAGCAGCACGGTGGGCAGCGCGCCCACCACGCCCCCGAGCACCGCGCCGATAACGCCGGTGCCGTAGCTGCCGGTGGCCTCGTTCAGCTGGACCTTCTCCTGCTGCCGGTAGCTGTCGGTTTGCACGCAGTGGCCGTGCACCGGCCGGTAGGCCCCGCCGTAGTAGGCGTAGCTGTCGCAGCCGGGCTGCCGGCAGATCGGGCAAAGGGCCGGCACCATAAGCCCAAACTCCCGGGCCACCGCAACGGTGCAGGCCACAAGGCCGTCGAAGGCGGGCTCAAAATCCTGCACGGTGCTGGTGATGGAAAAACACTGGGGCAGGGCCGAATTCTGGGTGCTGTTCATCGCGATGGCGGCGCCCAGCGCCCCGCCTGCCACGGCGCCCGCGGCCACCATGCCGGAGCCGGCCGCGGCGCTGCCCCGCTGGGTGGCCGAATATCCCCGGGTGCGCTGCCGCACCTGCTTGAACATCTTGCGGGGCACCTTTTGCTCGAACATCGCCTCCATTGAAAAGGTGGTCTTGCCGCCGCTGCTGCCCTTGAGGTAGGTGACCGAGAGCGGGTAGCCCTCGTACACGCCGCAGAATAATTTGCCGTCGGTCACAAAGCCGCGGGCCGTCATGGCCGCGGTGAATTGGTTGATGTCCATGGTTGATGATCCTCCCCGGATGAAATGATTCCCCATTTTGCGCCTGATGGCGCGGCCAGATTATCCCAAAATCAGGCTTCCCAGATCGGCTGTTTCAGCACCCAGCGGCCGTAGGCGTCTTTTTCGAAGATGTCCTTGTTGTACATTCTGTCGATCACGGCCCAGAATTCACTCTCGGTGTAGCCGCAGAATTCGCAGAAATCCCGCACGCAGAGCGGGTCCAGCGCGCCGTCCCGGGCTTTGATGACCGGGATGGCCTCCTCGCGGGTCATCAGGCCGTAGCGGACGTAGCGGGCGGTGTAGTCGGTGGCGGCGGCGTGGCCGAATTTCGGGTATTTCAGCCAGCTGTGCACCAGGTAAGCCCGGCTGTCGATCTGGTCGAAGTTTTCGGCGTGATGGGCGCGGTCCCACTCGTGGGTCAGGTCGTGGAAGCCCCGGCTTTTGCTGAACTCGTAGTTGCGCAGGCTGTTCCAGGGGATGAAGTAGGAAAGGTAGAACGGGTCCAGCCTGTCCAGCTCCTCCTTCGAGGGGGCGGCCGTCAGGGAGAGGTCCCGCTCGGTGACGCCGTCCCCCACCAGCTCCTCGGTGGAAAAGCCCACCGCCACGCCGTTCTCAATCTGGCCCCTGGCGGAGTAGGTCTCCTTGTCGCCGGCCCCGCCGTACTCGAAGCTAACATTCTCGCCGTAGCACAGCATCGGGGTGTTGAACTTGAGCGCCATGTGCAGCGGGAAGGTGTAGATCAGCCGGTCCAAAAACCAGGTGGGCTTACCGTATTTCTCGAAGAATTTGCGCATCAGCGCTTTCTGCGCCCGGATGTTGGGCTTGCAGGAGATGATGGTGCAGCCGAAGGCCTCGCTGATGTTTCGCAGGTTGTGCTTGCCGGCCTCGGTCATCGGGAAGTTGTCCTCCACGGTGAAGAGGATCGGGTTCATCCCCATCTCCTCTTTCAGCACATGCACCTGGTAGTGGCTGTCCTTCCCGCCGGAGGCCGCCACGGCGCAGTCGTAGCCGCCCGGGCCGTTCATCCCGCGGTATTTATCGCACAGCTGCTCGAGTTCCTTTTTGCGGGCGGCCCAGTCCACCTCGGCACGCGCCTCGTAGTGGCGGCAGGCGGTGCACACCCCCTCGGCGTCGAAGCTGATGCCGGGCCGGGTGTCGGGCATCGTGCACTTTTTGCAGTATTTCATGGCGTTCCCTCCGTTCCAGGGTGCGGTGTTATCGTTGTATAGAACATATTATTATAGCATGTTTATGGCTTTTTCAAAAGTCCCCGCAGGATGCCCAGCCCCAGCTGCCACAGCCGCCCCAGCTGCTTGCGGTAGAGCAGGCAGTAGAGGCCCGCCGCAATTGCGCTGGCCGCCAGCTTCAGCAGGAACTGGTGCGCCCACACCGTGCCGGCCACCGCCAGGGCAACGGCGATCAGGATGGCCACCGCGGTCTGGGCCGGGCTTTCAATGCTGCGGTAGAGCCGCTGGGCCGTGATGGTGCGCAGCAGGAACATGGCGAAGTTGGCCGCCGCGATGGCGATGGCCGCGCCGTAGAGGCCCAGCCGGCCGGTGGCCAGCAGCCAGAGGCCGGCCACGTTCACCGCGAAGGACAGGGCATAGCCCAGGGTGTCGTAGATCGGCTTGCGGGCGATGGCGTTGCCGTACACCGTGGTTTCGCACAGGATGGTGAACACCGCCGACAGCATCATCAGCGGGAAGACGGGCAGGGCGGCGGCGTATTTGGAGAAGATGATGAAGGCCACATCCTCGAAGGCCACCAGTGCCGCGAAAAAGACGAGGATGACGAAGTTGAGGTAGTTGTGCACCCGCTTGATGCGTTCCTGCTCGGTTTTGTAGTGCTCGAACATGTAGGGCCCCCAGAAGGCCGCAAAGCCCCCCTGCACCATGCTGACAATGTTGGACAGCTGGTAGGCGAAGCCGTAGATGCCGGCCGGGTCCTCCCCAAGGTGGGTGTTGAGGAAGGTGTTGGTGTATGAGTAGTTGAAGGTGAGCAGCACCGCGGTGGGGGCGATGGCAAGGCCGTAGGGCAGGATGGTTTTGTAGCCGCCGCTTTTGAACTCGGCCGGGCGGGGGCGCAGGGCGTCCCGCCGCAAAAAGCTGAACACCAGCGCGAAGGCACCCAGGCCGCAAACGCTGCACAGCACCATGGCCGGCACCGGGTTATCCCCGCCGAAGAACACCCCGAGAAGAACAAACAGTTTGTAGAAAAACTGCATGAGTATACTCTCTGCAGTATAAACCCGGATGTTGCCCTCCATGCGGTAGAGCACGTTGAAGTAGCGGGCAATCATGTAGAAAAAGGCGTTCAGGAACAGCAGCGGCACGGCCCAGCTGCCCACCATGGTGAAGCCCAGGGCCCGGTAGATGGGCCGCAGCAGCAGGGTGGAGCAGAGGGCTCCGGCAACCAGCACCGCCGCCGAGGAGAAGTAGAAGCACAGCCGGAACAGGCCGCTGCGCTTCAAACCGGCCGGCGGCTCGTTGAAAAAGCGGATCAGGGCCTGGTCCAGCCCGAGGATGGCGATGGTCATGATGGTGCCGGTCCAGCTGGTGAAGATGCCGATCTGGCCGTTCACCCCGGTGGGCACAAACAGCCCGGTGAGGATGATGGTGAGCCCCATGATGCCCATGTTGACAAAGGTGGAGATGGAATACTTGAACACCGAACCGATGAAGCCCTCGGCGGTGCCGGTGCCCGGCGCGGATGCGGTGCCTGTGCCTGATTTCTGCGGGATACTGCTCACCACCTTTTCTTTGCGCGGAAAATGTGTGGAAAAATCCAGCTGTGTGCGGCCTATTTGTCCGCCGGCGGCTCGTCGGCCTCCGGCTTTTGGGTGCCGGAATCCGGGTTCTTCGGGGTCTCTTTGCCCCGGGCCATGAACTCGTAGAAGGCGATCATAATGGAGAACACCGTCAGCACCGAGACAATCAGGGTGGCGGCGTTGGCGGCGTACTCGGAGCGGGCCTCGTCCATCAGGCCCACCACCATGAAGTAGACCGTCCACACAAGGCCCACCCCCAGCACCCCGAAGATGGACTGGGTGAAAATGCTGCCGATGCGCCGCAGAACCTTGGCGGTTTTGGCGGCCCGTGCGGGATTTTTGGTGGCCCGGCGCAGGATGCGGTTGACGATTATCACCGCCAGCACGCTGGCCGTGACGGTGGCGGCAATCGTGACCAGGAAATCTTCAAGTGCGGTCATGGGGGCCTCCTGTTATCTCAGAAATTTCTGGATTTTTTGACGCATTGCCCCGGCCTGCGCCTTGGAGATGTGGGCCTTTTCCACATAGCCGTAGATGCGCCCGGCAAAGCCCGGGGGCCTAAGGCGCAGGGCAAACAGCAGCTGCACCCCGATCAGGGCGAAGAATTTAAGCCAGTTGAAGTGGGGCTTGAAGGCCACGTCGAAGGGGTGGTCTCGCGGGGGATTTTTGTGCACGTCCTCCAGCAGGTCGGCCATCCGCTTGTAGGCCGGGGTATCGGTGTGGCTGAAATAGCGCTCGATCATATCTTTCTCAATCGGGAAGGGGGCGCCGTCCGGGGCGTTAGCCGCCGCCTCGAAGGCCTCGTAGCTTTCAGCGGCGGCGCAGCCTTGGTAGATCACCGGGTCGAACTCGTGGGGAATCGGCTCGGGCCGCAGCACGGCGCAGCCCTTTCCGGCAAAGTACACCTCAGCGATGGCGCTGGACATCCAGATGAGGCTGCGGTCGGCCGCCACAATCCACTGCTTGACGCTGTCCTCGAAGATCACATGGAAGTTTTTATGCTTTTCGGCCATCGCGGCCAGGGCCGGGCTGTCCCACTCGCTGGGGTGGCGGCGGTACACCAGCTCCACCTCGGGGTGGGCGGCAAGGTAGCGGTCAAACCACTCGAGGGTGGTGGCCATGCTGCTGCGGTTCACCGCGGCAAAGGCGGTGAAATCGGTGCCGGCCATGTCGGACAGCTCCTTCACCTCGGCCTGGCCCATGCTGGCGTAGCCGAAGCTGGAGATGTAGAGCATCAGCTTTTTGGCTGGGTCTAAGCCGTGGCGTTTGCACAGGGCTTCTTTGTCGTCAAAGTAGCCGGCAAATTCGGGGCGCAGAAAGTCCATCATCACCGCGCCGGTTACCGGGGCGTTTTGCTCGGGAACCCCGTGGGCAATCAGCCGGCGGCGGGTTTCCTCGCCCCAGCAGGTTTGCACGCACTTTTTGGCGTTGCCCGCGAAGTTGAACCAGTCCCCGGCCTCCTGGGTGTCGCTGAGCATCTGCTCCCAATGCAGGTTCACCACTTTGTCGAGCTTTCCCACGTTGTTGTAGACGTGGCTGTTCAGGCCCTCGTCGTCGTACAGGTTCGAGACCACCAGCACCTTGGGTTTTTTCCAGGTGAAATATTTCAGCTTCTTGCGGTCCAGCAGCTGGCGAATCTCGCAGGAGTAGCCCCGGCGGCGCAGCTCCTCCGAAAGCAGCAGGATGCTCTCATACTCCCGCACTACGTGCTCGTATAATATAAGGAAGTCCAAGCTCATTTATCTCAATTCCTCGCAGAGCATCTCGGTCCACTCCGGCAGGCCGCGCTGGTAGTCCAGGTGGAAGCCGTCGAAGTACTGGTCCTCGGCAAAATCGGGCGGGCTGGTCAGCTCGTAGTCCAAAAGGGTGGCCGGGCTGGCGGCAAGGCCGGCCAGCAGCGGCGCCATCCCCGCGTCGATGCCCCGGGCTTCTACGTCATACTCCCGCACCGCCGGGTGCATCGGGGGGAACACCACCACAAAGCGGATGCCCTTTTCGGCGCAGCTGTCGATCAGCTCCAGCAGCCGCTCGTACTGCTTTGTGTTGGGTTCCCATTTCTCGGTGTAGGGGGCGATTTTCTCAAGATAGTTGCCAATCTCGCCCCGCAGGCTCACTTCGTAGCCGGTGGGGGTGGTGAAATCGGCCCATTTGTAGTTGGCCGGGTCCTCGGTTTCGTCCTGGCCGCCGCCAAGCTTTTCGCCCTGCAGCCAGAAAATCAGGTTCTGCATCGCCTCCAGGTTGTAGCTTTTGGAGGTGAGGTAGGCGAAGGGGTTAGCCAATGCGGTCTCGATGGTGGAGAACCGGTCGAAGTTGTAGGCGGCGTTCATCGTGTAGAAGCTGCTGCCCAGCACCACCTCGTTGATTTCGGGATAGTGCTTCAGCAGCCAATCCAGCAGGTCCAGCTCCTCCTTGAGGGAGGCCCCGCCGAAGGCCAGGTTCGAAAAGCGCCGGCCGGTTAGCTGCTCCACCCGGTCCATGTCCAGGTGGGCGGTGCGGCTGTCCCCCACAATCACGCTGGCGCTGGGGTTTTCCCGGTACTGGCGGATGGCCCCGAACACCGCGCCCGAGGGGGTTTCGGCCCGCAGGCCGAAGAAGTTGTTCGGCTCAAAACGCAGGAACAGCCCATAGTAGAGCAGGATGGGGATTAGCAGAATAATGATAGCTCGGAGGATTTTTTTCATGCCTTAATACCCCGCGTATAGAAAGCTGGTGCCGTCGAAGCCGCCCGAGATGGCGATGAAGCCGGCAAAGCAGCCGAGGGTGAGCAGCAGGTAAACTGCCCAGCGGGGGGCGGCGCGCAGGCCCATGATGCCGGCGGCAAGGTCGCCCCCCTTGAGCCTGAAGCATTGCACCCAGTCTGCCCAAAAGGCCAGGGCGAGGCAGCCCAGGGTGAAGGCGATGAACAGCAGCGCAATGAGGGGGCTGGGGAAGAATCCGGTTTGCATGGCGGCGACAAGGTCCCCCCAGACGGTGGCCGGGGAGACGAAGCGGAACTGGCGCACAAGGGCCGCGGCGGCGGCCATCACCCCGCCGTCTTTCTCGAGGCCCACCCGGAAAAAGACGAGGCTCTCCATCCAGAGCACCAGCACCACGGCGGTTTTGCCGATGCGCACCGGCAGGGAGGGCTTTTTCTTTGGCTTGCCCACGGCGCGGTGCAGCAGCTCCTCCCCGATGCGGAAGGCCGCCTGCAAGGCGCCCCATACCAGGTAACACAGGGTGTCCCCATGCCACACGCCGCTGACCATGAACACGATGAACAGGCTGCTAAGCACCGGTGGGTTCTTCACTTTTTTGCCCACCGCCGGCAGCTTCTCGGTCCACCGGCTCCACACCAGCGGGGTGAAGATATAGTCCTGCAAAAAGCTGGAGAGGCTGATGTGCCAGCGGCTCCACAGGCCCGAGAAGTTGGTGGCGAAGTAGGGGTTTTTGAAGTTCTCGGGCAGCCGGATGCCAAAAATCTGCGCCGCGCCGATGACGATGTCGGAATAGCCGGAGAAATCGAAATAGAGCTGCAGCATGAAGGCCAGGGCGGCCAAAGTCAGGGTGCCGCCGCTGTAGGCGGCAAGGTTGCCGTACACCGCCCCGGTGAAAACCGTGAGGGTGTCGGCCACCGCCAGCTTTTTGAAGAAGCCGCAGGCCATCCGCACAAGGCCTTTTGCGGCCGTATCGGCGTCAAAACGGCGGGTGTTGTCCCTCAGCTGGGGCAGCAGGCTGCCCGCCCGGGCAATCGGCCCCATCGTTACGGTGGCGAAAAAGCCGATGAACAGGGCGTAGTCCAGCAGGTTTTTCTCGGGCGGCACGTCCCCGCGGGAGACGTCGACCAGGTAGCCGATGGCGGTGAAGGTGTAAAAGCTGATGCCCAGCGCCTCGCCGGTGGTGAAGTAGCCCGAGAGGCCCTTCTTGAAGGCCTCCACATCCAGGGCGGGGTTCAGGGCTTTGAAGGCCGGCGAAAGGATATCGGCAAAGAAACCGTTATATTTAAAGAAGCACAGGCCAAAAACCAGCAGCGCCACCCCGAAAACCATGCGGCGGGTGCGGTTTTTGGGGGCCTTGCCGGCGGCGGCAAAAAGGCCCAGCAGCCAGCTTGCCAGCGTGCCGCCCAGCAGCACAATCAGGTGCTTTGGGGCGGCAAAAAAGTAGAAGTAATAGCTGGCCAAAAGCAGCCACAGCTGGCGAATTTTGCCTTTGGGGAGCAGAAAATAGACCCCTGCGGCCAGGGGCAGAAAAAAGAGAAAGTGTACCGACGAAAAGGCCATGGGCCAGTTGGCGGTGAGGCTTTCAAGGGCGGCAAAGGACATGCGGGGCTCCTTTATGGGCGGAATAGGGCGCCGGCGCTGCGGCGCAGATATAGTAAAGTATACTGTTGGGCGTTCTGTTTGTAAAGTGAGGCGGCCTCTCGGGGCGCTGGGGCGCAAGGGTTTTATCCCGCCGCGCGTAGCAGTGCGGCCGCACCACCGGGCACGAACGGGGCTTCGCCCCAGGCCCATCATAGAAACGATGGGCCTGCCCGGCGGCTTGCCGCACTGGCGGCGGGTGTCATTTGTTTTGCCGGTGTCCCCGGCAAAGCCAAATGCCAGCCCCCTTGAAGGGGCCCCCCGATTGAAATGTTCGCCCAGTTATTGTATACTACTACGGATAATGGGCGGGTGTGGGCCGCTTGGCTCATGCGCCGCCCCTTGCGCCAACAAACGCTTACCAAAACGAGGATAACCCCATGGGAAAAAAGGTACTGGTCACCGGGGCCGACGGCTTCATCGGCAGCCACCTCACCGAGGCGCTGGTAGCCCGGGGCGACAAGGTGAAGGCCCTGTGCAACTACAACTCCTTCGGCAGCTGGGGCTGGCTGGACAGCCTGGAACCGGCCGTGAAAAACGAGATTGACGTGATGCTGGGGGACGTGCGCGACCCCCACGGCATGTACGTGGCGGTGCAGGGGGCCGAGGTGGTGTACCACCTGGCCGCGCTGATCGCGATCCCCTTCTCCTACCACAGCCCGGACAGCTACGTGGACACCAACATCAAAGGCACCCTGAACGTGCTGAACGCCGCCCGGGAGCACGGCACCGCCCGGGTGCTGGTGACCAGCACCAGCGAGGTGTACGGCACGGCCAAATATGTGCCGATTGATGAGGACCACCCCTACCAGGGCCAAAGCCCCTACTCGGCCACCAAGATCGCGGCCGACCGGCTGGCCGAGAGCTTCTTTCGCAGCTTTGCGCTGCCGGTTACCATTGTGCGGCCCTTCAACACCTACGGCCCCCGCCAGAGCGCCCGGGCCGTGATTCCCACCGTCATCACCCAGCTGCTCTCCGGCGCCGGCAAAATTCGCCTGGGCAGCCTGCACCCCACCCGGGATTTCAACTACGTGAAGGACACCGCCGCCGGCTTCCTGGCCATTGCCGACTGCGAGGAGGCCATCGGCCAGGAACTGAATATCGCCACCGGGCGGGAGATCTCCATCGGCCAGCTGGCCGAGGAGCTGATTCGCCAGATCAACCCACAGGCCGAGATCGTCTGCGACGCGGATCGCCTGCGCCCCCCGAAAAGCGAGGTGGAGCGCCTTCTGGGCACCGCGGAAAAGCTCCACGCCCTCACCGGCTGGCAGCCGGCCCACAGCTTCGAGGCGGGCATTGCCGAGACGATTGCCTGGTTCCGAGGAAACATGAAAGACTACAAGGCGGACATCTATAACCTGTGATTTTCCCGGAATATCTGCCGGATTTAATCGCGATTTATAAGCGCGTCATAGGCGCAACAAAAATGCAGAAAAGAGCAGCATGGAAAAAACGCTGAAAAATCCCCCGGAAAATGGCAGGAAATTGCTGCCCGCCTGGGCCAAATGGCTGATCGGCTGGGCGGCGGTGCTGGTTTTTGCGGTTGGGCTCACCTATTACTGGCGGGTCGTTTTCTCGCTGAAAGCCCTGCCGGCGGCGCCTTTCACCCTTGGGGTGATGGGTGTTTTCAGCCTGCTCTACGCCGCCGTGTTTTTGATCTGCCGGCTGAAGGGTGACACCCTCTGCCTGCGGGCGGCCCTCTGCGTGTTTCTTTTGGGGCTGCTGTTCTGCTTTGCCACCGCCCCGCTGCAAGTGCCGGACGAGAGCCGCTACTTCCTGCGGGCCCAGGCCATCTCCCAGGGGGGCATCGTGCCGGCCGCCGAGATCGACTTTCCGGACGAGGTGGACCTGCTGGTGCAGCACTTTATGCCGCCAGAGCAGGGCCCGCTGAACTTCCGGGTGACCTACCAGAACGGCGAGCTGGCCCCGGCGGCCTTCGCGAACTACCTTGCCGCCCTGGACGCCGGCGAGGCCCCGGCCGTGCAGGCCGAGGCGCCCCTGTTCTACCCCTTTTTGCCGCTGCTGGGACAGGCCCTTTTCATCGCGGCGGCCCGGCTATTCGGCTTTTCGGCGCTGGGGCAGCTCTACGCCGCGCGGCTGTGCAACCTGCTGTGCTACACCGTGCTGTGCTACTTTGCCTTCCGCAACGCGAAGCGCTACCGGGGGGTGTTCTTCGCGGTGGGTCTGCTGCCGCTGTGCCTTTTCATGGCGGCCTCCTGCTCCACCGACGCGCTGATGCTGGGGCTGTGCTTCTTTGCCGCCAGCGTGGTGCTGCGGGACGAGGTGCGGCTAAGGGACGTGATCCTGTTCGCCGTGGCGCTGGCGGTGGCCAACTATATCAAACCGCTCAACTTCCTGCTGGTATTCCTGCTGCTGATGGTGCCCAAAAAACGCTGGCGCCTCAAGCTGAAGCGCTGGGTGGTGGTGGCTATATGCATCGCCGCCGTGGTGGTGTTCCAGCAGCTTTGGGGTGAGCTTTTGGACCGGCAGCTCAGCTACCTGGGCGGCTGGGCCGGCTACAACGACCTGCCCCGGGGCAGCGGAGACGCCGCCGACACCGGCAGCCAGCTGCTGTTTGTGCTGCAAAACCCGCTGCGGTTCATCGCGGTGACGGTGCAGAGCATCTACGAGGCGGACGGCTTCCTGTTCGACCTCGGCCATCTGGGCCACATGGACATGACAATTCCCCTGGTGGGCGGGCTGAGCGTGGCGCTGCTGGTGCTGGCCTCGGCCCTTGCCGTGCGCCCGAAGGAGGACACCCGGCAGAGCGCCCTGTGGGTGCTGGGCGCCGTGGCGCTGGTGTACTGCGCGGCTGTGCTGGCCGGGATGTACATCACCGATACCGACTACCAGTCCATCCGCATCACCGGGCAGCAGCCCCGCTACTTCCTGCCGGCCTTTCTGCTGGCCTTCGTGCTGCTGGCGGCGGTGCTGGGCAAGCTGCTGCGCCCCCGCAAAGAGGAGACCGGCCTGAATCCCCCGGCGGCCACCCTGAAGGCCGAGCAGCTGACCATGTGGCTGGCGGCGGGGGTGGGGCTTGTGGCCGCGGTGCTGCTGTTCCAGAACTACTTCATCGGCCAGTGGATACCCAAGACCGCCGGCGGCTGGAAGCTGGTGAACATGCTGGGCTGGGTGCAGCAGTAAGGGCTGGAAGGTGGCCAACCGATGTTCATCCACGCGGATGCTTCGCATATCCTTAGCCCTAGCCGCGCTCCTGAACACCGCTTGTCCACCTTCCCGTGGTTCGAAATGATAAAGATGAAAAGGAGGGTCTGCCATGAACGTACTGCTCGGGCTGCTGTCGCTGGCGGCCCTCAGCTTATTTTTGAGCTGGCTGCTGCGCCGGCCCGCCGGCCTGATGCCGATTGTGGCGGTGTCGGCCTGCATGCTGTTCTTCACCGTGGCGGGCTGCCTTGGGGCCGTGGTACCCGGGGCGCTGTTCGCCGGCGGGGTGCTGTGGTATGTGCTCTGCGCCGCCGCGCTGGTGTTCACCCTCATAAAGCTGCGCGGGAAGATAGTTTCCCTTTTCACCCCGGCCTTCCTGTGCTTCCTGGTGGGCAGCGTGGCCTTTGTGCTGCTGTTCGCCCTCACAAAGCCGATGCTGACCCAGTGGGACGAGTTCACCTTCTGGGGGCCGGCCGCCAAGGTGACCAGCACGGTGAACACCCTGTACACAATGGCCGACAGCAGCCTGATTGCCCGCAGCTACCCGCCCGGGCTGATTGTGTTCAGCTACATGATGCAGTTTTTCGGCGGCTTTTCCGAGCACGGCTACATCGCCTGCTTCGCCATACTGTACCTGGCCTGCTTTGCGGCGGCCGCCTCGGTGTGGGGCAAGCTGAAAAGCGCCACCATCGTGTTTTTCTCGGCGCTGGTGTGCCTGCCGCTGCTGTTTGAATTCAACCTTGGGGCCGGGCAGATGATGCGGGCCTACCTCTCCTGCCTGGCCGACATGCCGATGGCCCTGCTGTTTGGCGGGGCGCTCTGCTTCTACTTTGCCGGGGGCGAAAAGGGCGCCCGGCTGATGCTGCCCTTCGGGCTGATTCTCGGCGCCCTCACCTGCGTGAAGGACATGGGCCTTGCGCTGGCCTTCTGCGCGCTGTTCATCGCCGCGCTGGACATGCTGGCCTGCGAAGGGGGGCGGCTGGGCTTTTACAAGCTGCGGCGCGGGGCGGCCTTCTGGGCGAACATCGGCTGGGGTGTTCTGATGATCGCCGGCTGCTACCTGCTGTGGTGGCTGCACCTGTCCACTGCTGCCGAAATCAACCGCTTCCAGCTGGACGGCTCCGGCCAGATGGACACGGTGACCATGTTGCTCACCGGGGTGACCATGCTGCTTGGGGTGGACCGCAGCCCCCAGTTTGAGCAGGTGCTGAGCGATATGCTGCGTGCCTTTTTCACCGAGCCGGTGGGCCTTTTGGGGCCGGGCATGTTGGTGCTCTGCGTGATTTTGGCCGTCACGCTGGCGGCCTTCCTGCTCAGCGCCACCAAGCGCCAGCGCAAGCGGGTGCTGGTGTTCACGCTGGCGGCGGCCTTCTGCTTTGTGGCCTTCTACATCTTCAACATCTTCACCTATGCCCTCATCTTCAACCCCGGCGAGGCGGCGATGCTGCGGGAGTATAACCGCTACATCTCTCCCTACTGGGTGGGCTGGCTGATGGGCGCCCTGGTGCTTTTGGGCCGGGCCGCCACCTACCACAAGGCCAGCTTCTACCGGCTGCGCCTGGGCCGGGCTGTGAGCGCCGGGGTGTGTCTGCTTTTGGTGGCCGCGCTGGCGCTGCGGGGCAACGGCCGGGCCAACTTTTTGAACGTCTCCCCCGCCACCTACACCGAGCGCGAAAACCTGAACGCCGTGGCCGCCGCCGCAAACGCCGAGGGGGCCGCCGCCGAAGACCGCGTCTACATCATCAGCCAGGGGGACAACGGCACCCGGTTTTATATGTTCGGCTTCCAGCTGCGCGGGGTGCGCACCCGGCTGTTCACCGGCATCGAGCGGGACGAGCTGGGCCAGGTGGTGTATGACGAGGAGGGCAAGGCCCTGGTGAGCGGCAACGTGGCCGTGACGCTGGTGTCCTACGAAAAGCCGGCCGAGACCTATGGCCCCTACGACGTGCCCTGCAATCCCGAGGACCTTGCGATCTACCTTGCCCAGATGGGCTGCACCCATGTGCTGGTGGACGTGGTGGACGCCACCATCCTGGAGGATTTTGCCGGGATGTTCAGCGACGGCCTTGCGGGCTGGGACGGCCTCTTGGGCCGCGGCAACAGCTATTACAAGGTCACCTGGGAGCCAAACGGCAGCTGCCTGCTGGTGCCGTCGCAGACAGGGGGTGCCGCATGAAGCCGCTGAAGCAAAAACCGAAGAGACGGGGCAAGCTGCTGGCGCTCTGCTACGCGGCGGCCCTGCTGGTGTGGCTGGCCCTGTGCGGCGCGCGGCTGGCGCTGGACACGGCCCACATCGGCAGCGGTGAGCTGCCGCGCCTGGAGCTGGGATTTGCCGATTTTCAGCCCAGCGGCCTGTTTGACGGCGCCGAGCGGGATCTGCCCGGCACCATTATTTCCACCGACCCCGATTCCCAGCTGATCTACGAGCAGGCGGGCGGATTCTACGCCACCCGGGTGGTGTTCGACGCCGCGCCCCTGAACAAGGGCGCCGGGGAGATTGTGCTCTACTACACCACGCGGCCCGCCGACTCGGCCGGGCGCCCCCAGGATTTTTCCGAGGCGCGCAAGGTTTGGGCCAGGCAGGACGCCGCCGGCCGCTGGGTGTTTGACCTCGACGGCCGCAAGGTGTACCGCCTGCGGCTGGACCCGGACACCACCGGCGGCGTGGTGTGGCGTTTTAATGGGGTAATCCTCAACGAGCGGGTGCCGGTGGCGTTCTATTTCCTGCCGGACCTGCGGCAGGGGGTGCTGCTGGCGCTGCTGCCGCTGCTGTTCTGGGCCGCCCTGTGCGAGCTGCTGGCCTTCCTGCAGCCCCTGCTGGCCCGCCGCCGCTTCGAGCGCAAGTGGGGGGAAATGGGAAATCCTTAAGGTCAAAACCCTCTTACTTTTTTGAAAAAAAGTAAGCAAAAAACTTTTACTAAAGGGCACTGCAAACATACGTTTGCAGCATGTTTTTTCGTTTCACCGAGCTGGCGTAGTGCTAAGAAAAACAGCGTCAAACGCATGTTTGACGCGCCTTTGACCTTGCCCTTCAAGATGGGGTCAAGGGGGTGCGCCCCCTTGCGGGTGCTCGAGGGCAGCGCCCTCGAGGTCTTGACCTAAAGCTAAAGAGAGAAAGGATGCTGCAATTGCTGCAAGCGGGGCTGAGCTTTCTGGTGCTGCTGGCGCTGGCCGCCGGCTTTTGCATGCTGCGCGGGGTTTCCGGCGCGGCGGCGCCGCTGCTTGCCGTCAGCACCGTGGTGGTGTTTTTCACCTGGGCCGCCGTGCTGGGTGTGATGCGCCCGGCCGGCTGGGTGTTCATTGGGCTGGTTGCGGCTTTGCTGGCTTGGGGCATTATAAAGCGCCGGGATGTGCTGGCCAAAAAGCTGGCCAGCCCCGGCTTTGTGCTGTTTGCGGCGCTGGGCCTTGCGCTGTTGCTCACCTTTGGCGCCCGGCAGCCGGTGTTCACCATGTGGGACGAGTTCTCCTTCACCGGGCCGGCCGCAAAGCTGATGGTGCTGCACGACGCCTCCTACGCCGTGGTTCCCCACGGTATCCGCTTCACCCTCACCGAGGTGCCCGGGCCGATTGTGTTCAACTGGTTTATGCAATTTTTTGGCTCTGAGTTCAGCCAGTGGCAGCTCTACTGGGCCTTCGACCTGATCCTGATTGCCTGCGCTCTGGCCCCGCTGGCCGCGGTGAAGCCCGGCAACTGGCGGCTGTGGGTGCCGCTGGCCGCCGCCGGGCTGCTGGCGCCGTTCTTTTTCAGCTTGGGCAACAGCACCGTGGTGCTGGCCACCGCCTACCTGAGCGCCTACCGGGATCTGCTGGGCGGGATGCTGTTTGGCGGGGCGCTGGCGGTGTACTTTGCGGTGCGCAAGGCCGGGGCGGGCGGTCTGTGGCAGGCGGCCCTGCCGCTGGCCGCTTTGGCCCTCACCAAGGAAAACGTGGTGCCGGTGGCCCTGGTGGCGGCGGGCGTCATGACGGCTGACCTGCTGTTTTTTGGCACCAGGGGCGCCCTCACCCCGGAGGCCGGGGGACTGCTGGCGAAGACCGGCGCCCGGCTGAAATTCCCCGCAAGGCTGCCCGGCTGGCTGAAGGACGTGGCGGGACGCCTTGCCTTCGGGGTCTTCTGGTTTGGCGCCATTTTGGCGGTGTACCTGCCCTGGACCCGCCACGCCTCGGCCGCCGCCGCCCAAAACCCGCTCTATGCCGCCAGCGGCGGGCAAACCAACATGAGCCTTGTCAAGGCGGTGACCACCGGCGTTTCGCAGCTGGTGGGCGCCGCCCCGCGCAGCGCCCCGATGGAGCGGGTGCTGTATGAGCTTTCGCACCTGTTTGTGGGGGACGCCATCGTGGGCGACGGCCTCGCGCCCGGCACCTACAAGGTGTCAATGGCCGGCAGCCCACTGGCCACCCTGCTGCTGATTGCCGCCATTGCCGTGCTGGCCGTGGTGCTGGCTGCGCCCCGGCGGGAGAAGCTGCGCGGCGCCCTGTGCGGCGGCCTGCTTCTGGGCGGCTGCGCGGCCTACCATCTTATGCTGGTTATCAACTGGGCGGTTTACTCCCACTCCCGCGAGGTGGACGGCGTGGTGGACTACGAGCGCTACACCGGCACCTATTTCGCGGGCTGGTTTCTGGTGGCCCTCACCCTGCTGGCCCTGGCCGCCCAGGAGCGGCAACCCGCGGGCACCGGCAAGCTGGCCCGGGCCGGGGTACTGGCCCTGGCACTTCTCATGGTGGGACGCTTTGGCGCGCTGGTGCGGCCGGGCTACAGCCTGGTGAACTTCTCCCAGAGCCACTTTTCGGTGGAACGGCAGCGGATGGACACCGCGGCCCGGGTGGCCGCCCGGGTGCCCGAGGGCCGGCAGGTGTTTTTTGTGTGCCAGGGGGGCGAGGCGGGCATCGAGTGGTGGGCCTACCACTTCTACCTGCTGCCGGCGGTGCTGAACGACAGCTACAACGCCGGCGGGGATTTTGTGCCCCCCGGCCCCGACTACGACCACGGCATCGACGCGGCGGGCATAGGCGCTTATCTGGAGGAAAACGCCCTCGACTATATCCTGGTGGACCGGCTGGACCAGGTGTTTATCGACAACTACGGCATGCTTTTTGCCGGGAACCTGGCTGATTTCGACGGCGCCCCCGCCCTGTACGAAAAAGGGGCGGACGGGCTGTACGCCAGGGTGGAAATCTGATGGAAAAAGACCGGACGAAAGGGGGAGCGGGCATGGGCAAACCCAGGCTGCCGAAACTGCTGGCAAAGCACCCGGGCGCCGCGCTGGTGCTGGCCTGCTACGCCGTGGCGCTGCTGCTGCACCTTGCGGTGTGCACCGTGGCGCTTGCCCAAAACCGGGCGGCCTACGCCAGCGGCGAGCTGACCCCGGCCACCCTCACCCTCTCGGACTTTGAGCTGAACGACGAGATCTACCAGCGGGAGGACGGGATGCTGGTCACCTCGGGGGCCGACCCCCAGCTGCTGCTGGTTGACCGGGAGCGCCGGGTGGAGAGCCTCACCCTGCACCTTGGCTACAGCCGCGCCCCGCGCATCCGGCAGGTGTTTTGGGCCGTTCCCGGCCAGGACTACGACCTGCGCAAAACCGCCTATCCCTTTGGCAGGGCCGAGGGGGAGGTCGTCACCTTCCTGCTGCCGCCAGGCGGCGGTCAGAGCCTGCGCATCGACCCGGACTCCGAGGCCGGCACGGTGATCGAGTTTGTCAGCGTTACCATCAACGAGCGGCGCCCCTTTTGGCAGTTCTACCAGCCGGACGCCGGCCAGGCGCTGGGGCTGCTGCTGGTGCCGCTGCTGGTGGGCTGCGGGGTCAGCCTTGTGCTCGAGGCCGCGCTTGGCCGCGTCTTTTTGCGCAGAAAGCCGAATAACCCGGACGGGGCGCCCCCGCCGGGCGGAGAGGGGGCGGCGGGCGATGGCTGACGCGCGGGTTCTGCTGGCCTTTGCCGCGCTGATCGCGCTGGCCCTTTTCTACATCGAGCGGGGGCTGCCCGCCGCTTTCGCGCCGTTTTGCGCCGCCGGCTCGGTGATGGCGGCGGCCACGGTTTTCGCCTGCTTTGGCCTTGCCGTGGCCGGGATGTGGGCGGTGTATCTGGCCTGCCTTGCCGCCGCCGGCTGGCTGGTGTTTCGCTGGGGCGTGCAAAAGCGCGCCCTGCCGAAGCTGGGCTTTGCCTTCTGGTTCTTCGTGGCGGTGGGGCTGTTTTTCATCCTGCTGCTCTGGGCCAAGCGGCCGATGTTCACCGAGTGGGACGAGTTCAGCCTGTGGGGGCCGGCGGCCAAGCTGCTGAAGGTGTTCGGTCAGCTGCACACCGTGGCGCCCATCGGCTGGAACTGGCCCCAGCCCTCGGTGCCCGGGATGCCGGTTTTCGCCTACTTCTTCCAGTTTTTCGGGACGGGTTTTTCCGAGTGGCAGGTCTACGCCGCCTACGATGTGTTCCTTGTGGCGGCGATGGCCGCGGTGCTGGCCCCCTTTGGGCGCAAGGGCTGGAATATCGCGGCGCCCACGGCCCTCATCTGCCTGCTGACGCCCTACGTCTTCCGGCACTACAGGCCGTCCACGGCCGTCTCCCCGGTCTATCTGGACAGCTACGTGGACATCCCCCTGGGCTTCGCCTTTGCGGCGGCGCTGGCCATCTGGTTTGCCAGCCGGCCGGCCGGGGGCGCAAAACCCCGCCTTTCGGAGATGCTGCCCTTTGGCCTGGCCCTCGCGGTGCTCTGCCTGATTAAGGACATCGGCACCGAGCTGGCGCTGGTGGCCGCCGTGCTGGCCTTCACGGACACCCTGTTTGTGAAGCGTGCCGACGCCCCCCGCCTTAAAAACCGCGCCGGCGGCGCCTTTGCCCGGCTCGGCATCGGCCTTGGGGTGATTGTTGCCACCTTCGGGGGCTGGTCGGCCTACACCGGCGTTGTGCTGGAGGTGGACCGCAGCGTCGACGCCGGCGGCCGGCTGAACATCCCGCTGCAGGAGATTCCGGCGCACTTTCTCAGCGAGCTTTTTTCCAGCGAGAAGAGCGAGTTCTTCACCACGGTCACCGGCGGCATGGCCCGGGAGTTTTTCTCGGTGCGGGGCCGTGGCTCCATGCTGGGTGGGGGCATTGCGGTGGTGGCCGTCATTTTTGGGCTGCTGGCCCTGGCGGCCTTCCTCACCAAAGACAGGCAGCACCGCCGCCGGTGCCTCTGCTTCGGGCTGTTCTCCACACTGGGCTTTGTGGCCTGGCAACTGCTCATCACGATGAGCTACCTCTACCTGTTCAAAATCGAACAGTCCCTGGGGCTGGAGAGCTACGACCGGTACATCTACCCCTACTACATCGGCTGGCTGCTGGCCGCCCTGCTGCTGCTGGGGCAGGCGGTGGCTGGGGAGGAAGCCCGGGAGACGCCAGTGTGGTGGCGGGCCCCGCTGGGCAAGGCGGTGGCGCTGGGCCTTGCGGCCGCAGTGGCGCTGCGGGTGGCCCTGTTGATCCCGGCCCAGTACACGGTGTTTGGGGTGGACAAAAGCGCCTACAACCAGCGCCGGGCCTACGCGCAGGATGTGGAGGCCCTGACCGGCCTTTTGGACCCGGCCGGCCGCACCTTCTACGTGAACAGCGCCGACAACGGCCTCGGCTGGCTGACGCTGTGCTACCAGATGCTGCCCTACCAGCTGGACTACAGCGTGGGCGGCGGCACCCTGGAGAGGCAGCTGAAAAACGAGGACGGCACCCTGGGCGATAAGCGGCAGGTCAACGCCGCCGAGCTGGAGGCCTACCTGTTCGAGAGCGGCTGCGACGTGGTGTACCTCGAGCAGGCCGACGGGGATTTCCGCGAGCAGTACGGCGCCCTGTTTACAGACGGCATGGCCGCCTATTTTGACGGCGAGACCGACCTGTACCGGGTGGTGCGCACCGGCAGCACAGAGGACGGGGACGCCGTGTGCTACCTTGAGCCGATGGTGGGCGCCCGCGCCCATTATTGAGTTTCAGTTCCAATATAATTCGCGTTTTATCAAACAATTAAATGCAGGATAAATGATGAAAAAAACCCTGAAAACCCGGATGAAAAACCGAAAAGCGCTGGTGGCCCTGGTGAGCTACGGCCTGTTTTTGCTGGGCTGGCTGGGACTTGCGTTGGCGGGGTTTATCATGGGGCGCGTTTGGCCCCCGCGCGAGCTGGACCCTGCGGCGGCGACGCCGGTGAATTTGGCTCGCCTCGAGGACGGCGGCTATCTCAGCGAGGGGGTGGACCCCCAGCTGATCTTCGAAGGCGTCGACGAGAAGGTGCGCGTTCTGCGCCTTGAGGCCGGCTTCGAGCATGACCCGGGCGAGCTGGAGTTGTTCTACACCCGGCGGGAGGGGCAGGGTTTTTCGCCCCGGCAGCGGGTCATCGGGGCGCCCCAGGACGACGGCAGCGTGCTGTTCATCCTGCCGCCCGGCAACGTGCGCGCCCTGCGGCTGGACCCCGGCACCGCCGGCGAAAGCCACATCACCATTGGGGCTGTCACGCTGAACCCGCGGCTGCCCGCGGCCTACTATTTTGTGCCAACCCTGGGCGAGCTGCTGGCCTTTGCCCTGCTGCCCGCCCTTGCGGTTTGTCTTATTTATAATATAATAGAGTTGATTGACTGGGCCAAAAATTTTATGGCAAAACGCCGCAATAAGAACGCTGCGGCGGGAAACGAGGCATGATGGCAGACTTTATTCCCCTCTCGGTGCCAAACTTCGGCGGCAACGAGCGGCAGTATGTGAACGACGCGGTGGTGAGCGAGTGGGTGTCCACCGGGGGCAGCATGGTGGGCGTCTTTGAGGAGAAAATCGCCGAGTACGCCGGCGCCGGGGCCGCTGTGGCCTGTGCTTCAGGTACAGCCGGGCTGCATCTGGCCATGCTGGTGGCGGGCGTACAGCCCGGGGACGAGGTGATCGCCCCGGCCCTCACCTTCATCGCGGCGGTCAACCCAATCCGCTACGCCTTTGCCGAGCCGGTGTTCATCGGCTGCGACGACACCCTCTGCCTTGACCCGGCCGCGGTGGAGGACTTCTGCGCCACCCGCTGCGAGCTGCGGGAGGGTGTGCTGCACAACAAGACCACCGGCCGCCCGGTGCGGGCTATCGAGGTGGTGCATGTGTTCGGCAACCTGGCCTATATGGATGAGATTTGCGCCACCGCCAAGCGCTATAACCTGGCCGTGATCGAGGACGCCACCGAGGCGGTGGGCAGCCGCTGGCTGGCCGGGGCGTTCGCCGGAAAAATGGCCGGCACCGCCGGGGACGTGGGGGTCTACAGCTACAACGGCAACAAGATCATCACCACCGGCAGCGGCGGCACCTTGGTGAGCCGGCACCCGGCGTGGGCGAAGCGGGCGAAGCACCTGTCCACCCAGGCCAAGGCCAGCGTGGACGACTATGTCCACGACGAGGTGGGTTACAACTACCGCATGACCAACCTGCAGGCCGCCCTTGGGCTGGCCCAGCTGGAGCAGTTGGAGGGGTTTGTCGCCCGCAAGGCCGAACTCTATGAGCTGTACAGGACGCACCTTGACGGCAAAGCCGGGCTGAGAATCCTGCCCTTCCGGGAGGACACCCGCCCGAACCGCTGGTTTTTCAGCCTGTACCTGACCGACGATTACCCCCTTGACCGGGACGCGCTGATCCAGAAGCTGAAAGCTGACAATATTCAGACCCGGGGCATCTGGGGGCTGATTAACGAGCAGAAGCCCTACCTGCAAAACGAAACCCACGCCCTTGGCAAGGCCGAAGACTACCGCACCCGGGTGGTGAACCTGCCCTGCTCCACAAATCTCAGCGACGCCGATGCAAAGCGGGTATGTGATGCC
>JAJDIZ010000219.1 GCA_030266915.1 Ruminococcaceae bacterium OttesenSCG-928-D13 | reverse complement strand
TTAAACCTGTACTGGCACTGTTTCTTTGCATGGTCCTCACCCTCTCCATCCTGGCTGGCTGCAACAAGGATGGCGGCGACGGCGATGATGACCTGGGCAACGTGACCTATGGCCGCTATGTGGAGGTCGATATCACCCCCGAGGGGATGAGCGGCTACCCCAACAGCTTCACCGCATTCGAGGGCGGCGTGCTGGACCTGGTTTCTGAGGACATTGGCGACGAGGACAACCACTATATGTCCACCTATTACCGGTGGCGCAGCACCGACCAGGGCGAGACCTGGCAGCCGGTGAACATGGACTGGACCAAGCCGTACATCAACGACTATTCCGACTATTACGACAACGACGAAACCCCGCCCGAGCAAATCAGCCTCGGCCAGGTGATCCCAATGGCGGACGGCGACCTACTGGCCTTTATCCATACCTGGGTCAACGACGTGGAGAACGATGTCTACTCCAGCAAAACCGACCTGGTGCGGGTAGATGCCTCGGGCAATGTCACGCCGTTCTCGATACCCGAATATGACGCGCTGCTGTCCGAAGGCCGTAGCGTCAACATATACAATGCTGAGGCACTGCCGGGCGACCGCCTCTTCCTCTCCCTCTACATCAACCCCACCGAGGAGGAGATGAATGACCCCAACTTCGACTGGGACACCACCAACCCGGCCGGCGTGTACGACCTGAACACCGGCGCCAAGCTCTACGAGTTCGGCTTCAACGTGTGGGATGTGATCTACAACGAGAACGCTCTATTTTACAACGACTGGGAGAAGGGCTTTCAGGCCTTCAATATCACCGACGGCACCCCTTACAACGGCCCGATGCCCAAGGGCGACCTCCAGCAACAGTTGGGCCGGAACGACATCAACTCTACCTATGTGGACAACGACTACAACTTCTACAACGTCAACGCCCGGGGCATGGACAAGTACACCCCCGAGGGCACTGTGCCCGAAAAGGTGATGGACGGCCTGAACTACACCTACGGCTCCCCCCTCTACCGCATCAACAACATGACCTATGATCCCGGGAACGACACCCTGATCATGGCGGTGTACGAGAACTACAACTACGAAAACATGGCCGGCAAGCTGCTGAAATACACCTGGGACGACGAGGCCATCGCCTCCTCCGACCGGAAGATCAGGGTCTACTCCCTGTATGACAACAACAGCGTGCGGCTGGCCCTCTCCCAGTACAAGCGCCAGTTCCCGGACGTGACCATCGAATACGAGACCGCCTTTGCCTCCACGGGCGACATGGTGGATGGCAACGAGCGCAGCACCACTGATTCCGACGGCAACGCCATGACCGAAGAGGACGCCCTGCGCGCTTTGAACACCGAGCTGCTGAACGGCACCGGCCCCGACGTGCTGATTCTGGACGGCCTGCCGGTGGAAAGCTTCATCGACAAGGGCGTGCTGGAGGACCTGACCGAGCTGGTATCCGGCAACGACGACCTGTTCGAAGCCATCTTCACCCCGCTGGCCAAGGACGGCAAATACTACGCCCTGCCCACCAACTTCTTCATCCCCAGCCTGATGGGCGAGAAGGGCTATGTGGAGCAGTTCACCAGCTTCGACAGCCTGATGACCGCCATCAAGGAGGGCGCCGGCATCCCGGGCTTCCAGGAGATGGACCCCGACTGGACCGAGGAGGAGCAACAGGCCTACTGGGAAAGCATGTACGGCCCGAAGCCCGCCGAGGAGCAGCCCGTTCTCTACTTCGAAACCCTGCCCGACATTTTCGAAACCCTCTACGCCAGCTGCGCGCCGGCCATCTTCACCGAGAAGGGCGGCATCGACCAGCAGAACCTGGCCACCTTCCTGCAGGCCGTGAAGGACGTGTACGACAAGTACGACATCGGCAACACCGGCTACGACGCGGAGTACGGCAGCAGCAACACCGCCGGCGCCATGTCCACCGGCTACGCCTACTACGAGTACACCCAGAGCATGAACCGCTACCAGCAGCGCCAGAGCCGCCTGGGCTACACCCGGCTCGGCTCCTACAACATCCTCGAGAACACCGCCTCCAGCCTGCACTGGAGCGGCCAGGCCAACCAGGGCAAGGGCTGGGTTGATGATGTTGAACCCGAAGTCGATGAAGAAGGCAACCCGATCGAAGGCAGCGACGTACCCGACACGGCGATAGATGACCCCGAGGCCGGCACAGACGCAGCAGCCCCGCCCGCCGATGACAGCGCCGACGCCAGCGGCATCTCCGTCCAGGAGTCCTCGAGCGGCGCC
>JAJDIZ010000218.1 GCA_030266915.1 Ruminococcaceae bacterium OttesenSCG-928-D13 | reverse complement strand
GCCCCACCGACGGCAGGTTGCACTGCTCGTACACCCGAATTTTCAGCCGGTCCTCGGCCACCAGCTCCGAAAAGGCGTCGATCACCTTCTGATAGTTGGATGGCACGTCTTTGAAGTCATCGGAGTGAATTTCCACGATGCCATGGGCCACCGCGTCATCGGTGGCAAGGCAGATCAGCTCTTTGATCTCGTCCTTGGTCTTCTCGGGGATGCAGTCCAGCACACACCGGCGCGCCTGCTCCCGGAAGATGCCGAGGGGCTTGCCGGCGGCGTCAAGATCAATCTGCCCGCCGGGTATCTCCGGGGCAGACTCCGCCATCCCCATGATCTCGAGAGCACAGCTGTTCACCACGATGACGTGGCCGCAGGTACGCATGAAGGCCAACGGGTGGGTGGTGGATACCGCGTCCAGGTCATAGCGATTGATGAAGCGGTTCTCGTCACCGAAGCTATCCTGATTCCAGCCCCGACCCCGCACCCAGGTGCCGTCCGGAATCCGGTTGGTCGCGATGTGTTTTTTGCTGTGCTCGATCAGGGCCGCAATGGAATCGCAGCTGTTGTGGTTGATGTCTTTCAGCAGCATACCATAGGACAGAATATGCATGTGGGTCTCGAAAAAACCAGGCAGAAGGGTTTTACCCTCCAAATCCACCAGATGGGAATCCTGCTCCTTCAAAGCCAGCATCTCGGCATCGGTGCCCACACCGCAGATTTTTTTGCCCTCAACACAGACCGCCTGTGCGCTTTCCCGCGCTGGGTCCATAGTAATAATGTTACCGTTGTGGAAAATGGTTTTCATGTTGGCAGCTCCTGTTCGATGATTAGTGGCGTCCACTCACGCGACGGCAGACAGGCCGTTGGCCAAGTGGTTTAAAACAACCGGCGAGGATAATCCCCGCCGGTCAGACTGAAAGATTATTACTTTCTGCCCACCTTCGGCCCGGCGGCGGTGTCCTCCACTACATAGCCGAGGGCGTCCAGCTCGGTGCGTATCTCGTCGGCCCTGGCCCAGTTTTTGGCGGCGCGGGCGGCCGTGCGCTCCTCCACAAGGGCGTTCACCTCGGGCGGCACCTGCTCATCGGCCTGCCGGTTGTAGAGCAGTCCCAGCACCTCGCACAGCCGGTCGAACACCTCGGCTGTCTCCTCAAGGGCGGACTTGCTGGTCTCCTTCAGTAGGGTGTTGATCTCCCGCACCAGGTCAAACACCGCGGCCAGCGCGTCGGCGGTGTTCAGGTCATCGTCCATCCGCTCCTGGAAGCGCTGCTCGGCCTCCTGCGCCCGCTGGGCCAGCAGGGTGTCGCCGTTTTCGGCGGCGTTCGAGATGGCGAAGGCCAGGTTATCCCGGCAGGTGTAGAGCCGCTCCAGGCTGGTTTTTGCCTGGTCCATGCTCTCCCGGGTGAAGTTCACCGGGCTGCGGTAGTGGGCACTGAGCATGAAGCAGCGAATCGGCTCGTAGCCCACCTCGTCACTCACCTGCCGCACGGTGCGGAAGTTGCCGAGGGATTTGCTCATCTTCTGCGAATCAATGTTCAAAAAGCCGTTGTGCATCCAGTAGCGGGCAAAGGTTTGGCCGCTGGCACACTCGCTTTGGGCAATCTCGTTCTCGTGGTGGGGGAAGATCAGGTCCTGCCCGCCGGCGTGGATGTCAAAGGTGTTCCCCAGATGCTTTTTTGCCATGGCGCTGCACTCGATGTGCCAGCCGGGCCGCCCGGGGCCCCAGGGGGATTCCCAGGCGGGCTCGCCGGGCTTTGCGGATTTCCACACGGCAAAGTCGGCGCCGTCCTCCTTGAGGCCGCCCTCCAGGCTGGTGGACAGCTCCCGGCCGCTCTCCAGCTCGTCCAGCACCAGGTGGCTCAGCTTGCCGTAGTCCTTGAATTTCAGCGCGCGGAAATACACATCGCCGTTTTTGGCCACGTAGCCATAGCCGTTGTCGATAATCTCAGTGATCAGCGCGATGATTTCACCGATGTGCTCGGTGGCCCGGGGAATCACGTCGGGCCGCTGCACATTCAGGCCGTCGGCGTCGTGCAGGTATTCCTTCTCATAGCGCTCGGCAATGGCCTTCACCGTGGTGCCCTGCTCATTGGCGGCCGAAATCAGCTTGTCGTCAATGTCGGTGACATTGCTTACATAGGTCACCTTAAGGCCCCGGTAGGTCAGGTAGCGGCGCAGCGTGTCAAACACGCACAGTGGGCGCGCGTTGCCGATGTGGATAAAGTTGTACACCGTGGGGCCGCACACATAGATGCGCGCCTGGCCCGGAAC
>JAJDIZ010000217.1 GCA_030266915.1 Ruminococcaceae bacterium OttesenSCG-928-D13 | reverse complement strand
CTTCCAAAATGTGCGTTATGCAACAATGTTTCCGCGAGACATCAACCGGTTGGAGCCATAAGGATATAGGACGTTTGCGGCCTTTGGCGTGAAAACATCAAAAAAGAACGATAGTGAGGCTGAAATCAGCCAATCACTATCGCTCTTTTGCTGCTCTGGCCAGGTGCCTTTACCCTATTTACCTGTGCGGGCAGCGGGCAACAGGTTTTTCGCAGGCGATGGTATACCCGGGAGGGACTGGTTTGCATCGTTGGAGGATGACTTGAAGCGACGCACAACCTCTATGAGCAATGCGCTCTGCGCGCTCAGCTCCTGGGCCGATGCAGCGCTCTCCTCGGCCGTGGCGCTGTTAGACTGTACCACCTGCGATATCTGGGCAATTTCCAGATTGATCTCGGCTATGGCATTGCTTTGGGCGGCAGACGCCTCATTCATTTTGCTGACAGCTGTTGCGTTGTCGGCAGCGATGCTGCCCACCTGGGTCAGGCTGGCGGAGGTTTTTTCTGCAATGCCGGCGCCTGTTTGAACGCTTTCAACGCTGTTTTCAATCAGGCTGGAGGTTTCGTGCGCCGCTTCGGCGCTCTTGCCGGCCAAATTGCGCACCTCGTCTGCCACAACGGCAAAGCCCTTCCCGTGCTCACCCGCACGGGCAGCCTCAACGGCTGCGTTGAGTGCAAGGATGTTCGTTTGGAAAGCAATATCATCGATTACTTTGATGACATGGGCAATCTGCTGGCTGCTGTTTTCAATTTCCTGCATGGCATTATTCATTTCTGCCATGTATCCGGTGCTTTCCGACATCAGGCTGCCGGCTTCGTTGGCATCCTGCATGGTCTGGTCGGCCAGTTCTGCGTTCTGCTGCGCCTGGGTCTGGATATCTTGTATTGAATCGGACAAGTGGTGCAATGTCTGGGCTTGCTGTGTGCTGCCCTCTGCCAGAATTTGTGAACCGGAGGCAATCTGCTCTGCCGCAGTTGCAACCTGCGCAGCAACCACGCTTATTTCGGCAACGATGCTGTTCAGGTTTGCAAGCGTTGTACCAATGGCCAAATTCATTGCGTCATTCTCGCTGCGCGGCGCCACACTGATGGTCAAATCCCCATCCGACAGCCGCTCCATAATGGCAACCTGTTCTTCGGTGCTTTCCAGCATGTGCTGGAAGGATTTATTAAGGCGTCCGATTTCATCATCCCGCCGCGCATCCAACGAGACATTCATATCACCAACGGCGATTTTATCAGAAGCCTCGGTGAGAGCCTGCAGGGGTTTTCCTATCGAATGCCGCAGGTAACGTGTCAGCAGAATCCCGGATAAAATTGCGATAATGGCGGAAAACAGATAGATTTGAGAGCCGAACCGCCACATGCCATCCATGATGGCATTCACGTCCATGTCGGCGCCAACCACGCCGACAACATTGCCTTTGCCATCAAAAATTGGCGCATAGGCCGTAACCATTTTTCCGTACATTTCGTTTTCGCGCATCGGGGTCACATTGGGCAGGCCTGTGCGCATGGTGTCAAACATCAGTTCGTCAAATTCACTGGCCGGCAGCACAAGGCCAAAGTCGCAAATCATTTCAGGGTCATCCTGCGCGGTCTGCCCCTCGGCTACGAACATTGCGCGGTCGCCCAGGTTGTTTACCGCATAAAGATATTTCATTTGAGTGCGTGTTTTCGCCTCATCGAAATGGTCCTTTATCTCTTGCGCGTAGCCTTCCGGGGTTTCCTGCAAGCTGGCTTCCAGATATTTGTCCCCGTCGATATAGGACGCCATGGACTGCGCAATACCCAGAACCGCATTCTGGTTGTACGTTGTTGCGTCGCTATTGTAGAAAAACAACCCTATTGTGCAAATAACAATGGATACTGCCAGCAGGGCAACAATAGATATTCTTGTGATTTGCCCAACGATAGATTTGCCCTTTTTGGTCTTTTTCATTCGGTTGATACCTCCGTTTGCTCATTCGACAAAAGCATATAAGACAAAAACTATACGCAATCTTGTGTAATAAATAGTGTAAGTATACCATTGCGGGCAAGTGCCGTCAAATTTTTATTGAGAATCTTCGACATTTTTCGGTTTCTGGCATTGAATCTCCAGCGATCTGCCTGATGCACGCCAATTGTATGCGCACATTTCGGTGCCAAAGAAGCATGACGTAAGGCTATTCCGATGCTTGTGTGCATGGGAATAGCCTTTTTAATCAATCGGGTATCATATAAAACTTGTGGGCCTGTCAGCTTTGGGACGTGCCTTTTGGGGCGCAA
>JAJDIZ010000216.1 GCA_030266915.1 Ruminococcaceae bacterium OttesenSCG-928-D13 | reverse complement strand
GCATGCTGGCCTCGTCGGACAAAATGTCCCCGAACATGTTCTCGGTGACCATCACATCGAACTGGGCAGGCGCCCGCACCAGCTGCATGGCAGCGTTGTCCACCAGCATGTCGGAATATTCCACCTCGGGGTACTCCCTGGCCACCCGGTGGGCCACCGCCCGCCACAGGCGGCTGGTGTCCAGCACGTTGGCCTTGTCCACGCTGCACAGCTTTTTGCCGCGGCCCATCGCGGCCTCGAAGGCCACCCGCAGGATGCGCTCAATCTCGCTTTCGCTGTAGACCATCAGGTCGCTGGCCTGCTGTTCGCCCCCCACCGTCTCGGTTTTGTGTTCCCCAAAGTAGATGCCGCCGGTCAGCTCGCGCACCACCAGCATATCCACCCCTTCGGCCACGGTATCTGCCCGCAGCGGGCTGGCCGAGGCCAAAGCCGGCAGCAGCCGGGCCGGACGCAGGTTGGCGTACAGCCCCATGCCGGCGCGCAGGCCCAGCAGCCCTTTTTCGGGGCGCTTGTCCCCGGGCAGGCCCTCCCACTTGGGGCCGCCCACCGCACCCAGCAGCACGGCGTCGGCCGCTTTGCAGGCAGCCAGGGTCTCGGCCGGCAGCGGCTCGCCGGTGGCGTCTATCGCGGCGCCGCCCATCAGCACCTCTTTAAAGGTAAAGGCATGGCCGAATTTTTTGGCCACGGCGTCCAGCGCCAGCAGCGCGCCGTCCACAATCTCCGGCCCGATGCCATCCCCCTTGATCACTGCAATGGTTTTCTCCATCATTTCCCTCCCATTTATATCCTATTTATCAGTCATTTTCGCAGCATTTTCCATCCCAATAATTATAGCACATCTCTGAACGGTTTTCCGCCCCTCTTTCTATACTATATATAATAGAGCCCCAAAAAAGGGCCAAAAAGGGCGCCCGCTGCCGGCAGGCGCCCCGTGCTGTTTGTGGTTTTTTACTTCCCGTTTGCCTCTTGCTTTACCTTATTATTATAAGCGCTCAGCAGGGCGTCCACGCTGGCCTCGATAATGTCGGTGTGCAGGCCGGCGCCCCAGGTGACGATGCCGCTGCCGTTCCAAGTGAGGCCCACATAGGCCACAGCCTTGCTCTTGCTGCCCACCTCCAGGGCGTGCTCGGCGTAGGTCAGCACCTCAAAATCCCGTCCGGTGGCGGTGCACAGGGCGTCGCACACCGCGTCCAGGCGGCCGTTGCCCCGGCCGGTCACGTCCCGGCTCTCGCCGTTCTCGTTCACCGTGATCTGGGCCAGAATGCCGTCCTTCTGGATGAAGTGCACATCGGTGACGTTCAGCGGGGCGGTGACGTTCACATAGCCCTTCTCGAAGATCTCCCGCACCTGCTGGGGCGAAAGCTCGCAGTGGCCCTCATCGGAGATGCCCTTCACCACGTAGCCGAAGGCCTCGCGCATCTTGGGGGGCAGGCTGTAGCCGTAGTTCTGCTCCAGAAGGTAGCCGATGCCGCCCTTGCCGCTTTGGCTGTTGATGCGGATCACGTCGGTCTCGTACTGGCGGCCCACGTCGGTGGGGTCGATGGGCAGGTAGGGCACGCTCCAGCCGGTGAGGTTCTTCTCCTTGTGCCACTCGGTGCCCTTGGCGATGGCGTCCTGATGGCTGCCCGAGAAGGCGGCGAACACCAGGGTTCCGCCGTAGGGCTGGCGGGGGTTCACCTCCATGCCGGTGGCCTCCTCGAAGGCCTCCACCACGGCGGGCATGTCGGAAAAGTCGAGCTGCGGGTCCACCCCGTGGCTGAACAGGTTCATCGCCAGGGTCACGATGTCCACGTTGCCGGTGCGCTCCCCGTTGCCAAACAGGGTGCCCTCCACCCGCTGGGCGCCGGCCAGCACACCCAGCTCGGCGTCGGCCACCCCGGTGCCCCGGTCGTTGTGGGGATGGGTGGAGAGGGTGACAAACTCCCGGTATTTCAGGTTGTCGCTCATAAATTCGATCTGGTTTGCGTAGATGTGGGGCATGCTCATCTGCACGGTGGAGGGCAGGTTGATGATCACGTTGTTCGACGCGCTCGGCTCCAGCACGTCCAGCACGGCGTTGCACACCTCGAGGGCGTACTCCGGCTCGGTGCCGGTGAAGCTCTCGGGGCTGTACTCGAAGCGGTAGTTGCCGTCATACTCGGCGGCCAGCTTCCTCACCAGCTCGGCACCCTCCACGGCGATCTTCTTGATCTCGTCCTTCCCCTTGCGGAAAACCTGCTCCCGCTGGGCATAGCTGACAGAGTTGTAGAAGTGGACGATGGACTTCTCCACCCCGGCAAT
>JAJDIZ010000215.1 GCA_030266915.1 Ruminococcaceae bacterium OttesenSCG-928-D13 | reverse complement strand
GTGGCCCCTCCGGCCCCTGTATCCGTCCAATGTTGTTCCAGTCGGCCAGCTCAGAGCTCCACACATACAGATCGCCGGCCACCAGATAGGCATCCCCTGGGCTGCCGGTAGGGTGTGCGGCGCGCATGGCCTCCTCGGTGTCGAAGGAATCAAGAATCGTCACACCGGTACCATCTTCACCCCGAATCCCCTGAGGCCCAACGGGCCCTTGTGCCCCGGCAGGACCTTGCGATCCGGTGTCACCCTTGGGGCCAGCGGGTCCTTCGGCGCCGGTCGGCCCGGTTGGGCCGGTGTCACCCTTAGGGCCTTGTTCGCCCTGCGGGCCACGGGGGCCGGCGTCCCCTTTGGGGCCCTGTATGCCCTGGTCACCCGGGATGCCCGTGTTCCCCTTCGGCCCGCGTTCGCCCTGGGGGCCGATCGGCCCCTGAGGCCCCTCGGGGCCGCGCTCACCTTGTTCCCCGGGTGTGCCATCCTCGCCCTTCGGCCCCCTGATGTTCTGCATCTCGGGTGGGACGGGGGACGAGGTGCCTTGCCACGACAAGTCACCATCTTCGCTCACGGTGGGCTTCCACGCGAAGGTGGATATCTCGCCATCCCCCATCGGCCAGCTGGTCACCCTTTGGCCGTGGGCGTTCCTGGCCACTACCTCACCGTCTACAAACTCCACCTCGCCGTAGTGGGCCTTCTCTTGGAGATCGTCAATCGGCGTGGGGGGCGGGCCGGGAGGCCAATCGGGGCGCTGGGATTCTCCGAAAAAGAGGGTCGCCATGCCGGTCTGCTCAATGAACACCCCACCCCGCACAAACTCGGCGCTCAGTTCCACCTTGCCCTGGCTGGTGAAATGGGTATCCACCTCATACAAATTCCCCGCGCCCAGAAGCACCATGGCACCGTTCAGGTACAAGTTCAGGTTGGCGTCATCAAACTCCCGCGGGCGATCAAACACCAGCGTCAGGGCGAGGTTGTCCTTTTGGTGTCCCACTTCAATCCAAGTGGGGGTAAGTTGCAGCACCTGCCGCGCGTCCCGGTAGATGGTCATTTTGATGTCAGGCATTTCAAGTCCCCCACTCACAGTTTTATTCTTTGTCGTCCTTGTCGATCTCAGGCTCGCACTTTTTCTTCACCCACTCCACCAGCGGGCGGAGGAATGGTGGAATGTTCACCCCGGTGTCGGAGATGTTCTCAATAATGCTAAGCAACTCGTTGGCCAACTGCCACAGGCACGCAAGGCAGGATACCAAAAAGCTGAACGGCAGGTTCCATCCCAGCGCATCAACGCCGTAAGCCAGTGCCACGTCCGCAATCATGGCCACCACCACCAGCAGCCACATGCATATTTTCTTTGCAATTCCCTTAAACCCGGCACTGCTGTTCACAGTTTCGCCCCGGCACTTTGCCGCCATCATGCCGGTGGCGTAGTCAATTACGTTTGATGCCACCAGCAGCCCAAAGGGAACCACCAAAATGCCAAACCTCGCCGCCAATACCGATAAAATCCCCACCGCCGCTACCTTTGCCTTTCCAATGATGTTATCCATGGTTATCCCACCTCCATCACGGCCACCGAGACACCCAGCTTTTGGGCCTGCGCCACCAGGGCATCCTTGTCGCCCTTGGTCATCGGGCCAATGGAAAGCTGGTACATCGCCACCGGGGCCGGGTCTGCCGCGCCAATGCTGTCGGCGTCCACCCAGCCATACACCCCGCCCTTGTCCTGGCTGATGCAGTGGTAGGGGTGGGCGGCGCCCTCGGCGATTGCAGTCACCACACATTTGACGGCCTTTTGGATCACGGTTGCCTTGGCTGCCTCGCTGGTGCCGTACACCCCGCCCCCGGCAAACTGTACCACGCTGCCTACCGTCACCTGCACCGGTGCACCGGGCTCGAAGATGTCCAGCGTGTCGTTGCCCGGGTAGGTGCCTACCGCGTTGGGGACGCCGCACCACTCGCTGGGATTCACGGCCTTGCCGCCGATGGTCACCTCAAAGTGCAGATGGGTGCCGGTGCTGTCCCCGGTGCTGCCGGCCACGCCGATCGCGTCGCCCTGCTTGAGCAGCTGGCCCTTTTTCACCGCGGTGGTCGCCAAGTGCTGGTAGGTCTCCACGGCGTTGCCGCACTGCACCCGTACGAGATTCCCCCGGCCATAGTTGTAGCCGACGCTCACCTCGATAACGGTGCCGCCGGTCACCTCACGCACGGACCCATTGCCGTCCTGGGCTACGCTGTCCATGCCGTTATGGTGCTGCCTCACCCCGGTGATGGGGCTGGTGCGCCAGCCGAA
>JAJDIZ010000214.1 GCA_030266915.1 Ruminococcaceae bacterium OttesenSCG-928-D13 | reverse complement strand
AGGCCGGCGGCGTGCCGGTGGACGACATCCTCGGCTTTGTGGGGGTCACCTCCCAGAACTATTCCGACAACGGCGGCCTTGTGATGGTGATTCAGGCAAAGCCCGGCATGGCGGCCTCCGTGGAGGCCGGGGTGGAGAGCTTCAAGGCCTCCCGCCAGGACGACCGCTACACCGAGTTCGCCACCCAGGTGGCCAACACCAAGGAGGGCCGCGTGCGCACCAGCGGCGACATCGTGGTGCTGGCGGTGAGCGCCAGCGGCGACTGGGACAAGCTGGACGCCGCTCTGGACGCCGCGCTGGCCTGAGAAAGCAAGCCCAAGCAGACGATAAACCATTGACCAGGGCCGCCGCCCAATCACAGCGGCGGCCCTCATTGTGGGGATAAATCATGCTTTTCAGCACCATTTTGTTCCTGTTCCGTTTTTTGCCCATCACCCTGCTGCTTTACTATTTAAGCCCGCCCAAAATGAAAAACACCACGCTGTTCTTGTGCAGCCTGGTGTTTTACTGCTGGGGCGAGGTCAGGTTCTTCGGCATCATGGCGGCGGTCATCCTCATCAACTACATCTGCGGCATCCTGATCAGCCGTTTTGCCGCCAACCCCGCCCTCAAGCGGCTGTTCCTGATCCTCTCCATCGCCGGCAGCCTGGGGATGCTGCTCTACTTTAAATACTCGAACTTCTTTATCGAAAACATCAACACCCTGTTCGGGGCCAGCATCCCGCTGATCCAGAACCTGGTGCTGCCGCTGGGCATCAGCTTCTACACCTTCCAGTCAATGAGCTACACCATCGACGTGTACTGGAACCGGGTGCCCAGCGAGAAGAACATCGTCAACTTCGGCGCCTACGTGGTGATGTTCCCCCAGCTGATTGCCGGGCCAATCGTGCGCTACTCCGAAATCAACGAGCGGCTGCACATCTATAAGAACCGGGTGACCCTTGACCGCGTCGAGGAGGGCATCATGCAGTTCACCTTCGGCCTGGCCAAGAAGGTGCTGGTGGCCGACGGGGTGAACCGCCTGTGGACCGACATCATCGGCCAGTACAAGGGCGGCAGCCTCAGCCAGGCGGGCATCGGGCTTGAGAACGTCTCCACCCCACTGGCCTGGCTGGGCATGCTGGCCTACACCCTCTACATCTACTACGACTTCTCGGGCTACAGCCTGATGGGCATCGGCATGGGCAAGATGCTGGGCTTCGACTTCCACATGAACTTCAACCTGCCCTACATCTCCAAGTCGATCACCGAGTTCTGGCGGCGCTGGCACATCAGCCTGTCCAGCTGGTTCAAGGAATATGTCTACATTCCCCTCGGGGGCAACCGCAAGGGCCTGCCCCGCCAGTTCCTGAACATCTTCATCGTGTGGTTCCTCACCGGCTTCTGGCACGGGGCCAACTGGAACTTCATCTTCTGGGGCCTCTACTACTGCTTCTTCTTGATTCTGGAAAAGACCTTCATGCTGAAGGTGCTGGAAAAGGGCAAGGGCTGGCAGCACCTCTACACCATGCTGATTGTGATTGTGGGCTGGGCGCTGTTTGTGGGCAGCGACCCCGGGGTGAGCCTCCCGGTGCTGCTAAACAAGATGTTCGTGCCCCAGGGAGGCGTCTCAGCGCTCTACCTGCTGCGCAACTACGCCGGCATCCTGGCGGTCGGCATCTTCTTCTCCACCTCCATTCCCGAAAAGCTGTACAACAAAGTCAAGCACCTCACCTGGGTGCGCATCGTCATCATGCTGGGCCTGCTTGCCATCTGCATAACCTACATGGTGGCCGGCGGCTACAGTCCGTTTTTGTACTTTAGGTTTTAGTCTATTTCCGCTTCCGCCGAATGGGGCGGCAGATGTTTTTTGAGGGAACATAGGGCTAAGGATATCCTCGCGAGGAGGCTCTGCGCTGCGAAGCATGTGACTGAGAGAAACATCTGCCGGACCATTTGGCCACCATGAGGTGCTCTATGGAAACAATCAAAGGCGCGTTTAAATATCCGGTCATTATCCTGTTTTTTGCCATTCTGGCCGCGCTGTCGGTGGCGGACATGATGACCCCCACCAAGGCCGTGAGCGAGCTTGAAAACCGCCCGCTCACCCAGGCCCCGGCTTTCAGCGCCACCGCCCTGTTCAACAACGAGTGGACCTATCAGTACGGCGAGTATACCCGCGACCAGTTCATCGGCCGGGACAGCTGGATCAGCGCCCAGAGCGGCCTCGAGATTGCCCTGGGCAAGCTCGAGGCAAACGGGGTGTGGTACGCCAAGGACGGCTACCAGATTGCCAAGGTGGCCACCG
>JAJDIZ010000213.1 GCA_030266915.1 Ruminococcaceae bacterium OttesenSCG-928-D13 | reverse complement strand
GCTCTCGCCGACCAGCATCGGTATATCGGGCTGGTTGATGCTGACACCTTCAAGGGTCACTTCGGGAGCCGCCAAAAGCACGGTTGCCGCGAACACACCACCACCTACAACGGCGGCGCTGGCTACCACGATGCCGGTAACGGCACCGGCCCCAATGCCCGCGCCTGTGCTTGCGGTGGACGTTGCAACGCTTGCGGCGGCTGTGCTGGCCGTGCCTGCGGTCGTGAAGGCCGGTGCGGTCATGCCTGCCGCTTCCGCCGCCAACGCCGACGCGATAGCCGCGCCACCAAGGGTTTTCCGCTGTCTCTATTTATTTTCTACATACACCTTTCCCCGCGGGGCCACACATGGGGTACTATCAGGGGGCTACTGTTTCATAATTGGCGAGTTTTGGTATAATGGACATATTAAGCAGCTGGATATTTGGACAGATGCCATCTTCAAACTGACCGTCGATAAAAATATCCAGAAAAACATCTACAAGAAGGGCGAAACCTTTAATCCCGGAGGTCCTGTTCTCCAAATAGCAGTGATAACCGCCGCTTTACATACCCGCGTATTATGCTAATATTAAAGTACATTCGAATTGTCCGTGTAAGAAAGGGGCCATGGGTGAGGATTGCCATTGTAGACGATATGCCGCAGGAACGTGAGGCCATGGCCGCACAGGCCATGGCAGCTTGCGATGCCATCGGGGTTCCGTGCGACGTGGTCTCCTTCAACAGCGGCGACGCCCTGTTGCGGAAGTATGCGCCGGGCAGGTACGATGCCGTTCTGCTGGACATTTTTATGGACGGCACCGATGGGATGGAAACTGCCCGAAAACTGCGCGAAGCTGACCGGCAGGTGAAGCTGGTGTTTGTCACGGTGAGCGATGACCACGCCGTGCAGGGCTTTGAGGTGCAGGCCACCCACTATCTGGTAAAGCCCGCCACCCCGCAGCAGATGGAGTGCGCCCTGCGGGCCTGTCTTTCCCGCCAAAACCTGGACGAGCGCTTCATCACCGTTAAATCGGGGCACCAGCAGCTCCAGGTATTGTTCAGGAACATCATCCGGACCTCAAAGGGGCGCAACTATGTCACCCTGCACACCACCCGCGGGGACGTGCGGGTCTATGTGTCCTTCCTGCAATTTGCGCCCCAGCTGTTGGCCGACGCTCGCTTTGTGCAATGCAGCTATGGTATCCTGCTCAACATGGAATATGTATCCCGGCTGGACAGCCGCGGCTTTGTGCTGGACGACGGCCAGGTGGCCTATGTGCCCCGCCGGGAGCGTGAACGCATCCGCGCCGCCTGGGTGAGCTACGAGGCCGAGATGCAGAAGGAGCGGTGGGCATGAAAAGACTGTTGGCGTGCATTTGTGGGCTATTGATGCTGGCCGGACTGGCGGTGCCGGCGGCGGCCGCCGGCGAGGCTGTGGACCCCATCAAGGTGAGCGGCACCTTAATGGAAAAGCAAGACCAGCTGGCCGTGTATGAAAAGGATGCACCACTGGAAACGCTGGCGGCACAGCTGGACACCGTGGTCTACCTGCGGCCATACTATAAGACTGCCGCCGTCACCTGGAATTTTGAAGGTGGCGACCTGGCCACCACCGGACGCAAAACCCTGCGCGGCCAGGTGGAGGTGCCCGACACCTATGTCTACCTGAAGGACGGCCAGCCGGCCGATCTGTGGGTGGAGCGGCAGGTCATGGTGTACGAGGAGGGGATGGCCGCCATCGAAACGGTGCAGCCAAACCGTGTTGAAATCACTGTCTCGAAGATGCTGCTGCCCCTTGGCAGCGGCCAGGAATGCCTGGCAGGCTTCATGGCCGAGCCGGACTACCCGGCAACGCTGGAAACCGCCGACGAGCTCACCATCTATACCCGGGCGTCCTTTGATTCCTCGCGGGTGGATTTGAACAAAGCGGGGTGCTATTACGGCTTCGCCTATGACCTGCCCGCCTGCTTTGCCGTAGCGCAGGACGACCCCTCGCGTGCCGATGTGGTAGTGCTGCGGGACGATATCGTGGACCTGACCTTGACTTATCTTGAAGCACAGTACTTGTCTTCCAAATGGCTACTGGGCGTTTGGGAGCCGACCCTTTGGATGGCCAAGGACGTGGCCCCGGCAGACCTGGTGGACGAAACGGTGTGGGCACAGGTGCCGGAAAAACTGGAAGATGGCCTCGCAGCGTACAAATTCTCAACGGACATGCTGGATGACAGCACCGACAGCCTTTCGATTCCCCTTTTCTTTTTTTACAACGCCACCGGCGATGCCTACGAGCCCGGCACCTACTATTTCCAG
>JAJDIZ010000212.1 GCA_030266915.1 Ruminococcaceae bacterium OttesenSCG-928-D13 | reverse complement strand
GGAGATGCTCCGCTTCCTTGCCGGGCGGGCCATCACCGGGGTGGACATGGTAAAAAATGGTGAATACCTGCGCACGGTGCGCATGGTGACTGCGGAGGGGAAGCCTGTATGCGGCCATGTGCGTGTGGGCCACAGGCAGAAAAAGAACACACTGACGGTCACCGTCAGTGAGGCCCTGCTGCCGGTTTTGCCCCAGGTGCTGGCGCGGGTGCGGCATCTGTTTGACCTCTACTGCGACCCAAACGCCGTGTATGAAAGCCTGCAAGGCATGAATGAGATACGCCCCGGCCTTTGTGTGCTGGGCACCCGCCTGCCGGGCTGCTTTGACCCCTTTGAAATGGCGGTACGGGCGGTGCTTGGGCAGCAGATCACCGTCAAAGCGGCCAGCACCCTGGCGGCAAGGGTTACCCTGGCCTATGGCACGCCCGTCGAAACAGGTGTTCCCGGCCTGACCCATGTGTTCCCCTCGGCCGACGACATCCTCTCCTTGAGCGGCCCCATCGAAAGCCATCTTGGGCCGCTGGGCGTCATCGCGGCCCGGGCGAAAACAATTCATGCGCTGGCGTTGGCGCTGCGGCAGGGCGAGCTCGATTTTGACCTGTCGGCCCAGCCCGAGGCGCAAATCAAAGGGCTGACGGCCATCCGCGGCATCGGAAGCTGGACGGCGCAGTACATCGCCATGCGGGCGATGGAGTGGCCGGACGCCTTTCTGGAGACCGATGCCGGCATAAAAAAAGCGCTTCCGGGCCGCAGCCCGAAGGAGTTGCTGGCATTGGCGGAAGCGTGGCGCCCCTGGCGCAGCTACGCAACGATGAACCTTTGGAATTCGCTGTGAGGAGGCACAAAATGTATTATTCTACAACCTATCAGTTGCCGGTTTGCACCGTTACGCTTGCCTGCGATGGGACGGGCGCAAATCTCGTTGGCCTGTGGACGCAGGGGCAAAAATACCACGGGGGCACCATCCCCGAGGCCATGGTGGAAAAGGACGACATCCCGCTGTTTGATAGTGTGAAAAAATGGCTGGACAGGTACTTTGCCGGGGCGCGGCCCGCCATTTCCGAATTGCCGCTGGCGCCCGTTGGCGGTGAATTCCGGCAGGGGGTGTGGGGCATCCTGCGGGAAATCCCCTACGGCGAGGTGACCACCTACGGCGACATAGCAAAGCAGATGGCCCAAAAGCTGGGCCGGAAAACCATGTCCAGCCAGGCGGTGGGCGGGGCCGTTGGGCACAACCCGATCTCCATCATCGTTCCCTGCCACCGCGTTGTGGGCGCAAACGGCAGCCTGACGGGCTTTGCAGGCGGCGTTCCGATGAAGATAAAGCTGCTGGAGCATGAGGGCGTGGATTTGTCCAACATGTTCGTGCCCAAGAAGGGCACGGCGTTGTAAGGGGATCACAGCCGCGAAGGCGGCCGCCCGGTATTCATCCGCGCGGATGCTTCGCATATCCTTAGCCCTGGCCGCGCTCTTGAGCACCGGGCGGCCGCCTTCGCTAAGCGCAAATTGTTACATGAAAAGGCGCCGGCTGTGAAAGCTGCGGTCAGGCTTGGTTTTCCCAGTACCATTTCAGCGCGTCGCGCTCCAGCTGTTTCACAAGGCTCTCTTTGCCGTCGCCATAGGCCACGATATCCGAGGGATACCGCTCCGCCAGCCGGCTTTTGAGCGCGCCATAGGCCGCACGTTGCTCCGGATGGCAGCGCAGGTAATCCCGGAAGGCCAAATGCCGCAGGATGTCGGCGGTGCTGTCGTACTGGAAGGTGTGGATTTGATGGCTGCGGTTGTCGCCGCCCTTCCGCATGTAGCACCTGCCGGGCATGCCAAACTCGCCCAACACCTCGTAACCAATCGCCTCGAACGCCGGCGCGCAGCCGGCAACTTTGTCCATATCGTGAACGACCGGCATGATGTCAATAACCGGCTTTGCCGCAAGGCCGGGCACGGACGTGCTGCCAATGTGAAAAACCCGCACCGCGTTCTCCCCCAGTATGCGCGTTATCTGCGCCGCCTCCTGCCGGAACAGCTCCGGCCACCGCGGATCGTATGGAACGACTGTTATCCTCATGGCCACGCTTACTCGGCCTCCTTGCTCTCTGCCGGGGCCGGGGCCTCGGGCAGCATGGTTTGCGCGTCGTAGCGCCGGGTCATCAGGCGGCAGAGCAGCCCGGTCACCACCAGGGCAGCGCCCGACCAGAAAAACCAGACATCTACCCCCACCAGCTCAGTCACCGGGCCCGCCAACAGCAGCCCCACCGGCATGGCCAGCGTCATGGCGGTCATCATCAGCGAGAACACCTTGCCCATCACCTCGGGCGGGGT
>JAJDIZ010000211.1 GCA_030266915.1 Ruminococcaceae bacterium OttesenSCG-928-D13 | reverse complement strand
AGGTGAAGGTGAACAAAGAGACCACCACCATCGTGGGTGGCTCCGGCAAGAAGAGCGCCATCGACAACCGCATCAACCAGATCCGTGCCGAGATCGAGAACTCCACCTCCGACTTCGACCGCGAGAAGCTGCAGGAGCGGCTTGCCAAGCTGGCCGGCGGCGTGGCCGTCATCCGTGTGGGCGCCGCCACCGAAGTGGAGATGAAAGAGAAGAAGCTGCGCATCGAGGACGCGCTGAACGCCACCAAGGCCGCTGTGGAAGAGGGCATCGTGGCTGGCGGCGGCGTGGCCCCGCTGGAAGTAATCCCCGCCGTTGAGAAGCTGCTGGGCACCCTGGAGGGCGACCAGAAGACCGGCGCCACCATCGTGATGAAAACCATGGAGGCCCCCCTGCGCCAGATCGCGGCCAACGCCGGCCTCGAGGGCAGCGTCATCATCGACAAGGTGCGCAGCGCGAAGAAGAAGAACTTCGGCTTCAACGCCCAGACCGAGGAATACGGCGACATGATCAAGCTGGGCATTGTGGACCCCACCAAGGTGACCCGCAACGCCATTGAGAACGCTGCCAGCGTGGCGGCCATGGTGCTGACCACCGAGAGCCTGGTGGCCGACGAGCCGGAGCCCCCGGCCCCGGCCATGCCCGCCGGCGGCGGCATGGGCGGCATGGGCGACATGTACTAAGCCAGTCGCAGCCAGTCAGCCGCTAGTTATCGCTTACATAAGAGGAGGGCCTGCCGGGTTTGGCGGGTCCTCCGCTTTTGTGTTCGCCTTGACACCGCTTGCTTTTGGGGAGTATAATAAACCTGACCATTGATATGGCCACTTGGCAATGAAGGGGTCAACCCGCCACACGCGCACCCCGCGCGGCAAGAGAGGAAGCCCGGGCGCATTTCCACGCGCCAGGCTGCAAGGCTTCCACCCGGCGGCAAGATGCCACCCCCGAGCTCCGGTTAATCCCGGCGGAGGCGCACCGTTAGCGGCGCAATCAAGTGGAGGCGTTTCCTTTCGCCTCAAACTGGGTGGTACCACGGAAGCCTGCTTTCGTCCCTGCGGAAGGCGGGGCTTTTTTATTTTTATGGGGCGTTTTCAGTTAATTTGGCGGGACGAGCTTTTGGCCCGAACCGAGACAGCAAAAGGAGCGATCATTATGGAATGGACTGGCCTGAACGAGCTGCGCGAAAAGTTTTTGCAGTTCTTTGAATCGAAGCAGCACCTGCGGCTGCCAAGCTTCCCGCTGGTGCCCGACGGGGACAAAAGCCTGCTGCTGATCAACAGCGGCATGGCCCCGATGAAGAAGTGGTTCCTTGGCACCGAGGAGCCGCCCAGCCACCGGGTGTGCACCTGCCAGAAGTGCATCCGCACGCCGGATATCGAGAGCGTTGGCATCACCGACCGCCACGGCACCTTCTTCGAAATGCTGGGTAATTTCAGCTTCCAGAACTACTTCAAGGAGGACGCCATCCCCTGGGCCTGGGAGTTCTTCACCAGCGCCGAGTGGCTGGCCATCCCGCCGGAAAAGCTGCATATCAGCGTGTACGAGGAGGACGACGACGCCTGGGACATCTGGACCAAAAAGGTGGGCGTGCCCGAGGACCACATGGTGCGCCTTGGCAAGGCCGACAACTTTTGGGAGCACGGCAGCGGCCCCTGCGGCCCCTGTAGCGAGATCCACTTCGACCGGGGCGAGGCCTTGGGCTGCGGCAAGCCGGACTGCAAGCCTGGCTGCGACTGCGACCGCTTCATCGAGGTGTGGAACCTGGTGTTCACCGAGTTCGATTCGGACGGCGCCGGCCACTACGAGAAGCTGGCCAACCCCAACATCGACACCGGCATGGGCCTGGAGCGGCTGGCCTGTGTGATGCAGGGCGCCCCGAACCTGTTCGAGACCGACACCATCCGCAGCATCCTCGAGCATGTGGAGCGCCTGTCCGGCAAAACCTACGGCGCCGACAAGAAGAACGACATCTCCATCCGGGTGGTCACCGACCATGTCCGCAGCACCGTTTTCATGATCAGCGACGGCATCCTGCCCTCGAACGAGGGTCGGGGCTACGTGCTGCGGCGCCTCTTGCGCCGGGCGGCCCGCCACGGCCGGATGCTGGGCATCGAAGGGATGTTCCTCGCCGAGGTGTGCGACACCGTCATCGCGCAGAACAAGGGCCCCTATCCCGAGCTGGCCGAGAACGCCGGCTATATCAAGAAGACCATCGCCGCCGAGGAGGAGCGCTTCGGCCGCACCATCGACGCGGGCCTCGGGCGCCTTTCCGAAATGCTGGAGAAGGCCGCAAAGGCGGGCGCCGGCATTGTGGGGGAGGAGACCGCAAGCAAGGCCGCAGACGCGGTGCAAAAAGCCGCCGGCAA
>JAJDIZ010000210.1 GCA_030266915.1 Ruminococcaceae bacterium OttesenSCG-928-D13 | reverse complement strand
GCAAAACCCCTAAATTCGCGGCACAAAATGCACCCGGGATACATAAAAGCAACACTACCCAAATCGGCATTGCGACAACCCGAACAAAAATGAGTAAAGCAATACAAATGAATAGATATAGGAAAACATACGGAGTATATTTTTTTAGGCGTTCTTTTCGTAATTGCTTTAGCAATTCTCTGTCTGTGTGAGGCCTAATGGCATCGGAGGCAGCTGAAAAAATGTAAAACCCCATTTTATCTCGCAATACTAACTCCCAGCCAGCAGCTCGGTAGATTGCAATGTACTCATCCTCATCATCGAGTTTAGGTTGCCAATCTATTGCATATTGGAGTTCTTGAGGCTGCACCTTCTTCATAATAATGATATTCCCTTTTGCCGCAATAGACTCTGGAACCCAACCATCCAGAGCGTTTTTCTCAAACTTTTTTATCATCTGCTTTTCGGCTGTCACCCAACCCCAATTTGTAATTTTCTTCGTTTCTGCCATGCTTATACCTCCAATCCCTTTATGATGGCGCTGCTTTGGTCTACGATTTTCTTTCTTCTTTCATAATCGTCAAGTAGACTTTTTTTTCCCGCCAGCGTAATTAGATAGGTTTTTGTCTCACGATCTACCATACTTATCAAGCCTGCATCCAGCAGCTTTTTCAGTGTTGTGTACATACTCCCTGGCCCTATGACAAGTTCACCGTCTGTCATTTTTTCAATTTGAGACATCAAAGCGTACCCATGCAATGGAGTTGAAAGACATAGGAGAATGTAATAAATCGTGTCTGTCAGTTGTTTGCTTTCAATGGCACTTTTGCGAGCGATATAACTCACCCCTATGGTATCATTTTACGATAGTATCGTTTAATGATATAATACTAAATCGACGTATTACTGTCAAGGGGATGAACTATTCCGTTTTTGACAGCACAAAGCCCACCTCGTCCCAAATTGGGACGAGGTGGGGGTTTCCAGTTTAGCCATACCCACTGAAATAGGATAGTGGATCAACCCGCACCCCATTCACATGAGTTTCAAAATGCAGGTGCGCGCCCTTTACAACGCCAGTGCTCCCCACAAGTCCGATGACCTCGCCCTGGGCCACGTTCTGCCCGGATGACGCCACAAGCACACTCATGTGGGCATACAGGGTGCGGCGTCCATCGCCGTGGTCGATAATGATATGGTTACCATAGCTCCAATGCCATTCGGATGTCACCACCCGGCCACCATCGGCGGCCAGCACATTGGTTCCATGCCCTGCGCCAATGTCGATGCCGTAATGGTCATCCGGGTCTCCCGTAACGGGATGGGTGCGAGACCCAAAATATGATGTAACCCGGTTGCTTGCATCGGAAGGCCAAATGTAGCTGCCGATACCGACAACCGGCGTTCCGTCCCCAATCTCACCAGCCCCGCCTATAAGGTCACGAAACAGCTCATCATAAGCCTCGGACAGCATTTCTGCCAATATGTCCCTTTGGTCTTGGGTAAAGGCATAGCTGTTCGCTTGGGTGTTCGCGGCCCGCTGGGTGATGGTGATGTGCAGGATGTAGGTATAGGTGGTGGTATCGGTAGCCGCGTCGTAATGCGGCACCTCCTCGATATTGTGGGCCAGCTCGGTCATGTCCCAAAACACGCCCCGGATGCGCTCGGCCCTATCCGCATCGATGGTCACAACATCGGCGGCGTTCTCATCATAGAGGACGGTTTTCACGGCGAACACGGCCAGCACATCTTTCCAGTTGTTGCCACGTTTGCCGGAATAATGCACTTGCAACTCGTCCCACTCGTTTGTGTCCTGTATCTCTTTGATGCGGCTGTTAAAATCTTCCGCCACCTCGCGGATAACCGTGGAGATTGGCGCTACACCCTGGCCGGTGTCCTCTTTGGAAAAGAACAGGCCGAAGGGTGAGGCAATCATCATAGCAATAGCGGCAAAGGCTATAAGAATAACCACAAACGGGCCTGCCGCCGATACAATCATCGAAAGCACCTTTACAACGGCTTTGGCCGCGTTTGCCAGCATTTGCGCCATATGGCGGGCAGCTTGGGCGGTGCGCTTTGCCGCGGCCTGGGCCACCTTTGCCGCCTGCTGTTTTAGCTGCCCCGCACCGGCTCGGCCTGCCTTGCGCCCGGCCAGCGCCGCCTTTGAGGTTCTGGCCCCCGGCCTGCTCATTTTGGAAAGCATCGCGCCACGGTTGTTCTTCACCGCTTTTGCTTTGGCTCGCCCCTTTGGGGACACTTTCCCACCAGTGCCCGGCGTGGTATTGCCGGTGGTGGATGCGGATGATCCGCCGCGCTCTACATCACGGATGCGCCCGGCCTGCTCTGTGCGGCGGGCCATTTCCGCTTTTTTCACCACATACTCTTTGCGGGCTTTCTTGGCCTGCTGGT
>JAJDIZ010000021.1 GCA_030266915.1 Ruminococcaceae bacterium OttesenSCG-928-D13 | reverse complement strand
AAGGGGAAGAGGATGTCCCCGCCCCGCAGGAAAAAAAGAAGCGGATGAACCCATTTTCACTATTTATCGGTACAATGTCATCCATCATGGCGCCAATTGTTCCGGCTATTTGTGGCTCGGGACTTGCCATGGGCATTGCAATCATGCTGATGCAATTTGGCGTGGTGGCGCCAGACAGCGTTGCCGCCAAGCTGCTGACGGTGATTGGCAATGTGGGTTTCTACTGGCTTCCCTTCTATGTGGCGGCAACCGCGGCCGAACGCTTCAAGTGCAATAAAGTCATCGCGCTGGTGCTAGTAGGCGTTTTGATGCATCCGGGCTTTATGGGTATGGTCGGGGGCGAGGTGGAGTCACTTTACCTGTTCGACCTAATCCCCATCCGGCTGATGGACTACAGTTCCAACATCATCCCGCCTATCGTACTGGTATACATGCAGTCCAAGTTTGAAAAATGGCTATATAAGGTGATTCCAACATCTCTCCAGATGGTCATCATCCCCTTTGCGGAGATATTTTTACTTGGCTCCATCGGTTTGATTTTAGTCGGACCCGTAACCAAAATCGCTTCAGACCTTTTGGCTCAGGGCTACCTGTGGCTGTACAATATTGCCGCCATTCCGGTAAGCGCGGCATTTGCAGCGCTGTACCCATTTATGGTTCTGATGGGAATCCACACCAGCCTTGGCGTTGTTATGCATTTCTCTCTGGCAGAATTTGGCATTGACTACCTTATGCCGCTGATGTCCATTGCCCACTGCGGCCTGGCAGCGGCAGCGCTAGCCGTTTTCATCAAAACCAAGAATTCAAAGCTCAAAGGCGTGGCGGCCAACGGTGCACTGATTACTGGTATCGGCCTCACTGAGCCCGCCCTGTTCGGTGTGTTCCTACCCTTTAAGCGAATTATGGTTGTTTGTCTTATCAGCAATGCCATCGGCGGTGCATTTTACGGGCTGTTCAAGGTAACTGCGCTTGGTATTGGCGGCGCGCCGCTGGGTGCTATGCCCATTTTCTTTACCGACACGTTTGTATACTGGGCCATTGGTGCGGTAGGCACGGCGGTTTTGGCGTTCCTTGGCACATGGCTGTTCGGCTACCGTCGCGGGGACGAGGATACAGTGCCGGGTTATGAAAAGAAAAAAGCGGCACAAGCCGAGGCTCAAACTGCTGCCACAGCCTAAAGTCAAAAATGCCGTGACAAGCAATTAAACTGTATATAAAGGAGAGCATATATGAGCAAGCGATTTGTAGACTATACCCCCACAGAGCTGACCAGACTTTCAAAAAAAGACTTTTTGGATGGCATCCGCGCTGCAGAAGGCCGTACGGTATCTGCCTTTGTGTGCCCACGGGCGGCAAACTATGTAGAGAAAGTATCCAACATAGAACTGGTAGCTTCCTTTGGCGCCGACCTTATCTGCATTGAAGGGTTTGACCCCCACAAGCTGCAAATGCCTGGGCTTCCCTCAAAAGACAAAGCTGATGATGCGCCCTACAAAAAGGATGCGCAACTGGAAATGGGCTTTGGCTGGTCCCTGCAGGAGATGAAGAAGTTTGTGGGCCGCCCCATGGGCATCGTACTGCTGGTACCCGACTTTGAGGGACAGGACTATGGGCCCCTATATGGGGAGTCCGTCTATTCTCCCGCCATGCTGCGGCACCTGATAGACGAGGGGTACGATTATGTTTCTCTGTGTGCCATGAATCAGGAGAAATTGCTGAACGTCGTGAAGGAAGCCTCGCAAATCGGCGGCGACAAAATCGTCATCAGCGCCGGAATTCCCCATGGCCCGGGAGCCATTGTGGATGAGAATTTTCCACCGTACAACCTGCGGGACCTGGTGACGCCGGAGTATTTGAAAGAGCTGGCCGCCGCGGGCGCCGATATCGTAGGCATTCCCTCGGTGGGCGTGGTTCCGGGTTTTGCCATCGAACACGCCAGCCAACTGGCCGACGCCATCCACTCACAGAAATCCCTGGTAGATGTATCCATCGCCCATTCTATCGAGGGCACAGACGAAGCCACCCTGTGCCGCATTGCTATTGACAACCGCATTGCGGGTGCAGACTTGTTCACTTTGGCCGCCGGCGGCGTGTTTGAATCGGTGACATTACCGGAGGCGCTGCTTGCCTTCTGCATTGCGCTAAAGGGTAAACGCCATACCTACCGTAGGATGTGCCAATCGTCTTTCCGATAATAAGCAGCGACATATTTTCAGGGAACGAGAATATGGACTTGTGGGTCTGCGTGGCCCACAAGTCCATACGGAGGGAAACAGATGCTGAACTTTCTGCGAAGAAAAAAAGCCACTGGGCAGCCGGGGGTAGTCCTTTCCCCTCAGGACGGGGAAATATTCTCCATCACGGAAATGCCCGACCCCATTTTTGCCGAGAAGATTTTGGGAGACGGCGTCTGCATTCTTCCGGCAAACAACTATATCTACTCTCCGGTGGACGGCTGTGTGGACAACGTAGCCGGTACCGGTCATGCCATGGGGATCATTTCAGAGGATGGTGCTGAAATTATGATCCATATCGGCGTGGACACTGTAGAACTGAAGGGCCAGGGGTTTAAAGTAAATGTAAAGCAGGGGCAGAAAATCAAGGCCGGAGATTTGTTGTGCGAGGTCGATGTGAATTTCATCAAAAGCAAGGGTTACAAGCCGCACACGGCTGTTGTGCTGACAAATGGAGGAGCCTTTTCCGTGGTGGGAATATCCACCCAAAAGGTAAAGGCTGGCAAAGACGTCGCTTTCCGTTTTGCGCCAACCGGCGCTACATCCTGAGGAGGCCAGACAATGATTGAGTTTGAATACACTATTACTGATAAACTGGGTATCCACGCGCGGCCCGCAGGTTTGCTGGTGCGGGAGGCAAGCAAATACAATTCTGACATATCACTCAAGATTGGGGAGAAAACCGCTGACGCAAAGAAGATTTTTTCTGTAATGGGCCTTGCTGCGAAACAGGGTGACAGGACACAAATAACTGTGTCTGGCGAGGACGAAAGTACCGCTTCGGAGGCATTGCAATCTTTCTTTGGTGTAAATTTATAAAGTGAGGGGGGCACACTATGCAAGGGAAAGGTGTCAGCAGTGGCATTGCAATCGGTACAATCAAGTATTGCGCACAGACAACGCGAACCGTTGAGAAAAGGCAGGTGACAGATTTTCCTGCTGAGATAGTGCGTTTTGAAAGTGCCAGAGCTCTTGCGGCTGCCCAACTAGGCGAACTGGCTGTGTCCACTGCGCAGAAATTGGGCAAGGAAAACTCCCTGCTTTTTGAGATTCACCAAATGATGCTGGAAGACACCGATTACCGAGAGTCTGTCACCCAAATAATTCAAGGACAACAGGTTTGCGCCGAATATGCCGTGCAGGAAACGGCGGGGCAATTCAAAGAGATGTTCGCATCAATGGACGATGAATATATGAAGGAGCGGGCCGCAGATGTTCAGGATGTCTCCAGGCGAGTCATTGCGCTGCTGACGGGAATCGGAGAGGAAAGCCTTCTGGGTGACAAGCCGGTTATTTTGGCCGCAGAGGATTTCTCCCCAAGCGAAACAGCACAGTTTGACCGGGATAAGGTTCTGGCTCTGCTGACATCGACAGGCTCCGGTAATTCTCACACCGCCATATTTGCCCGCACGATGGGGATTCCGGCAGTTATCGGTGTTGGTGGTGCGTTGACACCGGATTGCGATGGTTTATTTGCCGTATTGGATGGCGAAACAGGAACGGTCGTTTTGAATCCGGATGAAGTCACACTGGCCGAATACCGCAAAAAGGCCGCAGAGCAAAGACAACGCGAAGAACTGCTGCTGGCATATAGAGGCAAAAAGGGTGTTTCCAGAAGTGGTAAAGAAATCAACATCTACGCAAACATTGGCAGCCCGGAGGATGTGCCGGCTGTTTTGAAAAACGACGCCGAGGGCGTTGGCCTGTTCCGCAGTGAGTTTTTGTATTTGGAGCAGAGCGATTTTCCGGGTGAAGACACACAATACAATGCCTATAAAGCCGTTCTGGAAAGCATGGTGGGCAAACGGGTTGTCATCCGAACGCTGGATATAGGCGCCGACAAGCAGGCAGATTATTTCGGACTGGCTCACGAGGAAAACCCCGCGCTTGGCCTGCGTGCCGTCAGAATTTGCCTGACGCGCCCGGATATTTTCAAAACACAGTTGCGGGCGCTTTGTCGGGCCTCCGTTCATGGAAAACTGGCAATAATGATTCCCATGATAACTTCGGTAAACGAAGTGCGGCAGGTCAAATCAATCCTAAAAGATGTGCAGGATGAATTGGATGTGGCGGGAATCAGGTACAGTGATTCCATTGAACTGGGAATTATGGTGGAAACGCCTGCCGCTGCCATCATCAGCGATCTTCTGGCCGAAGAAGTGGATTTTTTCAGCATTGGCACCAACGACCTGACGCAGTACACGTTGGCAATTGACCGACAAAACCATGCAATTGAACCGTTTTGCGACACACACCATGATGCAATACTGCGATTGATTGCAACCGTGGTTCGAAATGCTCATGCAAAAGGGCTATGGGTTGGAATTTGCGGGGAGCTGGCAGGAGATTTGTCTTTGATGAAATTCTATTTGGATGTTGGCGTTGATGAGCTTTCGGTTGCTCCGCCATTAGTGCTTGGTTTACGGAAAGCTGTTTGCGACTCGGAATAAAGTCACTGAACAAGTACACGTTATCGTTCACCACATGAGTCAGGTGGACTTGTTTCTTATACTCATTTTGCCTGCACCTGGCATAACAAATACAGAGGAATGGAGGATGGGGGTCCGACGTCGACATAAGGAAAACAACAACTGTTCAGGAGGAAAACATGAAAAAAATCGGATCATTGTTTTTGTCGCTTTTGATGGTGATTTCGCTGCTTGCAGGATGCGCCAATGGTCAAACTGCATCCCCTTCGTCCGTCGCGGCTTCTTCCAGTATGATGCAGCCTGATGCGCAAGACGAGACCGCGCAGACGCAAGCGCCGAAACACATCTTTTACTTTATTGGTGATGGTATGGGGCTGTCCCACCGCCAGCTTGCCGAAGTATTTGCCCGCTATAAAACTGGTGATGAGAACCATGTTTTGACCATGAATGCAATGCCAGTTACTACCAATATCACAACCCACAATTCCAACACTCTGGTTACTGACTCGGCGGCTGCCGGTACTGCGATGGCCACCGGACAAAAAACGCAGACAGGTGTCATCGGCATGAACGAGGACGGCACTGAAACATACAAGAGCATATCTGAAGCTTTGCGGGAAAAAGGCATGGGTATTGGGCTGATTACTACAGTTTCTATCACACATGCAACACCGGCAGCCTTTGGTGCACATACGGCAAATCGGAACGATGAAGCAGCAATTGCTGAACAGTATCTTGCAAATGAGTGGGACTTTTTAGCCGGAGGTGGTTTTAATTACTTTGCGGACACCACGGAAGGCGGAAAACGGGAAGAGGGAGACAGTCTGCTTGACGATTTTGAAAATGCAGGATATACCATCGATTTGGATTTGGAGTCTTTTACCCAGACAGATTTTTCAGCGGTAGAAAAGTACCTGGGCCTTTATGAACCCAAGTATCTCACCGAGGTCATCACTCAACGCAACGGTACCAAAGTGTCCCCTGAGCTGAGCGAAATTGTCCAGGCCGGCATTGATGTTTTGGGCCAAAATGAGGAAGGTTTTTTCATGATGGTCGAGGGTGGATATATCGATGGGGCTTCCCACAACAACGATACAGCGGCAACATTGCACGAGGTTTTGGCTTTTGAAGAAGCCGTACAGGTTGCTGTGGATTTCTACAACCAATACCCCGAGGATACCCTGATTCTCGTAACTGCCGATCACGAAACTGGTGGGCTGAGCCTTGGCTATAACGCATACACGCTTGATCTGGAGCGCCTGGATACCATCAAGGTGGCCTATGAGCGTGAAATCGATGTGTTTTTGCAGGCAGGGGATGTTGATGGATACCGCGCGGCTATGCAGCAACATTATGGCATTGAGGTAAGCGATGAGGATATGGAGAAAATCCTCACGGGTATCGAGAACTTCGACATTACGGGCTTGCTTGCCGATGCTGGGTTCACGGATCCAGCTATTGTGGCAGAGTATGAGGGCATGCGCCATATGCTGGGCATCTCTGGGCACATTTCTTCCTACCTGTTGGCCGAAGAGACAAGAATAGGCTGGGGAAGCCAAACCCATACCAGTGAACCGGTTCCCCTGACGGTACTGGGCGTGGAGGGCGAGCGGTTTGCAACTTGCCGTGACAACACCGATATTCCGAAAACATTGGCGGAGATTATGGGGGTTGCAATCGGCTGAGGTTATCGAATAATTTGAAAAACTAAAAATGGAGGCACTGGAAGACAGTAACATTGATCCGGCTGTCCCACGAGTGATGGAGGGGCAAATGAAAGCGGCTATTGAAGCCGGTTTTGGCTGTTGCGATTTTGAGGCAGCCATCACACAACTGTTGAAAGAGAAGAATTGATTCAGTCAGTAACTGCTTTATGCTGTTTGCAGCAAACGGTTGCCTGTAAAAAGGCGGCCGTTTTCTCTTGTTAATGTCGATTTTTATCGCACAAATACCAAGTATCGGAGGTGGGCGATAATGAGCATCCCTATGTGTGTAAAAACTCGCGGATGTTATGGAACACATCAGCGGTTTTTTAGTACTATATTCTCACACAATTATTATCCGCAAATAGCGTTTTCATCCCCGCTGCAGAACAATTTGATTCTGGTTTTGAACCGTATGGTATCGTCATAATATGCAGCAGGCACGAGCCCGAATAATCGACAACGAGCGGCGCATCGAACTAATCGTGCCGCTCGTTGTTTTTGCTATATATGAAGAATATTGCATTTATCTTTCATATTTCGATTGTTTTGTGGCTGCAAACGCCGATTGCTCCTGCCCGTTCTATTGCTGAGATGGTGTCAAGATAGAACTAAAACTTTGAAAAATAACGATTGACTTACGCTCGAAAAGTGGATACAATATAATGGATAATGGGCTGTGCGCATATTGCTCAAACACATGAAAAGGATTATGTGCCATGAAATCTGTTGCAGTTAAACAAACGAAAGACCAAATTGCCGATCTGATACGCGGGGACATCCTGTCTGGAACACTGAAAAGTGGCGACGAGCTAACACAGGAGCAGGTCGCTGAGCAAACAGGGCTTTCCCGTATGCCGGTGAGAGAAGCCTTTCAAACCTTGGAGCAAGAGGGCTTTTTACTGCGTTTACCCAATCGCCACATGCGCGTCATCGAGATAACGGATGACAACATTCGGCAGTATTTCACAACACTAGCGGCTTTGGAGTATTCCTTCTATCAACAGCTTACCGCTGGCGGCCACTCGCCAGATGGTTTTTCAGACGCGGTAGCGACCGCCATTGAAACAAATAGCCCGGATACAGAATATAGCTTCCATGTAGCAATCTTTTCGGCCATGAAGAATGAGTATCTGACAGGCATCCACAAAAAGCTGCTGGGCAGCTTCTATCTTCATGCGCTGCATCATTATTGGAAGATGGGGGCGACGCAAAAGTCCTTGCATACCATTTGGAACGGTATCCAAAAGGCGGATGGCCTCACTGTTGAAAAAGGTCTTGCTGCCTATTTTAGCCACTATGAAAAACTTATGTTGAAAAGGAAATCATTATGAGCAGCTTACGCCCAATCAAACTTCTTCCCGCAAGAGAACGGGTTTCCGCTGCGTTGCGTGAAGCCATTCTGCGGCATGAGCTGAAAGCAGAGCAGGAAATCACACTGGAAGGAATAGCTGAACAGTTGGGTGTATCCATCACACCAGTGCGTGAGGCTTTTCAAACACTGGCGTCCGATGGACTTATCAAACTGCGCCCCAATAAGGGGGCTGTCGTGTTGGGTGTTACCAGTGACACGATTCGCGACCACTACGAAACCCGCGCCTTGTTGGAAGCCGAAGCGGCTGCTCGCGTATGCCAAAACGGCGCCGATATTACCGATATCGTAAATGCCTACGAGCGGGCGGAGGAAGCATTAGCTCGCCATGACACCGATGAATACTCCAACTTCAACCAGGCGTTTCATTATGCAATTTGGAGTGCCAGCGGCAATAAGAAAATGGAGGCTATTCTATCCTCTTTGTGGAACGGCCTGTCCATGGGGCACAAAGTAACGGAGGAAGCTTACGCCCGAATTTCAACCGATGAACACGCCGGAATCGTGGAAGCCATCAAGTCGAAGGATGCGATGTTAGCAAGAGAACGTATGAACGCTCATATTTTAAGAAGCTTGGACAATATTCTAACCAATTTTCCCAATTGAAGGCATCATGCAGCTCCCGTCAATACAGCTAAAAGCAGTATTCGGGGGCTGTATATTTTGCTGATTTTAACCGAAAGGCATTGACAGCAAAGACTAAAAGGGTTATTCTAAAATCAATAAATGGATACAATATCAAATATCAATTATCATTAACTTGCATCCGAAGAACGTGGAGGAGGAATTGAGATGAGCCCTGCGGTAATCACCTTGCTATTCTTACTGTTTGCCATCGTTATGTTTGTTTGGGAGAAAATCCCCTTGGCCCTCACGTCAATGATTGTCTGTGTGGGGCTGGTTGTCACTGGCGTTTTAGAACCCAAAGCTGCATTCAACGGGTTTGTGAACACCAACGTCATCCTGTTTGTTGGTATGTTTGTGGTAGGCGGCGCTCTGTTTGAAACCGGCATGGCAAATAAAATCGGTGGCATCGTCACCAAATTTGCCAAGTCGGAGCGGCAACTCATAGTGGCAATAATGGTCATTGTAGGGGTTATGTCAGGTTTCCTTTCCAACACTGGTACGGCGGCGGTACTGATTCCGGTGGTGGTGGGCATCGCGGCAAAATCGGGTTTTGCCCGCAGCCGTTTGTTGATGCCGCTGGTGTTTGCCGCCGCAATGGGCGGAAACCTCTCGTTGATCGGCGCACCCGGCAACATGATTGCCCAAAGCGCCCTACAGGAAATTGGTCTCAAGTTCGGATTTTTTGAATATGGCTTGGTAGGTCTACCCATTCTAGTGTGCGGGATCATTTACTTTGCATTGTTTGGCTACAAGCTGCTGCCAAAGGCAAAGCCTGCTGCCGACGGGGATTCTACTTTTGATGAACAGGCAGATTACAGTTCCGTGCCAAAATGGAAGCAAGTGCTTTCGCTTGTCATTCTGATCGCCACCATCCTTGCCATGATTTTTGAGGATTTCATCGGCATCCCGCTCTATGTGTCCTCCAGCATTGGGGCCATCCTGTTGGTACTGACCCGCGTGATGACCGAGAAACAAGCATACAAATCCATTGACATGCAGACCATATTCCTGTTTGGCGGCACACTGGCCCTAGCCTCGGCGCTGGAAAGCACCGGCGCGGGCGCAATGATCGCAGATGCAGTAATCGGTTTGCTGGGACAAAACGCCTCGCCATACATTCTGCTGCTGGCGGTATTGCTGCTATCCGCTGTACTTACAAACTTTATGTCCAATACAGCCACCACAGCGTTGTTGGTACCCATCAGCTTGTCCATTGCCACCGGCATGGGAGCCGACCCCCGCGCCGTCTTAATGGCTACGGTCATCGGTGGCTCTATGGCTTACGCAACACCCATCGGGATGCCTGCCAACACCATGGTACTCTCCATCGGTGGTTACAAATTCCGTGACTATGCGAAGGCAGGCGTTCCCCTGATGGTAGTTGCTTTGGTAGTAAGCATGATCCTGCTGCCCATCTTCTTCCCGTTCTATCCGTAAGCCGGTAAACAGCGTTCAAATTGGAGGTATATGCAATGAGTAAAGAAGCACAGGTGCAAAAAATGACTGACACCATGAGCGCGTTTACCGCGCTGGTGGGGAAAAAGCTGCCGGATGACGTAGAAACCAAGCTAGCCGACTTGCGCGGCAAGGAAACCAGCCCCTTGTCCAAGACCATTTACGACGCCATGGCGACCAACCAGAAGCTGGCTATGGATCTGAACCGTCCCTGCTGCCAGGACACCGGCGTTTTGCAATACTGGGTGAAATGCGGGGCCGGGTTTCCCCTGATAGGGGAAATCGAGGACATTCTGCGCAATGCCGTGCTGGACGCCACCGTGAAAGCGCCCCTGCGTCACAACAGCGTGGAAACCTTTGACGAGTACAACACCGGCAAGAATGTGGGTAAGGGAACTCCCACAGTGTTTTGGGAAATCGTGCCGGACAGGGACGACGTGGAAATCTATACCTATATGGCGGGCGGCGGGTGCAGCCTGCCGGGTAAAGCCATGGTGCTGATGCCGGGTGCAGGTTATGAAGGAATCACTGAATTTGTGCTGGATGTGATGACCAGCTACGGCTTGAACGCCTGCCCACCGTTGCTGGTGGGTGTGGGGGTTGCCACAAGCGTGGAGACCGCTGCCCTGCTCTCCAAAAAAGCCCTTATGCGACCCATCGGTAGCCATAACGGGAACGAGCGCGCAGCCAAGATGGAGCAGCTTTTGGAGGACGGTATCAACTCTATCGGCCTTGGCCCCCAGGGCATGAGCGGCAACTATTCGGTGATGGGCGTGAACATTGAGAACACTGCCCGGCATCCCTCCACCATCGGCGTGGCCGTGAATGTGGGCTGCTGGAGCCATCGCCGCGGACACATTGTGTTCGACAAAGAACTGAACTATACCATCAAGTCCCATAAGGAGGCCACATTATGAACGAGAAAAAAATCCTGACCACCCCTATTTCCTCCGAGGATTTGGCAGGAATCAAGGTTGGAGATATCATCTACCTAAACGGACACCTTGTCACCTGCCGGGACGTAGCCCACCGCCGCCTGATTGAGGCAGGGCGCGAACTGCCGGTAGACGTGCGTGGCGGCGCCATCTTCCATGCAGGGCCTATCGTACGGCCCGTAGAAGGACAAGAGGGCAAGTTTGAAATGGTTTCCATCGGCCCCACCACCAGTATGCGGATGGAGAAGTTCGAGAAGGAGTTTGTAGAGCAGACTGGTGTGAAGCTGATCATCGGCAAAGGCGGCATGGGTCCCAACACGGAAGCTGCTTGCAAAGAGCAAAAGGCACTGCATGTCGTATTCCCAGCAGGTTGCGCAGTGCTGGCCGCCACCGAGGTGGAGGAAATCGAAGATCACCAGTGGGATGACTTGGGTATGCCGGAAACCTTGTGGGTATGCCGTGTGAAAGAATTCGGCCCGCTGATTGTTTCCATCGACACCGAGGGCAACAACCTGTTTGAGAACAACAAGGTGGAATTCAACAAGAAGAAAGCGAGGGCATACGAAGAAATCTCCAAGCAAGTCAGTTTTATAAAATAATGGAGAAAAAACGATTGACCGATTGGCTGTCCAAGGGTGCCTACTTTGCCGAAGTTCTAATATCTTTTGTACTTCTGGCCGCGGTTGTTATCTTGCTTATAGCAACGGTATTAAAATCAGGTATTTTTTGGCCTGATGTCCATCATTTGGATTTCAACGAGTTCCTTTCTAATGTGTTTAACCTGATTATTGGCGTTGAGTTCACAAAGATGCTATGCAAGCACACCCCGGATACTGTAGTGGAAGTTCTACTGTTCGCGATAGCACGGCAAGTCGTTATTACACATGGAAACATTTGGGAAAGTATTTTGGGTGTTGTAGCAATTGCAGGGCTGTTTGCAATCCGTAAATTCCTAATTCCTCAGTTGCCTAAACATTGGCACCAAAACAATGAGACTGATTGTAGTCAAAGTGAGTTGGATAATATGGCGGCTTAGATTGAACAACAGTGAATAAAGTATCCAGAGTTCCCTACAACGAGTGGCACGGTGAATCAGCCGTACTACTCGTTGTTTTCGTTTCAAGTATGAAAGTTATGGTGGTTTTCTTTCATGTGTCGTTTGTTCTACGATAGCAGATGTCGATTACTTCTGCCCGTTCTATTTCTGAGATGGTGTCAAGATAGAACTAAAAATTTGTCTTTGAATATTTGAAAACCGCTGGGTTAATTGCACCAGCGGTTTCCGTGTTTTTTGAAGTTATCCAAATGCTTGAAGGACGGCGCTGCAGCCTATCCTTCGTGGTATATCAATAATGTGCAGCTTCAATATACCTTATGTCGGCAACAATTGCGCAACAGTGGTTGCGGGGCATCTTGTCAAAGTGTACTATCAATATACACTATGCAATTAGGCAGAGAATGAAATGCCGAATACACAATGGAAGGTGCCTGAGAATGAGTGGGAAAAACACAAAGAAAAATGGGAACCGCTTGACAAAGAAGCGGATTTTTGAAATCATCCAAATTGGCAAGGAGAGCGACAAGGCCAGCCGGGCATTTGATTTTGTCATTGTGGGGCTGATTCTTTTAAATATTGTTTTGGCGGTGTGCTATACCTTTGAGGAGATGGCGCCCTTCTATACCGCGTTCAGCATCATCGAGACCATCACCATCATTTGCTTCACCATAGAACTGGGCCTGCGCCTGTGGACAGCGGAATACCTCTACAAGAAAAAGACGCGGGTGCCCGCCGCCATACGGTACTTGTTTTCATTCAACGGCGTTATTGAACTGCTGTCCATCGTCCCCTTCTTTTTGCCGCTGGCATTCCCCAAGGGTGCTATTGTGTTCCGCATGTTCCGGGTATTCCGGATCCTGCGCCTCTTCCAGGCCAACCGGTATTCGGACGCCCTGTCCACCATATTGATCGTAGTCAAGCGGAAGCGTAACCAGCTATTGTCCTCCATGCTGATTATCTTTGTCATCATGCTGATGTCGTCGCTGGTGATGTACGGCTTTGAACACGAGGCACAGCCAGAGGTGTTCCGAAATGCTTTTTCCGGCATCTGGTGGTCCACCTCCACCCTGCTCACCGTTGGCTATGGAGACATCTATCCCATTACCCAGGGCGGGCAGGTTGCCAGCATCTTCATCACCTTCCTCGGCGTTGGCATGGTGGCCATCCCCACAGGTATTCTGTCTGCCGGCTTTACCGAGTTTATGACAGAGCAACGAGAGAAGAAACAGCGCGCCAAAGCCCTGGACTATTGCCCCTACTGCGGCGAAAACCTGCCAAAGCCATAGCGCCGGCGGCCATGCTCTTGCAACTTGGCCACCCGCATTTGTATCTTGGGCTGCAATATCTATTCGCCCGTTAAAATTGCGCTATAATAAACACACAAGACAATGCTTTGGAGCATCTGCAAGGTGGTGAAGCGGTGAAGATTCGTGTGGAGCATGGGGATAACGATGAGAACGAACTGGTTCTGCGATGCAGGGAACTGGACGACGAGATGCTGGAAGTCCTCGCCGTTCTGCGCGAGCGCTCTGCCAAGCTGACCGGGTACAAGGACGGAGAAACCCATTTGGTGCAGCCCGGGGACGTGTTGTTTGCCGAGGCGGTGGATGGAAAAACCTTCCTCTACACAGAAGACACAGTGTTGGAGACCCACCAAAGCCTTTTTGCGCTGCAAGAGGCCTACGGGGAAACCGGCCTGCTGCGCATCGGCAAGTCTCAGTTGTGCAACCTGCATCATGTGGCCAAGCTGAAAAGCCTGCCCAACAGCCGCATCGAAATCACCCTGGACAACGGCGAAAAGCTGATTGTCTCACGCCGGTATATACAGGATTTGGAAGAAAAACTAGGCATGTCCGATGCATAAGGGAGGCAATGGCATGAACAGCGAAAAGCTAAAATACAGCGGGTTTGCCCGGCTGTATCTGTGGACAACGAAAGCCAAATACACCATGGGAATCTTTTTTCTTATGCATGTGCTGGTGTACCTGCTGCTGGGCCTGCTGAACGAAGGGGCAGCTGTCACGCTGGATTTCTTCACCGCCGTGCAGATGATGTTCGCCTGCTTTTTCATCGGGATTTTACAGCAGTGGATTCTCCCTGTGGAGAAACTGAGCCGCGCCCGGTGTGTTTTGTGGGTTGTGTCGGGTGTGGCCGTTACGTTGGTGTTCAACCTTGTGTTCGGGTGGTTCCGGCCATTTCCACTGTGGTGCCTCATCCTCTTTTTGCTGCTTACCGCGCTGGGCATGGTGGCCATGATTCTTGGGTACTATCTGCAGTTGCACCAGGAGACAAAGCACCTGAACCGCCGTCTGGAGCAGTATCAAAGGCGAAATTCTGGAAAGCAGGGGTGAGCCATGGCTGTTATTGAAATTCGCAATCTGCAAAAGAACTATGGAAGGCACATAGGCACACGGGACGTGACCTTCTCGGTGGAAGAAGGGGAAATATATGGCTTTGTGGGCCCCAACGGCGCCGGAAAATCCACCACCATCAAGGTACTGATGGGCTTCATTTTCGCCCAGGGCGGCAATGCCTCCATCTGCGGGCTGGATGTTGTGAGGGACACAAAGGCCATCAAATCCTTCACGGGCTATGTGCCCAGCGACGTGCGGCTGTACCCCAACATGCGGGTGGGCGAGCTGCTAAAGAGGAACGCCGCGTTTTACCATGGCGACTTCACAGGCGAAGCAAAGCGTCTCTGCGCACTGTTTGAAATTGACACCGCTAAGCGTTTCCGTGAGCTTTCCACCGGGAACAAAAAGAAGGTGTCCATCCTCTGCGCATTGATGCCAAACCCAAAAGTGATTGTGCTGGACGAGCCCACCAGCGGGCTGGACCCAGTGATGCAGAAGCTTTTATTTGAGGAACTGGGGCGGCGCGCGGCCTTGGGAGCAACTGTCCTGCTCTCCAGCCACAACCTGGCCGAGGTGGAGGAATATTGCACCCGGGTGGCCTTCATAAAAGACGGCACCATCCTGGCGGTGACGGACTTGAGCAAGGACGCGACGCGCCACAAGGTCGTCACCGTGGTGGGCGGCAGCGCTGCCGTGCCGGAAGGACTAACGCTGCTGCGGGCGGAAGGGGCCACTCGCGTTTTCCGCACCGGGCTTGCGGGGGAGGCGGTGCTGCGGGCGCTTTTTGCCATGGCGCCGGAGGACTTCACGGTGGAAAATGAAAGCATGGAAGCCTATTTTTGGGATTTGTATGGACTGGAGGGCGCGCAATGAACATCTTCTTGTTGGAACTGCGCAACATGCGCAAAAGCGCCCTCACCGGGACGCTGGCCATCAGCGGTGTGATTGTGGTGATACTGGCCTTTTTCCCGGCCATGCAGAGCGAATCCATGCAGGAGCTGGCCGGCGCAAAGCTGGAGGGCATGGACGAGGGCCTTTTGCAGGCCATGGGGCTTTCCACCATGCTGGACTTCACGGTGATAACCAATTTCTTCGGCTACGCCATCCAGTACATCACGCTGGCCATCATGGTGCTGTTCGTCCAGCAGGCGGTGGCGTTGTTCATCAAAGAGGAAACCGACGGCACCATTGAATACCTGTGCGCAAAGCCCGTCTCGCGGGACGACATCGCGGCGCAAAAGCTGCTGGCCCATCTGGCGCTGGTGGTGGGCGCAACCGCCGCCTACACGGTGGTGACGGTGGCGGGCTATCTGGCGGTGAGCGACTACACCTTCGGCCAGGCAGTCAAAGAGGCCGCCATCATCTTTGGAGGCATCCTGTTTGTGGGGATAGTCTTTTCCGCCGTTGGGGTGCTGGCGTCCACCCTGGTGAAAAGCAGTCGCGGGGTGTCCGGCGTCACGGTGGGGCTGGTGTTCGGCACCTTCATCCTCGGCATCCTCTCGGTGGTGATTCCAAAGCTGGACTTCCTGAAATGGCTTTCCCCCATGGATTGGATTAAAACGGAAAAGCTGATAAATGAGGGCATTTTGCCCGAGGAGTGGATCGTGGGCGCCGCCGTCATCCTGTGCGGGGTGGGCGCGGCCTGGCTGCGGTACCGCAGAAAGGACTTGCTGATATGACGGACAGCACAATGCGCACCTGCATCATCACCGGGGCCAACTCCGGTATTGGGAAATGCGCGGCCCGGCAAATTGCCGCAAAAGGGCTGCGGGTGGTTATGGCCTGCCGCAATATGTTGCAGGCGGAAGAAGTGTGCGCGCAGATACGCGCCGAGACGGGCAACGATGCCGTGCTTGCCCGGCAGGTTGATTTATCGCTGATTGCAAGCACACGCCAGTTTGCAAAAGATTTCTCGGCTGAGTTCGGTGTCTTGGATGTGTTAATCAACAACGCGGCGGATTTCGATCTGGCGCGCAAGCGGCCCTTCATCACCAGTGAAGAAAATGAAACGCAGTTTGCCACCAATTTGCTGTCCCCATTTGTGCTGACAGAAGAACTGTTGCCGCTGTTGCGGAGCCGACCGGATGGCCGCATCATCAACATTGCTTCCCAGGGGCTTATGGTGTACCCCAACCTTACCTTTGACTTTGAGAATATCCGAGGTGACAAGAGCTACAGCCCGGCAAAGACCTACTACCAAACCAAGCTAGGGTTGCTGATGCTGTCTCTGGCGCTACAGGAGCGCTTAGCTGGTTCAAGCATTTCGGTCCATGCCGTCCGCGTGACCAATGTAAAGGTAGACATTGCCCGCTACCCGGATATTTCCCCCATCCTAAAGGCCGCGTACCGTGTGAAAAGCCGATTTTCAATTTCGCCGGATGAGATGGCAAAGGTCTATACCGCTTTGGCCGCCGGGGAGAGACCATCCGGCTTTTATTATGATGAAAAGATGCGGGAAGTGCTCTGCAACAAAAGCGCCTACGATAAAGACGCACAGGAGAGATTGTGGATGCTGTGTGCAGAGATGGCAGGGGATGTGTGAGGAAAAACACTAGTTTGGGTGAAAGCCTTGAAGGAGTTTATCCTACTGGCATTCGTCATAATATGCAGCAAATTTATGTCTGTCGCAATAGAACATGGCCTACGGCGTTTTGCCATAGGCCATGTTCTTGTGTACAGTATTCTGGCTTATCTTTAGCATGTCGGCAATCTCCGCCACGGATTTCCCTTTACCCTCATCATGCAGCCAGGCAATCTTTGAAACCAGGTCATCGGTGTAGGCACCCTCAGTAATCAGAATGCGACGCACCCTCTCTTTGGTTAGGTTCAATGCCTGGGCCACGCCCGCCATATCGCCACAGGCAGCATAGCAATCACATGCCTGCCGGAATAGGTCGCGTTCGCTCTTGCCATTCGGCCCAACCAGCTTCTCAATATACTGGCGAAAGGTATCACCCTCCAGTTTGCCTAGCAGTTTGCCCTTGCGGTGGTAGGTGCCATCGGGAGCAAGCTGGATACGGTCAATGGCGGTGAAGTCACCATTTTCCTCGACACAGACATTGATGTCTTGATACGCATCATGGCTGGATGCAAATGCTTTTGGTCGAGTCAGCCATACCTTGCCGAGATAATGCTCCAGCGTTTGCCGGTTGTTCATAACACTCACGCTATCCCACCACCTTGCCAATCACCGCAAAGGTATCAACCAGACGCACCGGGAGCGGCTCATAAGCCGCATTCAGGGAATGCAGGACCGGGCGGCCATCATTATCAAATCGCAGCACCTTGCAATAGGATTCTCCATCGTAACGAAACACGCCGATTTCACCGCTTTCCAGCATCTCCTGTTCTTTCACAAAGATCCACTGCCCATTTATGATGCGCGGTTCCATGCTGTCGCCCGCCACAGGTACGGCGAAATCGGCATCGGAAGGCTCCCAGCCCTCGCGCTCACGGTCTTCGTAATCATCGCTGTCCAGGAACTGGCCCAGGCCAGCCGACACCGGGATGGTATAGTACCGGAGTGTGCCCCTGGCCCTTGCCGGGCGGGTGGGACGGGCGTAATCAGCCGATCCTTCCAGTAGTCGTGCATATTCGTCCAGCCGGCGCCACCCGTCTTCGTTCAACCGATAGCCATGCTCCACATCCAGAAAAGTAGAGTATGGATCGGAAACACCAGCGCTGTAGCCGATGGCAAGGCAAGTCTCAAAATCCGGCTGGGAACGGCCCTGCTCCCAATTGCCGATGGCATATCGGTCTATCTTCCGCTTGATTGCCGCTTGACCGTTGAGCCATTCAGCTAATCCAGGTTGCGACAGACCGCGTTCCTTACGATAGGCTTTCAGCCACGCAGAAAACTCCATAGGGTTCCCCTTTGTAAAGTTTCACAAGTTCGCTTTACCCCATTATACAGCCATTCCAACTCCGATACAAGAGAAATGGAGTATTTTTTGCGCATTTTGACTATTGACGAAGTATATTGTGCGCGTTAATATAGGAAATACACCCCACCTGGCAAAGAGGCTTTGAGCAATATGGTAAAACAGGACAAAATCGTAGTGCATGCCGACGTGAATGGCCATTTCTGCTATTCGTCGCTGCTATACTACCCGGAGTTGCTGGACGTCCCGGTCGTGGTAGGCGGGAACGAGGAAAGCCGGCATGGTATTGTTCTGTCAAAAAACCAGGCTGCCAAGAAGTACAGAATACAGACCGGCTCCACACTGTATCAGGCCCGCCAGCTTTGCCCAAACCTCCGTTCACTTCCGCCGTCGTACCCGCTGTATGAGCGAACATCCAAAGACTTTTACCGGTTCATGCGGCAATTTTCAGACATATCCGCCCCCTTCGGATGCGACGGCATGAGCATCGATATCACCGGCACGGCCCGCCTGTATGGGGGCGGGCCTAATTCGATCCGTGGGGTGGAGGCCATCGTTCGGGAACTCCATGAGCGGTTCCCAGCGGAATACGGCCTGAACCTGAGCATTGGTATATCATGGAATTTCAGCATGGCCAAGCTGGCCTGCGATAACGCAGGCGCCAATGGCATTCGGTGGATCATACGAGAATCCCCTGAGGATACCGCCTGGCAAAGCGATGTGTACTCTCTGCCGGTGGATGCGCTTCTGTATGTTGGGGAGAAAACGCGGAACAAGTTCTGGAACAAGGGTGTGCGAACCATCGGAGACATGGTGGAGTGTGGCCCGGAAATCCTTCACTCCTGGCTGGGAAAGGTGGGGCTTGAACATTATGTGCGTGCCACCGGGCAGGACAGCACACCTATTGTTGATCTGGATGGTGGGCCGCCGATGCGTACCATAGGGAATGGTTCGACAACACCTTATGACCTCACCAAAGAAGAACAGGTTCACAATATGGCTCATGTGCTGGCATCCTCTGTATGCAAGCGAATGCGGGCACATCGGGTTGTTCCGAAAACGGTCGGTGTGGTAGTGAGTTTTCAAGGGCCGGATAAAATTGACCACGAATCGTTCCAGTGCCCCATGCGAATCCCATCCAGCCTTGATGTGGAGTTTGCCACAGTCGCGCTGGATCTGTTTTTCCACAAATACCGCATGAAACACCCCATCCGCAAGCTGGAGTTGCGTGGCAGGAACCTGATGTTCAACACCAGCGTCTACCAGACGTCGATGGAGTACAACGCAATCACGCGCGAGAAGGCCATGGAACTGGCCGCGTGCAAGGATGATCTCAACGGGAGGTGGCGACGCACCGTGGTGCGTGGAGTCGAAATGATTGATCCGCTCATGACCGGCCTTGGGTCCAAGCCCAACCAGCAGTTTGCTCCAGCTGGGTGGTACTGAGGGATGCGCTATGGAAAAGTATGTGAAAGTGCCTATTTTCCCCCTCACAAAGTATATGACATCAAAAGAGCGCCGGGAGATTCCGGCGCCGATGAAGCCTGTGTCATTTCAGTTTGGGGATGACCGGGTGGAGGTTGACCGAGTCGTGGAATGTAGCCGCGGCGCCTCCCGCAAGGTGGGCGGCCGGGGATTCCGGTATATCTGCCAGGTGAGTTGGACGTCGCGCCGAAAACATCTCACCAAGTTCAGCACAATCTGGTTTGATGACTTTCTGAACGAGTGGTTTGTAGAGGTACTGGAATCGAAGGTCCCGGTTGATTGGGATGCGGCCACGCAGCTCTCCGACGTCGACCAATATTACGAAGATGGTGACTTCCTGGACGAGTGGGTGACCGATGAGGCACCCGAGGACTCACCGGAGGAATGATGTCCAGTGTTTGTGTATAGCCTTTTCAATCTGTGCTCTGCCGCATCGCGCGGGCAATGGGACGAACAGCTTGTCAGCATATATCTCCCGAATAGCATCTGCCAGCCAGGGCGGCCCCGGTTCCGAGGGGGCCGCCGCTTCATTTATAAAATCCGCCAACCCGGCCTCATCGGGCGAGCCGTCAAAGCGTTTTTGCGCCTGTACGGCGCCGTTCCGGACGAGGTAGAGCGTGAACCCGGCCTCCCGGTAAGCCCGCAGGAAAACGAGCACAGCCCGGTCCGCGGGGAAGTGGAACATCCGGCGAGCCTTTCGCTGCAAACGTTCCAAGTCTCCAAGCAACTGCTTTATTTCTCCGGCTTTCTCATACGCCAATGCCTCTGCGCTTTCATGCATTTCCTGTTCCAGCTGGAGCATCCGACTCACACGCTTGCCCTCAAACAACCGTACAATATCCGCAATGGCCCAGGCGTAGTCATCCTCATCAGCCTTACCCTCGCAGGGGGCCATACAGGCGCCCAGGTGGTAATTCAGGCAGGCGCGGCCCGCTTTGCCGAACTCGATCTGACCGCAGGACGGGGTTCTCCACGCACGTTGAAGAATGGCCAGTGTGTCCTTGGCGTCCTGCTCATCGTGGAAGCAATCGAAATACTTAGCGCCAGTGGTACCTCTTTTGGGCACCACCGACAGAGTCGCATATTTTCCTTGCCTGTTCAGCATGATCAGCGGGTGCGGGGTGTCTCGCTTTAACTGGCGGTTGAACCACGGCTTGTATTGCTTGATGAGGCGGTGCTCGTGGAGAAGGGCGTCGGTTTCCGTTTCAGTGGTAAAATACTCCACATCCGCGATTTGTTGGATCAGCCGCTGCACCTTTTCATCATCGGTGGCATGGAAATATGACCGCACACGGTTGCGCAGCATTTTGGCCTTGCCCACATAGATGACAGTGCCCGTTTTATCTATGTACAGGTAGCAGCCCGGTGTTTCGGGGGCTACCTGTATTTTTCCTTTGAGATTGGCGTCTATTCGTGTATCCATTTATCTGTCCCATGTATTTGCACTCAACACCGCAGTTCGCCGCCATGATAGCAAAGTATGGTATCTGCACCCAGGTTCAGTAGTTGGGCCATAGAGGCATTGGCACCTTCAATATCCAGGGCAAATTGCGGGTTAGCGAGTACCGGCCGACCGTTTTCCAGCGCAATGGCATCGCCGGCGATAGCTATTTTGTGTTGCTCCAGGTACAGTGCAATGTGGCCGGGCGTGTGCCCCGGCGTGGCCACCACCCGGCAGCCTCCGCACCAGCCCAGTTCCTCGCCGTCGTGCAGCAGTGTGTCTATCTCGGCGGGCTCTACTGCTTTCAGCATGGCACAAAAGGCCCTACCAAACTCCTGCTGGTCGGGCGGTAGACGCTTTTGCAGCTCCTCCGCTTGTGCCAGCCGCAGGGACTTGCGTTTTCCGGAGATGTAGGGTTCTTCCTGTTCAGAGGCATAGATTTTTACGGCGGGGTATTTCTCTTTAAATGCAGCGACGGCACCCATGTGGTCGTGATCCTGGTGGGTGAGCACGATTCCGGTGACGTCAGCGGCCTGAACATGATGTTTTTCAAGCTCCGCCTCAATAAGGGGGAGTGAGCCTACAAAGCCGCAGTCGACGAGGATGGTGTCCGCGCCGTCCCGAAGCAGGACCGGATGTACGGTTTCTCGGGCCTCGCCAAAGGCCATGGTGAATGTGAGCATCGTAATGCTGTTTTTCATCTATTCTCCAATGGGTTTCCCCTGTTTCGTTTTGAATGCGTCTGTGATAATGAAGGGCAGGTACATGAGCAACCAAACCACCAGCACGAGGCCCACATATCCCACCAGATAGCCGGGGTTACCCATCAGGTTTTCCAGCACCTCCAGCGGGCTGCCGGCAGAGCCTCCATTGATGAACAGGAAGTTCGTGCCCAGCCGCCGATTGAGCAGGAAAATGGGCCCCGCTATGAGTACAATGAAAAGCGCCGGGCGCCATAGCCTGCGCCAATTAGGTCGCATCTGGTGGCTGGCCAGCAGAATGATAGGATAGCACAGCAGCACACCGTGGATTATGAAGCTTTGCAGGCAGTAAAAGTTTAACAGTGGGTAGGCGGTCCAGTCGGGAAAAAATAGAGCTGCTGCCGCCCCCGGCAGGGAGAGGCTGTACAGTATTTCGCGGGTGGTCTTACGCCAGCGCGGCACAAAGGCATCCACCATCTGCACAAAGATGCCCAGGCCACACAGGTGCAATGTCAGCTGCGACACCGGGTAGGATGGCAGGGTAATCAGCAGAACCACCTGCTTGGCCGCTTCGAGCGCGAAGCAAGTGCCGGCGACGACACGGCAAAGCAGTGCCTGTTTTTCGGGCGTCGCGCGCCGGTAAACGACGCAGACGAACACGATGGTGATGGCGATGCCCAGCAGAAAGCACAGGTGCTCCGGGCCATACATGGCAAAGCCCGTGCCCTGCGGGAACTGGTTATGGTAAAAGACAAAAAACCATTCCATAAGGCCCTTTTTTTCCTGTGTATCTGTTAGGCAATGAAAGTGACTTTTATTTGATCTCTGGGTATATGGATAATACCCGGACACTCCATTTGCCAAATGAGTACAGACAGATAAGCTGGAATTTACCAAACCAGCGGAATCAACCTGTACCTGACCCGCTGTTTATATTCCGAATACCCTTCCAAGCCCCGCTCCAGCACTTCCTCCTCGTTTCTGATGCGTTTGACTATCAGGACGGGGTATAGCAGGAATACCACAAACGAGATCATCGAACCAAGTATAATCGGAATTGATAAAAATAGCAGCAGCGTCGCTGAGTACATCGGATGCCGCACGATGCCGTAAACGCCTGTGTCCACAACCTTTTGCCCCTCTTGTACCTCAACTGTCCGCGAAAGATATGCGTTCTCGCGCAACACCTCCGCATAGAGCAGGTAGGCAAGTAAAAAGACAACGGTCGCAGCAATTACAGCCCAGGCCGGCATCGCCAGCCAACCGAAGCGGAAGTTCAACCCTGCAACAATGAAGCCTGTGATGAACATCAACCCCGACAGGGCGATAACTTGTTTTTGCGCACCCTCGTCCTCTTTAGCCTTCAAGCGTTTTGCCAGCAGATGCGGACTGAGGAACACCATCACAATACCGGCAATGAACATAGGGATGAACAACGTGGCGATGAATAGCCATGCGTTCCAATACCGAAATGTGCCTGCGGGCAGGAACAAAAGCAAGCCCGCCAGCAGCAAACCCACAATAAACTTGGTGCACGCTTGAATAAGCAGCTTCGCTTTCACGATACTTCCTCCGTATAATTCCATCTTATCGGATTAGCCTATTCCCATGAAGGGCATTATATGGATAATGCAAAGTCAAATTGGAATTTGTCGGATCGATGATATAAAAGATAACTGCGCAGTAGGCTTATACTATGCGCTTTGCCATAATGACAACACTTTGGTTTTGTCTAAAAACATTAAATCCATATCTTTCCCAAAATGCTAACCCTCTTACATTGCTTTCATTCACACCCAATTGAATTGATCTATACCCTACTTTTTTAGCGGAGGTTAGCACCGCATTTACTATGCTACCTCCGATTTTTTTGCTATGCAAACTGCCGTGTACTAATAGTAGGCTGATCCAGACAGAGGTTTTCTCGGGATACCCTTCTATCAAATCCAAAACCCCAATAGCTTTATCTTCCATCCAAATGCTAATGTAGTTTTTCTGGGATATATCAGTATTAGGCGGCG